>NZ_RBXX01000002.1:5417156-5718109 GCF_003635025.1 Saccharopolyspora antimicrobica | reverse complement strand
GCACGCCGAGGTAGGTCACCGGTCCCTCCGCCCACGCGTCCTGGATCCGGTCGCCGAGCGGGCCGGTGATGTCGACCCGCATGAGCGCGCCGGTCATCGCGTCGAACCCGGTGGCGTAGACCAGCACGTCCAGCTCGTGGAACCCGGCGCTGGTCTCGATGCCCGCGGCGGTGATCCGCTCGATCGGGTCCCGGCGCAGGTTGACCAGCGAGACCTCGTCCCGGTTGAACGTCTCGAAGTAGCCGGAATCGGTGCAGATCCGCTTGGTGCCGATGGGGTGATCGGTGGGGATCAGGTCCTCGGCGGTTCCCGGGTCCTCGACGATCTCCCGGATCTTGCGCGCGGCGAACTCCCGGGCGAAGTCGTTCGACGCGCTGTTGGTGAACTGGTCGGGGAAGGTCTTGCCGAACAGCACACCACCGTTGCGCCAGCCCGCCTCCAGCGCGGCCTCGCGCTCCTCCGGAGTGCACTCCTGCGCCGGCTTCGGGTACGGCTCGTGCGTCGAACCACCACCGCTCATGCGCGATTTCCGCCGCCGCTGCGGGTATTCCGCGCGGATCCGGCGCTGCTCCTCGTCGGTGAGCTTCCGGTTCAGCGCGGGCACGCTGTAGTTCGGCGTGCGCTGGAAGACGGTGAGCGAGCGGGCCTGCTCGGCCAGGATCGGCACCGACTGGATCGCCGACGAGCCCGTGCCGATGACGCCGACGCGCTTGCCCTCCAGCGCCGGCCCCGGTTGCGGCCAGCGCGCGGTGAAGTACGTTTCGCCGGCGAAGGACTCGGCACCGGGGATGTCCGGCTTGTTCGGCGCCGACAGGGAGCCCGTGGCGAACACGAGGTACCGCGCGAGGTGCTCGTCACCGTCCTCGGTGCGCGCCGTCCAACGCGACGCCTGCTCGTCGAAGTGCGCGGCCACGACCCGCTTCCGCAGCTGGATGTGCCGACGCAGCGCGAAGCGGTCGGCCACGTGGTCGAGGTAGGCGAGGATCTCCGGCTGGGTCGCGTAGCGCTCGCTCCACACCCAGTCGTTCTGCAGGTCGTCGTCGAACGAGTACGAGTAGTCGATGCTCTCCACGTCGCAGCGGGCGCCCGGGTACCGGTTGAAGAACCAGGTTCCCCCGATGGCCTCGCCCGCTTCGAGGCATCCGACGTCGAGTCCGGCTTCGCGGAACGCGTGCACGGCGTAGAGACCGGCGAATCCGGCTCCGACGACCAGGACGTCGCGCACCTCGTGAACTCCGGTGGTCATGGTGCTCCTCGCTTCGCAGCTGCGCGCAGGTCGTGCCACAGCAGGTCGCGGGCCGATTGCCCGGCCTGCAGCGGCATGATGGTCAGGAATCCGTGGAACAGGCCCGGGTAGTGCCGATGCGTCACCGCCACCCCGTCCCGCGCCAGAGCCGCCGCGTAGGCCCGGCCGTCGTCGGACAGCGGGTCCAGGCCGGCGGTCACGACGATGGCGGGCGGCAGACCGCGGAAGGTGTCCGCGGCCAGCGGTTCGACCTGGTACCGGGGTTCGACCGCGCCGTCAGCGGGCAGGTACTGGCGCCAGTACCACTCCATAGCGGCCTTGGTGTTCCCGTAACCGCTGCCGCGTTCGCGGTAGCTCGCGCTGTCGCAAGCGGGGTCAAGCGCGGGGTAGATGAGCACTTGAGCCGCCACTCCAGGCCCGCCGGCGTCCCTGGCCAGCAGGCAAGCGCTGGCCGCGAGGTTGCCGCCGGCGCTGTCACCGGCGATCAGCAACCGGTCCGGGTCTCCCCCGAGCTCGCGGGCGTTCTCGGCAGCCCAGGTCAGCGCGGCGTAGGCGTCGTGGGCCGCCGCGGGTGCTCTGTGCTCCGGTGCCAGCCGGTAGTCCACCGAGATCACCACCGACTCCGTTCGTGCCGAAAGCTCGCGGCAGAACCCGTCGTGCGACTCGAGGTCGCAGAACACGAACCCGCCGCCGTGGCAGAAGACGACCACCGGCAGCGCCCCGTCACCGTCGTGGTGCGGGAAGTACAGGCGGACCGGAAGCTCACCGCCGGGCCCGGGAATCCTCCGGTCTTCGGTCTTCGCCACGACGTCCGGGTTGCGCACCGGTTGCCGCCGCGCCGCGATCGCGGCACGTGCTTCGGGCCCGGTCATCTCCTCGACCCGCGGAAAACCCGCGTCGAGCGACTGGATGACCGCCGCGACCTCTTCGTCGAACACGATCGCCCTCCTCGGCAGTGCCGTACACCCGGGCCCGAAAAGCCCTACGGCGCAACGTCTTCTGATTGGTGCGGTGGGACCATACATGCGGATAACCGGCGGAGCGAGACCGCTTCCCGGTCAGTGGACCGGGAACACGGGGCTCGCGTCTCCTCAGGTCGAGGCACCAGCGCGCGTCTCGACCTCCTGCGTCAGATCACGACCGCGAGTCTCACCGGTGCGCCAGATGGCCAGCAGCGTCACGAGGCCGCAAGCGCCCGCCAGCACCGCCAGCGGAGTGCTCGACGGCGCGCCCGAGACGGTGAACACGCTGCTGGCGAGCAGCGGTGTGAAGCCTCCGCCGACGAGTGCGCCCACCTGGTAGCCGAGCGAGACGCCGGTGTAGCGGACGCCGGTGCCGAACATCTCCGACAGCAGCGGGCCGAGCGGCGCGTACATCGCGTTCTGGATCAACTGCCCCAGCGCCATGCCGACGAACAGCAGAGCCACCACCTTCGTGTTGACCAGGGCGTACATCGGGAAAGCCAGCAGCACGATCCCCGCCGCACCACCCACCACCACGGTCCGGCGGCCGAGGTGGTCCGACAGCACGGAGAACAGCGGGATGGCCACCAGCCCTATCACGGCGGTGATCAGCACTCCGGTCACCACGTCGGCGGTGTCGTACCCGATGGACCGGCCGTAGGTGATCATGAAGGTGCTGATCAACGCGGTCAGCGCGAACGGACCGATGCCGACGGCGCTGGCGAGGACGAAGGTGCCGGGATTGCGCAGCACCTCCACCAGCGGGACCTTCGGCTTGTCCACGGCGGCCCGCGACTGCTCGAACAGCGGGCTCTCGGCGATGCTGATCCGCACGTACAGCCCGACGCCGAGCAGCACCGCGCTGAACAGGAACGGCACCCGCCAACCCCAGGACATCAGCTGCTCCTCGGGCAGCCTGGTCACCAGCGCGACCGCGATCGTCGAGAGCACCGAGCCCAGCGGCGAACCCATCTGCAGCAGACCGTTCCACAGCCCCCTGCGCTTGGCGTCGGCGTGCTCGACGACCATCAGCGTCGCACCGGCCCATTCGCCGCCGATGGCCACGCCCTGCACGATCCGGCACAGCACCAGCAGGACCGGCGCCCACACCCCGATCACGTGGTAGGTCGGCAGCAGGCCGATCAGCACGCTCGCCAGACCCATCATGACCATGGTGACCACGAGCATCGACTTGCGGCCCATCCGGTCGCCGAAGTGCCCGAAGACGATCCCGCCGACGGGCCGGGCGACGTAACCGACGGCCAGCGTCCCGAACGAGGCGATGGTGCCGACGACCGGATCGGATCCCGGGAAGAACAGCTCGCCGAACACGATGGCGGCCAGCGTTCCGTAGAGCAGGAAGTCGTAGTACTCGATGACGGTGCCGAGCAGGCCGGACAGCGCGACCTTGCGCAGCACGGCCGGATCGGGAGTTCTTCGCACGGCGGTTTCGGACATCTTCGACTCCGTTGTCGGATGCGGGAACTTCTCAGTCCAAAGCGGACAATGCTGCGACCAGCGGTTCGACCTCCGCGGCCCTCGCGGCCCCGAAGTCGACGTAGTTCAGCCCCAGTCCGTCCTGCCGCTGCAGGAGCTGTTCGACGCACTGCTCGACGGTCCCGACCAGCAGGCCCGCGGACTGCCGCCCGACTCCCGGATCGACCGCGTAGGCCCGGCACACCTCGGCGAGCGCGGCGTCGGTCTGCCGCGGGCTGTCCACCACCCGGCAGGTCCAGGTGATCGACAGGTAGTCCAGCTGGTCGGGGTCGCGTCCGGCGCGCTCCGCCGCCTCCCGGACCCACGCGATCTTGCGCGCCATCCGGTCCGGCAGCATGTCCTCGATGACGGCCGCGTCGTAGGCCGAGCCGTGTCGCAGGTTCGAGTGGATCCCGGCGATCTGCGCGTGCTTGCCGGCCATGGTGAGCATCCGCTTCCCGCCGCCACCGATCAGCAGCGGCGGGTGCGGGGTCTGCACCGGCGCCGGGGTCCCGGTCAGCCCGGTCACCGAGTAGGCCGCGCCCTCGTGGTGCACCGGCCGGCCGGCGAACAGCGCCTTGATGACCTCGACCGACTCCGCCAGCCGGTCGACGCGCCGCCCCGGCGGGTCGTAGGGCAGACCGGCCGCGGCGTACTCGGCCGCCAGGTAACCGGCACCCAGGCCGAGGTCCAGCCGACCGCCGGAGAGCACGTCGATGCTGGCCGCGGCGTGGTGGGTGATCACCGGATGCCGGTAGTCGTTGCACAGCACCAGCGCCATGACCCGCAACCGCCGGGTGCTCATCGCGATGGCGGTCAGCGCGGCGACCGGATCCACCCGCCCGACCATGAAGTGGTCGGACACCGACAGCGCGGACAGCCCGCTGTCGTCCAGCCGGCGCAGCTCTGCCTGCCATGCCGCCACGTCACGCCCGAGCGCCGGAGCGTAGAGCGCCGTCTTGATCCTCGACATCGGCACTCATCCCACCGAGCCGACCGCGGGCGCGAAGCGCGATGCGAAGGCGTGGATGCTGGCCACCACGTGGTCGAGCTCCGCCGCCGTGGTGCCGTGGCTCATCCCCAGCGACATACCGCGCTCGAACACGGCGTCGGCGTTGGGCAGCCCGCCCTCGGGAACCCGGTGCTCGACGCCCCGCATCATCGGGTGCCGGGTGATGTTGCCGCTCCACACCGTGCGCGTGTCGATGCCCGCCGCTTCGAGCGATTCCTGCAGGTCGCTGCGCGCGAACCCGGCGCCGGGCCGGACCATCACCGGGTAGCACAGCCAGGCGGTGTGCCAGTCCGGCAGCTGGCGAGGCAGCGAGAACAACACGGGATAGCTGCCGAAGGCGTCGTTGAAGGCGTCGAAGATCTCCGCGCGGCGGGCGAAGTTCGCATCGAGCTTCTTCAGCTGCTGCAGGCCGAACGCCGCCCCGAGCTCGGACGGTTCGAAGTTCCACGGCAGCACGTCGAAGATGAAGTCGTTGTCGTAGGCCACCCCGTCGAGATCCTCGCGGAACACCCGCCCGGTGTTGGCCGAGCCGAACAGGTGCGGCTCCGAGCGCCGTCCCCACCGGCGCAGCATCAGCGCCTTGTCCCGCAGCAACTCGTCGTCCAGGCACACCATGCCGCCATTGCCCGCGCAGGTCACGATGTGCGCCATCGCGAAGCTGGTGACCGTGATGTCCGACCGGCTGCCGGTCCTGGTGCCGCGCAACGTCGTACCGATGCAGTCGCAGGAGTCCTCGATCACCTTCAGGCCGTGGCGATCGGCGATGTCCCGGATGACGTCCCAGTCCGGCGCGTTCCCGGCCAGGTTGGGGATCAGGATCGCCTTCGTCCGGTCGGTGATCAGCTCCTCGATCCTGCCCGCGTCCACGTTGTAGGTGTCCGGCTCCACGTCGGCGAACACCGGGACCCAGCCACCGCGCACGATGGGCGCGACGTCGGTGGAGAAGGTCAGCGGCGAGGTGATCACCTCCGCGCCCCTGGGCAGGTCGAGCAGCTCCAGCGCCAGGTAGATCGCCGACGATCCGGAGTTGCACATCACGCCGAGCCGCTTGCCGTACAGCTCGGCGACGGTGCGCTCCATCTCCGCGACGTTCTTGCCGATCTTCAGCCCGAACGGGCCGCCGCGCAGGACCTCGAGGCAAGCGTCGATCTCGGCGTCGTCGTGCACGCTGCGGGCGTAGACAACACGGGGGCTCATGAGTTCTCCTCTGCTCGGGGTTCAGCGGATGGTGGAGCCGGCGTCGACGGGCATCGCGATGCCGGTGATGTAGCGGGCCTCGTCGGAGGCGAGGAACGACAGGACGTTGCTGACGTCGACCGACTCGATGCGGGTGACCGGCAGGCTGTTCATGAACACCGGCCCGAGGTCCGGCCGTCCGGCCAGCAGTTCGGGCAGGACCTCGGAGTGCCCCTGCGCGGTGTCCACGCCGGTCGGCAGGACGACGTTCACGCGGACGTTGCGGTCGGCCAGTTCCAGCGCGAGCGACCGGCACACCCCGATCAGCGCGTGCTTGCTGGCCACGTAGGGCAGGTAGAACGGCAGGCCGACGACGCTACCGGTGGATCCGGTGATGACGATGCTGCCGCCACCGGCGGCGACCAGGTGCGGAATCGCCGCGGCGCAGGTGTGCCACACGCCGGTGAGGTTGACGTCGAGCGTCGTCCGCCAGACCTCGCTGGTCAGCTCCTCGTGCGGTTGCACGGTGCAGATCGAGGCGTTGGCGGCGACGACGTCCAGCCTCCCGAGCTTCCGCACGCCTTCGGCGACCACGGCTTCGACGGCCTTCAGGTCGCGAACGTCCGCTTTTGCCGCGTGGATCCGGCGTCCCTGGGCTTCGACCTGCCGGACCGTCTCCGCGAGCCCGGCCTCGTCGCCCATCTCGTAGGCCACGCAGTCGAGCTGTTCGCAGATGTCGAGCGCGATGATGTCGGCGCCCTCGGCGGCCAGCTGCACGGCGTGACTCCGGCCCTGCCCCTGCGCAGCTCCCGTGATGAATGCGACCTTGCCCGCCAGTTTCATCCTCGCGCCTTCCTCTCGAAACAAATTCCGCTCCGTCGCGTCAACTTCAGCCGGTCAGTCCACTGTGGCCGATCCGCTCGGCCATCGAGTCGGCCAGCGCCCGGTCCAGCAGTTCGAACACCTGCCCCAGCGGATCGCGGTGGTAGGTGGCGCCGACCGGGCAGATCCCGCGCCGCACTCCAGCCATCCACACCGGCGCACCCGCCTGCTCCAACTCACCCGCCGCGCTCGCCAGGTCGTCGACCACGAATCCCAGGTGGTGGACTCCCGGAACAGGTGTCCAGATCTCGGACCCGCGCACCTCCCGGAGCAGTTCCAGGTGCGGCGGCCCCGCGGTGAGCCCGATGCGCTGCACCACGGTCTGCTCGATTCCCCGAATCCGGCAGGTGAACCGGGTTTCGCCGAACACCGCGACCGGCATGCCGTAGATCCGCTCCACGTCGGCAGCGGCCTGCTCGATGTCGGCGACGACGACGCCGACGTGATGCAGATCGGCCAGCGAGAAGCACTTGTCCAGGGATTCGTTCCGGCCCGTCACCGACACCACCGGCCTTCCGTCCCGGCCCTCCGACGGACCGACGGGAGGCAGTATTACTCCCTAACGAGCGCTTGGTCAATACGTCGGCATCGCGCGGCGCACTCCTCGACTGGGGAGCGAAAACCGCTACTCGCCAGTCACTTTGGCGCGTGCGCAGCGAACTCGATTGACCCCGGCGCGATCGGCACCCTAAGCTCGATTGAGCAAGCGCTCAATCGCTGGGAGGAAGCGGATGACCGCTGTCGAGCTCCGCCGGACCGACATCCTGCACGCCTCCGCCGAGCTGTTCGCCAGCAAGGGCGTCGCATCGACCACCGTGCGCCAGATCGCCGCCCGGGTCGGGGTGCGCTCCGGCGCGCTGTACCACTACTTCCCGTCGAAGAACGCGATCGCGCGCGAGGTCGTCACCGACTACCTGGAGCAGCTGAAGGCCCGCTACGACGAGGCCGCACCCCGCCGGCTCGACCCGCGATCGCGACTGCGTGCCATCGTGGAAGTGTCGCTGCGCACCGCGGAGGAGAACCCGCACGCCACCATCGTCTACCAGAACGAACTGCCCAACCTCCGCGATGATCCCGGCTACCAGGACGCCAAGCAGCTGGCCGACGCTGCCCAGCAGGTCTGGCTGGAAACGATCGACGACGGCAAGCGAGCCGGAGTCTTCCGCGAAGACGTCCCCACCAAGGTCTTCCACCGCTTCATCCGCGACGCGGTCTGGCTCTCCATCAAGTGGCGCCACCCGGAAGACGCCTACACCGCGGAAGACCTGACCAGAGACTGCATGAAGATCTTCCTCGACGGCTTCGCCACCTAGCCGAGGGTGGCGCACACCGCCTGCAGCACCTGGCCCCCGCACCCCTGCTGCAGTGGAAGCCCGGAAACCGTCCGTGCGGTGGCGGGCACAGGCGCCAGTCGGCGTTGCTCGGTCGCTGGAGGGGTGCACGAGATCGAATTCCGCGCAACACGTTCGAACCCCTTCGAAGCTTTCCGGGCCGACGTCCTCGCCCCCTTGCCAGAAGTGGTAGTTCGGCGTGGGACTCAACGTCGCCATCAGGTGGTCGAGGCCCGGTTCGGTTTCCGCCTCCATGTGTTCGAGCGCGATGTCGAGGACGACGCGGTGCCGCTCGTCGGTCGTGGCTGGAACTGATGGTGAGAACTCCCGCTCCACCTTCACCCCAGGCGGACGGCCTGCCCGCGAAGACCGGGACGGCGCACCAAACACCCGATTCGCGGATATCGGAAGAACCGGGCAGTCGCTATACCGAAATGACACGCCGCTTCTAGCGAGATGAAAACGGCCGGGACAGGCAGGGGTCGACGATGATCAGTGCGTCCGGTAGAAGAGTGCTCCGCTCGGTGATCGCCCTGCTCGCCGTGACCCAGCTGGCCGCGGCGGGCACGGCGTCCGCTTCGGTGGCCGATTCGGTGTCGGCGGGTGAGTTCATCCACGTCTACGACCCGTCGGTCGGCGAGGCCGAGCAGTGGTACTACAACGACCACACGATGATCCGGGACGCGGCCACCGGTGTGTGGCACGTGTACGCCATCACCCACGCCGAACCGGCCAATCCCCTGGACGAGAAGCAGTTCGGGCACGCCACGGCCCCCTCGCCGCGTGGCCCCTGGACGAAGCAGCCGTTCGCGCTGACCGCGGACCCGGCCGCCGGCGAGAGCCACATCTGGGCGCCGCACGTGGTCTTCGCCAACGGCGTCTACCACATGTTCTACGCGGCGGGCACCCCCGACCACACGGCCTACCGGATGCACCTCGCGACCTCCACCGACCTGTGGACCTGGACCCGCAGCGCGGCCAACCCGCTGTTCACCGACGGATTCGACGCCAGAGACCCCATGGTCACCAGGATCGGCGTCCTGTGGGTCATGTACTACACCGCGACCAGCGCTCCTACCGGTGGAAACCACCAGGTGGCCTACCGGACCAGCCTGGACCTGGTGCACTGGAGCGAGAAGCGGGTCGCTTTCCAGCACCCGGCCTCGGGCACCTTCGGAGGCCCCACCGAATCCCCGTTCGTCGTACGACGCCCGGACGCCTGGTACCTCTTCGTGTGCTGCGACCCCGGCTACAAGGACACCCGGGTCTACTCCAGCAGGAACCCGTTCCGCTTCTCAGTGGACAGTCCGGCCGGTCACATCAACGCCCACGCCTCCGAGGTCATCACCGAACCAAACGGCAACACCTCGATCACCAGCGCCGGCTGGGGAGAACGCGGCCTGCACCTCGCCCCGGTCCAGTGGTCGAACCCCTGACCGGGCCGCACCTCTTCCAAGTCCGTCAGCGCGGGAAGCAAGTGCCCGTAGCGGGGCAGAGCAGAACCCGCACGCGCGCAGCCGGACGTCATCCGCCGGGTTCTCGTGGCGAACCCCGGCCGGTCCGGTCCGGACGGGCAGAAGTTCCCGCATGCGTCGTTCGACCCTAGTCCGCGAACCACGGGCAGCGCAGACTCGAACTGGAGGAAAGCCGCACGCACTCGAGGAGGACCGATGACGCTCGAAGTCAAGGACCTCGGCAAACCGGACGAGTCGCGCACGTTCGAGCACGGCAAGCTGGACATCGTCGAGCTTCCCGGGGCGACCGTCGGACGCACCGTGCTGCACCCCGGCTGGCGCTGGTCGAACGACGTCAAACCGATCGTGCAGACCGACAGCTGCCAACAGGCCCACACCATGTACGTCCTGTCCGGCACGCTGCACGTCGTGATGGACGACGGCCAGGAAGCCGAGATCAGCACCGGCGAAACCGGCGTCGTCTCCCCCGGGCACGACGCATGGGTCGTCGGCAACGAGGACTACATCGCGATCGACTGGTCCGGCGCCGCCACCTACGCGGCACCGCCACAATGATCCCCACTCGCTCCTGGTCGTGCGGGGACGTGCCGCGCCAGCACTTCCCCGCACGAGGTGAGGGACTACCGGAGGTCCGCCGCCTCGACGATCAGAAGGCATCCACGTACACGTACACCCGGTCGAAGCGGAGCGCGGCCAGATCGGCGCGGCGAATCACCCAGTGGAAGAGGCCCGCCTCCAGCTCGTCGCAGTCGTCATCACCGCGCCAGCTGGCCAGCAGCGTCCACTCGTCGCCGTCCTCGGCGGGCAGCGGCACTTCGTCCTGGGCCACCTCGACCGGATCCCAGTTGAAGACGACCGGCTCACCGCCGAGCTGGAACCGCCAGCGGGGGCGCCAGCCGACCACGTGCGACCAGGCCGACTCCAGCTCGGCGGCCTGCTGCGACTCCTCGTCGTCGTCCTCCTCCCGCCAAGGCCACGACCACTGGTGGAAGCAGAAGTCCAGCCGTCCACGGCGGTAGGTGCCCATACCGTCGTCCGGGCCGGCCAGGTCTTCCGCCGACAGCGATTCGGCCGGTATGTAGCGCACAGCGTCGGCGGCCACTGCCCCGATGCCCGGCACGGGGTCGGCGAAGAACAGCAGCTGGCCCTCGGTGGGCAGCGGCAGGTCCGTCGCTCCCGGCGGCAGGGCCGCGCAGTCGACGGCCCCGACGAACGCGGCCGTCGGCGCCGGGGAGCCCTCGGGCAGCGGTGGATTCCCGCCGGTCAGCGCAACTACCGGGCCGGGGCCGTCCGCAGCGAGGTAGACCGCAGAGCGCGCGGTGCGTATGTACGCCTCCACCTCGGCAGCCGGAATGCCCCGAGCGGCGGCCTCAGCACGGAAGCGAGCGGCCCGCGTCTCGTGGGTTTCGTCAGTGATCGTCGTGTCTGTCATGAGCCGAATCTATGGCCCGTCACTCGGTCAACGGATCCAGCCCCCGGCCGGACCGTTGTACGGGCGGCGTCGGCCGGTGCATCACTACCGTTCAGCGCGGTACAACCCACTTCAGGTCACCACACTCCTCCCCAGCCCTCGCCCGGCGAGCCCTACGAGTTCAGAAATGAACGGATTTCGCTAACAGTTGTGCACCATTCCGAGACCCTCTGCCCACTCCTTGTCGATGGACGATAGGAAGGAACATACCGATCAGGATGATCCAAAATCGACCGCTTCCTGCGAAATCGCCCGATCAACACCATCCTGTCGTGCACTCGAACCTGCTCACCGAACCTGTACAGATCGAATCCTCGCAGAAAATTTGCCCGCTTCGGCGGAATAGCTACGGTGAGCAGCAAAGCACGGCGGCCACCCTCCAGCAAGAGCTGCAGCTGCCGACGCCAGCTCGCCTCGTATTCCGACTTTGACCAGCACTGAACCAGAGATTCGAATCTTTCATCCAGATCACCAGCCACTATTCTGCCAATCGGCAGGTCCGGATCACCATCCGAACACTCCCCATCCATAAAACCGATGTAAAACAAGCTGTCACTCCCGTCAGCAGCCCAGCGAGCATCCTCTCATCATCCACCTTAAGGATCACGGTGACGCTTGAATGGCCGATTTTCATGGGCTACGTGAAGAAGCGCCGGAAACAGCGCTATGCGCAACCGGCTCCGGAATAGGATGCGGCAGGAGGGCCGTGATGGTGACGATCGACGGCCGCCGCGCACGCCATGCAGTCCCGGTCCGCGAAGTCGGCAAGGCCCGCCCACGATGCTGTCCGCACCCGACTTCTGCGCCTGTGTCAGGCTACGGGCATGGCTCTGCCTCATGATGATGTCGATCCCGGTGGTCTGCTCGAGTACTCCGTGGTGTTCACCGACTACTCGCTGAACCACATGTCCCAGCGCTTCGTGGGCGTGATGCAGGGCATCGTCGATGTCCTGCGCACCACCTACCGAGCACACAGCGTCGCGCTGGTGCCCGGAGGCGGCACCTACGGCATGGAGGCCGTCGCCCGCCAACTCGCGACTGGCCGCCGCTGCCTCGTGGTGCGCAACGGGCTCTTCTCCTACCGCTGGTCGCAGATCCTCGAGATGGGCTCGATCGCGCAGGAACACGCGGTGTGCCGGGCACGACCGGTCGATTCTTCGCATCAGGCCCCGTGGCAGCCGGCGCCGATCGATGAGGTCGTCACCGCCATCCGCGAGCAGCGGCCCGATGTGGTCTTCGCGCCGCACGTCGAGACCGCCGCGGGCATGCTGCTGCCGGACGACTACGTCCGCCGCTTGGCCGAGGCCACCCACGAGGCCGGTGGCCTGCTGGTCCTGGACTGCATCGCCTCCGGGGCGCTCTGGGTCGACATGGCCGATCTCGGCGTCGACGTTCTGCTCAGCGCGCCGCAGAAGGGCTGGAGCGGGTCCCCCTGCGCCAGCTACGTCATGCTCAGCGAGGCGGGCCGGGCTGCGGTCGAGGCAAGCACGTCGACGAGCTTCTCCGTTGATCTGAAGAAGTGGCTGTCGATCACCGACGCTTACACCCAGGGTCAGACCCCCTACCACACGACCATGCCGACCGATACCCTCGCGCACAACCTGGAACTCATGCTCGCGACCCGCGACCGCGGACTCGAGGATCTCCGCGCCGCGCAAGTCGACCTCGGCAGCCGAGTGCGCACGCTGCTCGCCGAGCACGGGCTCCCCTCGGTCGCCACCGACGAGTTCGCAGCCCCCAGCGTGATCGTCGTCCACACCGACGACCCGGAGCTGCGCAGCGGTGCCAGCTTCAAGAAAGTCGGCATCCAGATCGCGGCCGGTGTGCCACTGCACTGCGACGAGCCGGCTGATTTCTCCACCTTCCGCATCGGCCTGTTCGGACTCGACAAGCTCGGCGACGTCGAGGGAACTCTGGCCCGGCTCCGGACGGGGCTGGACAAGGCCGGCCGATGACCACCACTCATTGATCAGCCCCCTCGCGCCCCAGGGCTCTTCTGCCGCATACGCGCGGGGGCGGTGAGGCCACCGCGGATGCGCTCCCGGTCGGCGGCGATCAGGACGTTGGTCCCTGTTCGGCGCCGGCCGGGTGAGTCCAGCGAAAAGGGCAGACCGGTTGTTCGCCACGATTGACCGGCAGGTGACAAAGCCGCTGGGCTGTCAGCCGGTTCCCAGCCGCACGCCGCGGAAGACGTGGACCTCTACGACGAGGGCGTCTTCGGCCGTTCCGGACAACGCCGGTCCGGAGGTGACCGCAAGCCCCAGCCGCGGCAGTTCGACAGCCCCGATCGCCAACCGCCCAGCCACGAGGAGCAATGATCGGACACCCGCGTTCCAGGTGATCTCGCCGTGGCATCGCCGCACCTGGACATCGCCGCGGCAACGGCCGCGCACCGTCATCAGGTTGAGCACCCGAGCCGGTTCGACCAGGCCGCGCACGGCCACCGCGGCCTCACCCGGGAACCGGACCTGCTGATACCGGGTCGCGCGGTGCGGGCGGCCGTCGACGGTGAGCTCGAAACATCCGCCGACGACCGGGGTGAAGATGCGCTCGACACCGTCGAAGCGGGAGAAGGGCCCGTTCTCACCGAGATCGGCCAGGCTCAGCCGCCATTCGAAATCAGCCCCTGCACCGGAACCGGACGGCTCCGCCCACAACTCCCGCGTGATCCCCCTGCCGTTGCGCCACGGCTTCGGTTCCACGTCCTCCGGATCTACGACGATCATGTCTGCTGCGAGGCCACCGCGGCGGAGATCCTGCCGCCCAGGATGGCGATCGCCTCCGCGTCGCCCGGTACCTCCGGTTTCCAGGGCAGCACCAGGCGGTCCTTGGCCTTGTCGGTGTACCGGGGAATCACGTGCAGGTGGAAGTGGAACACCGACTGCCACGCATCAGCACCGCAGCAGTTGAGGAGGTTCACCCCATCAGCACCGAACGCTCCAGCCGCTGCCTTGGCGACGCGCTGCGCGGCCAAGGTGACGGCGGTCAGGTCATCGGCCGGGATCTCGAACAGGTCCTTGCTGTGCCGCTTGGGAACCACCAGCAGGTGACCGTCCGAGGCCGGGTTGATGTCCATGAACGCGCACGTCGTCTCGTCCTCGGCCACCTTCACGCTCGGGACGTCGCCGGCCACGATGCCGCAGAACACGCACTGATCACTCACGCAGCAGAGCTTAACCGGCCGCCGCACTCATGATCGCTGACGCAGCAGATGCTGCAGTCATGATCCGACCGGATGCGCAGCGCGGCGGATGATGTCCCGCTCGGCCAGTGTCGATCGACCGGGCACGTGGGGCGAGCCGGACGCCGGTCACGAGTTCGCGTCGTAGACGCGCTTGCCGCGCAGGTAGGTCGCCAGCACGTCCGTCTCGTGGATCCTGCGCGTGTCGATGCCGAACAGGTTCTGGGAGAGGACGATGAAATCCGCGGACTTCCCCACCTCGATGCTGCCGACGCGCTCACCGAGTCCCATCGCTTCCGCCGCGTGCCGGGTGAAGCTGATCAGCGCTTCCTCGAGGGTGAGCCGCTGCGCGGGATTGACCGCCTCCTCGCTTCCTCCCGGTGCTTCACGGGTGACCATCGTTTCGATCCCGGTCCAGGGGTGCGGAACGGGGAGGGCGACCGGCCAGTCGGAACCGGCCGCGACAGTGGCCCCGGAATCCACGAGGTCCCTCAGCGGCCAGGACTTCTTCAAGGTCTCGGCCGACACGCAGGACGCCAGGCTGTCCTGGATGATGCTCGGGTACCACAGGTACGGCGACGCGTCCGCGACGACGCCCAGCTCGCTGAACCTCCGCACGTCGGACTCGTCGATGAAGAGGTTGTGCGCGATGTGGAAGATCGGCCGCGATCCGTGCCGCTGGCGCATGATCGCGATCGCGTCCAGGGCCAGCCTCGTCGACCCGTCCCCGGCCGCGTGGATCTTCACCCCGCGTCCCGCGGAGACCGCTTCCTCGAGTTCCTCGACGAGCCCGTCCAGGTCGTACAGGCATTCCCCGGAACTCTGCCCGTGATCGCAACCGAGGGGGAGGTAAGGGTCCAGCATCGAGGCGGTGCGCGTCATGGGAACGCCGTCGAGGAACACCTTGACGAATCCCACGTGGAGCAGTTCGGAACCGAACTGCTCGGATACCGAAACCAGCTCCTTGCCGGTGATTCCGGGTTCCGCGAGCAGCGGTCGCGCCACTGTGGACGCCATGACCCGGAGGGTGAGCGCACCCTCGGCATCCAGCTTCGACAGGGTGCGCAGCGCGGGCTCCATCGTCGCGGCTTCGCAGACGGTGGTGAGCCCGTACTGGTTGCACAGCTTCGCGGCGGTCGCGAAGGTGCCGCGGTACCGCTCTTCCGGGTTCTTGATGCTCGCGACGAATGCCTCTTCCGCCAGCCGGGACGCCTGTTCCCACAAGACGCCGGTGAGGCGGCCCGCTTCGTCGCGAACGCACGTACCGCCTTCGGGATCGGGAGAGTCGTCCATGACTCCCATCGCCTCGAGCGTGGCGCTGTTGACCCACCTGTTGTGCATCGTGTCGTCCTTGAGCACCACGGGACGCCCGCCGGCCGCCTCGTCGAGCTTGGCGAGCATGTCGACGTTCGCGAGCTTCTCCATCGTCAACGAACCGACGATCCACTCGTCCGGTCCCAGTTCCGCCGCCCATGCCGCGATCGCTTCGCAGATCTCGTCGGGGCCGTAGTGCGGCGGAATCTGCAGCTCCCACGCCGCGGCCGCCCCACCCAGGCCGAGGTGGATGTGGACGTCGCAGATTCCCGGCATGAGCATCTTGCCGTCCACGTCGAGCACGGCCGTTTCCGGGCCGGCCAGGCGCACGACTTCCTCGGAGCTTCCGACGGCGGTGAACTCGCCGTCGGCGACGGCGAACGCCTCGGCCGTGGTTCCCGCCGCATCGCCGGTGAACACGTTGGCATTGACAACGATCAGATCGGGCGTCTTCGTCATGGCTTCCTCCACGCAGTATCGGGGTGCTCGTCTCTCGGGGCGTTGCCGGTGATCGGGTGCCTACGTAGCGGGGGACATGAGGGCGGCCGCGTGGACGGCGGGACGCCGGTCCGCCCACGGCATCGCCTCCTCCAGCTGGGCGGCGACCCGCAACAGCATCGCTTCCGAACAGGCCGGACCGGCCAGCTGGACACCGATGGGCAGGTCCTGCGCGGACTGGGCCAGCGGCAGGCTGATCGCGGGAGTGCCGGTCTGGTTGAACAGCGGGGTGAAGGAGCAGACGTCGAAGATCCGCGTGGTCCACTCGAACGCGCTGAGGTCCGCGTTCGCGTCGAGGTGGCCCAGCAGCGGTGCGGGGGTGTTCATGGTGGGCGTCAGCAGGAGGTCGTATTCCGTGAAGAACCGGCCGACCTCGCGTGAGACGGTGTTGACGGCCGCCAGGGCGTTGCCGAGGTCGATCCCGCTGACCGTGCGTCCGTACTCGACGCAGGCCCACGTGGTGCGTTCGAGGTTCTCCGGCCCGGCCGTCGCTCCGGTCAACGCCTCGAGCCCGGCGACGGATCCGGCCAGGAAGGACGACCACAGAACGTGGTTCGCGTTCAGGAACGACTCCCACTCGATGCCCGGCGTCCGGCGTTCGACGTCATGCCCCGCCGCTTCGAGCACGCCGGCGACGGCATCGACCGCCCCGGCCACCTCCGGGTCCACGTAGCTGCCCGCCCAGGACTCGGTGTGCACGGCGATCCGCAGACGGCCCGGATCGGCGCCCACCTCCTCGACCCATGGCCGCGCGGGCGGGGCGATGACGTACGGATCGCCCGGATAGCTCACGGCCACCTCGTCGAGCAGTGCTGCGGTGTCCCGGACCGTGCGGGTCACCGCGAGCTCGGCACCCATCCCGTAGAGCGCCTCGGCCGAGTCCGGCCCCACGGGCACCCGGCCTCGGCCGGGCTTCAGCCCGACCAGTCCGTTGCAGGCGGCGGGCACCCGGATGGATCCGCCGCCGTCGTTGGCGTGCGCGATCGGGATCGCTCCCGCGGCGACGAGCACCGCCGCGCCGCCGCTGGAACCACCTGCGCTGTGGGCGGTGTTCCACGGATTGCGCGTCGAACCGTAGGCCAGTGCCTCGGAGTTGCCGTTGAATCCGAGCTCCGGGGTCGTCGTCACAGCCAGCGTCGCCAGGCCGGCAGCGCGGAAGCGCGCCATCAGATGCGTGTCCGCCGGAGGCACGAAACCCTCGCCGAGCAGGCGCGTCCCCATGCGCGTCGGTACGCCTGCCGCGTGGCAGACGATGTCCTTGATCGCGAACGGAACGCCGGCGAACCGGCCGTCGGCGGCGTAGTCGAGCGGGCGGTCGAAGGGCCCTTCGGCGACCGCGTTCACCTCCTCGTCCACCCGGTCGATAGCCGCGATGGCCAGTGCGGCGACCTCGTCGGCGCTGACCTCCCCGGATGCGATGACCGCGGCCAGAGCGGTCGCGTCGAGGGCGGTGTACTCGTCGATGTGCATCAAGCTCTCCCTCCGCCGTGCCGGCTCGTCGACCGGCCGAGCCCCCGGAAAGCTACGAGGCTGTGAGGTGCCGGACATCGGCCGAAAAGCCGTTCCCCCGGTGCCTCGGATGTGCTTCCGGCCGCGAGCGCCGGGCAGGAGGCAGGCTCGGCGAGCAGGGACACGACCGCATCGAGTCCGACGTCGATCGAGCGCCGGCATCGCTTCGCTTGACACCGCCGTGCGTCCCCGGTCAGGATCCGACCGGTAACGGAGGTTCGGGATGGCCGCGGACGTACGGTGGTGGGCTCAGCTCGCCGGGGAGATCCGCGCCGCAAGCCGCGGTGACCTACCCATCGAGGTCCCCCTCCGCGCCGTGCGCGACGAGCTTGGCTTCGACTGCGTCGCGCTGGTCGCCTGTGGACTTCCGCGTGCCGGTGGCACGCACACCGCCCTCGTCAACCTCGGCTACACGGCGGAGACGCTCGCCTACATCACGACGACGTACAGCCGGACGTGCCCGGTCCACCGGCTCGCGGTGCGACGGGGCACTCCCCTGCGATTCGTGGACGTGCCGTTCGACCTCCGCGAGACCCGCACCTACCGAGAAGCAATACTGCCCAACCGGTTTCGCGAAGGGATGACCCTGCCGTTGGCGCCGCCGGCTACCGGTGCGGCCATACCGGGCTTCGTGGCGATGAGCTCGACGCACGCCACACCGCTCGACGACGAGTCACGGCTGGCGCTGATGATGCTGTCGCGCGATCTCGCCGGGCTCATCGACCCCGGCGCCGAAGCCGGTGACATCGTGGCCGACGTAGTCCTCCGGATCACGCACGACCTGGTCGAGATCCGGGCCGGAGAACTTGGCGAGGTGCCGCTCACCAGTGCCGAGCTCCACCTCGCCGTGCGATCCGCCGCCGCCAGCGCGGCGGGCCACGTCGGCTTCCACCACCGTGCCGCCGACGGCACCTGGTGGCACGTCCGGGCGGTGCGCCACCCCGGCGCGGTTCTCGTCCGGTTCGGCCGGGTTCCGGCGTTCGGTCGCCTCACCAGCCGTGAACTCGACGTGGTCGGCCTCGTCGCCCGAGGATGGTCCAACGAACGGATCTCCCAGGCGCTGGGCATCGCGGTCCGCACCGTGCGAAGCCACGTCGAGTCGTCGCTCATCAAGCTCGACTGCCCCAATCGCACCGCGCTCGCCCGCACCGCCTTCGAGCGCGAGCTCGACACTGTTGACGCCCTGCGGGTCGCGCATCACTGACAGCGGACCATCGGGGCTTGTACCCCCGACTCCAGGGAACGCCGGACGACCTTCGAGCTCGACATAGGGCGACTCGGATTGTGTCGCCGTTGCCGGAGTGGAGGCCAGGGCCGGTATCCCCACGTACTGCCCACAATGGACCTACTGCTGGTGTGCCCCTGCTAGGACCGCTGGCGGTGTAGCCGCTGTCCGGGAGGGGTGCGGCTACACCGTGCGGCCCACGGGTCCAGGGTTCACGACATGGACGTCGTGGCGGGCGGTTCGTCGGCCTGGTCACGGCCGTGGTGCTGTGCCGTCTGCCCCGTGCTCGTGGCTGGTGAGACGGGGGTCCCCGGCCGGTTGCGTGCTGTGCGGAGCATGGTGGCGATCAGGATGGCTCCGCCTACCGTAAGCACGACGCTGGCCAATGCGGCGATCCGCATCTCGTGCGTGAAGGCGTCGAAGGCCACTGCCCGCAACGCTTCCGCAGCGTGGTGCGGGAGGTCCGCGGCGGTGTCGACGGCGCCGCCCAGAGTTTCCTCCGCCGCAGCGAGCTCATGCGGGCTGAGACCCGCAGGGGCCTTGGACTCCATCTGCACGCGGTAGACGGCGGTGCCGATGCTGCCCAGGACCGCGATGCCCAGCGCCCCGCCGAACTCCGCGGAGGTCTCCGCCAGGGCGGAGGCCGCGCCCGCGCGCTCCGGCGGCGCGGCGGACAGGATCACTTCGGTGACGACGGCGGACACGCCGCCGATGCCGATGGAGACCACGGTCAGGGCGCTCACCAGGTAGACGATGCCCGAGTCGGTTCTGATCAGGGACAGCGCGAGGTATCCGGCAGCCGCGACCAGAAGTCCGGCGACCATCACGTTGGGCTTGCCGATGCGCGGCGCCATCGCGGTGGCCAGGGCGATCCCCACGGGCATCACGAGGAACGTGGGCAGCGACCACAGAGCCGACTCGAACGGGCTCATCCCCAGCACGAGCTGCATGAACTGCCAGTTGAACAACGAGAAGCCGATCATCGCGAATGTCGCCAGAGCGTCGATGAGCAGCGGCACGTTGAACCGGCGGGTGCGGAACAAAGCGAGGTCGATCATCGGGTTCACGGCCGTGCGCTGGCGGCGGACGAACAGTGCTCCCACGACGAGTCCGGCGACGATCCAGACAGCCGGGGTCCATCCGAAACCGTGCCCCGCCGCCATCTTGACGCCGTAGATCACGGCGAGGACGGCCACCAGGGACAGGAGGGCACCGAGCAGGTCGAAGCGGCCCGGCTCGGGGTCGCGGTACTCGGGCAGCAGAAGCGGCCCGAGCACCAGCAGCAGGATCATCACGGGGACGTTGATCAGGAAGACCGAGCCCCACCAGAAGTGCTCCAGCAGCAGGCCGCCGATGATGGGGCCGACGACGGCGCCGCCCGCGAAGCCGGCTGTCCAGACGCCGACGGCGGTGGCCCGCTGCCGGTCGTCGTGGAACATGTTCCGGATCAGGGAGAGGGTGGAGGGGGCCAGCGTGGCTCCGGCGATGCCCATGAGCGCCCGGGCTGCGATCAGCATCTCGGGGCTGGACGCGAAGGCCGCCAGAGCCGACGCGAGGCCGAAGGCCGCGGCACCGGCCAGCAGCACCCTCCGCCGTCCGATGCGGTCACCGAGGGTGCCCATCGTGATCAGCAAACCGGCCAGCAGGAAGCCGTAGGAGTCCATGATCCACAGCAGTTCGGAGCTGCTCGGCTGGAGAACGGCCGTCAGGGACGGGAGCGTGACGAACATGACGGACAAGTCCATGGACGCCAGCACGCACGGCAGCACCAGCACGGCGAGTCCGACCCACTGCCTGGTCCCAGCTCTCTTGCTTTCTTCGGTCATGTCCCCGGCTCCTGCTCCTTCGGTTGGCTGCGGCATGTCGACTTCCGCATTACGTCACGGATTGCGTGCGTTGTACGCACCGACGGCGTACACGATACACATGCACGTGCGACCAGCTGCAAATGGTTTTTCGACAGCGCACCACCTGCCTTATCCACCTCCCGCGATGACGGGATAGAATTTCGACACGCCTGGATCAGATGTGACGAAAAGGAGTGTGGCGATGCCGGAGCAGTCGGCCTGTGCGTTCTGCGGAAGGGCGCTGGAACCCGCAGAACGGGGACGGCCGCGGCACTACTGCTCCCGCTCCTGCCAGGCGAGGGCCTACCGGGCGCGCAGGTCGGAGGCGTCGGACGGCGGCGACAGCGCGCCCCACCTCACCGTCGAGCGCATCGTGCGTGCCGGTATCGACGTCGCAGACGCGGAGGGGCTTGCTGCGCTGTCGATGCGCAGGGTCGCCACCGACCTCGGAGCGAGCACCATGGCCCTGTACCGGCACGTGGCCTCCAAGGACGATCTGGTGGCCTTGATGGTGGAGGCCGCGATGGCCGACGTCCCGCTGCCCGACACCCCGCCGCGAAACTGGCGGCACGGCCTCGAACGAGCCGCCTATCGCGACTGGGAGCTGTACCACCGCCACCCGTGGATCCTGTCGAGGGTCCTGGTGACGACCCGCGCGCACTTCAGCCCGGCACTCGCGGCGGACAGCGAGAGCGCCTTCTCATCCTTCGACGAACTCGGCCTCGAACCTGCCGACGCCTTCCGGTACATGTTCATGTTCGCCTCCTACGTGCAGGGCGTGGCGCTGACCTACGTCAGCGACCTGGAGGCAGAACGACAGGCGGGACAGCGGACGACGAACGTCCCGGACGACGAACGCGATCGGCTCTTCGAGCCCGGCGCGTACCCGCGGCTCGGCCCCGCGATGCGCGCGGGCGCCGACCCCTGGGACCTCGACGCGCTGTTCGCCTCGGGCCTCGCCGGTGTCCTGGACGGCATCGCGGTCGACCTCGCACGGCGAGGCGTCGAGGCCTGATCGCGGCGGGCAGGCCGTCACCTGACCCGGAGCGCCAGGAACGTTCGACAACAGCCACAACTGCGGCAACGAGGTCTCCACACGAACCCTTGCCGAGAGCCATGGTGCGCCAACGCGCTCGGCATGACCGACCAGCAGGTACTGCTCTGCGTCAGTTGACCGAGTGCCGGAAGGGCGCGGACACGCTGAACCTGTGGCCATCGACGGATTCTCGCTGTCACAGAACGGCTTCTACCGTCGCTGCGTACTGCTTCCGGCACCGGCTCTTGTCATTGCAGCCGAACTGGCCGGGGAAAGACCCGCGCTGACCACCACATGCTGCACTGCCCACCGCCCGTCGTCCAACGCCTCGCCGGCGTGCTGCCCTCGTGCGCTGCGTTGCTGGCTGTTCTGCTTGCGGGGCCCGGCAAACATCGTCGGGCGGTGCGGATTCCGGCCGCTTAGCATGGGCTTCGGGAGAGCGGCGCACCCTTCTCATCCGGAACCTGCCCCACATGGGGAGGCCAGGCGTTGGTGGTTCGAACCACCGCAGGCCATCGGCCCGCCCGGCAACGTTCAAACCTTCACGCAGAGCGCTTTCGGAAGGACTCCGCCGTGACACTCCGAGAGATCATCCCGACCGCCTCGGTTTCGGCACCGCGCCGTTGGGCAACATGTTCCGCGCGGTACCGGAGGACGAGGCGCGTGCGACTGTGCAAGAAGCCTGGGACAAGGGCGACCGTTACTTCGACACAGCGCCCCTCTACGGGGCCGGGCTCGCCGAGATGCGGCTGGGCGAGGTGCTTTCCCAGCAGCCCCGGGACTCCTACGTCCTCTCCTCGAAGGTCGGACGCGTCATCCTCGACGAGGAGGAGACCGGCGCGCGCGAGCTCGGTGAGAAGGGCGCGCTCTTCGAACACGGCCGGAAGAACAAGATCGTGCACGAGTGGACCGCCGATGCCACCGAGCGGTCGGTCGAGGACAGCCTGCGGCGCCTGGGAGTCGACCGGATCGACGTCCTGTGGGTGCACGACGTCGCCCAGGACTTCCACGGCGATCTCTGGCTGCAGAAGATCGAAGAAGCGCGGACCGGCGCGTTCCGCGTTCTGTCCCGGCTGCGGGACGAAGGTGTCATCAGAGCGTGGGGACTGGGCGTCAACCGCACCGAACCCATCGAGATCACGCTCGCCCTGGACGAACCGAAACCCGACGGGTTCGTGATGGCCGGCCGCTACACGCTGCTGGACCACGAACAGCCGTTGCAGCGGCTGCTGCCCATGGCCGCTGAGCAGGGAGTCGACATGGTGGTCGGCGGACCCTACAACTCGGGCGTGCTCGCGGGTGGCAGCCACTTCGAGTACCAGGAGGCCTCGCCGGCGATCTACGAACGCGTCGAGCGGCTCAAGGCGGTCGCCGACCGGCACGGGGTGAGCATCAAGGCTGCCGCGTTGCAGTTCTCGCTGGCCCACCCGGTGACCGTCGCCGTCATCGCGGGTGCCAGCAGGCCCGGCCACGTCGACGAGGACATCGCCGCGCTGGAGGAGAAGATCCCCGCCGACTTCTGGGCCGAACTGCGCCAGTCCGGCCTGGTCAGCCCGCAGGCCCCGCTCCCGGGCGGAGTCTGATCCGCCCGCGCACCGCAGTACGACACGAACTGGAGGATGGCCATGGCATCGACCTCGGTGAGCCGGATGGTTCCAGCCTCTCCGGAACGCACGTGGCAACTGATCGGCGGCTTCGGCTCCCTGCCCGACTGGTTGCCCTACATACCCGAGAGCACCCTCCGGGACGGCGGGCGCGTCAGGGAGCTGAAGAACCCCGACGGGGACGTCATCACCGAACGCCTGGTGGACTTCAACGAAGCCGAACGCCACTACAGCTATGCCATCGAGCAGGCGCCCTTCCCCGTGACCGGTTACGTCTCCACCATCAGGGTTCACCCCGTGGCCGGACAGCAGGACGCGGCCGAGGTCCAGTGGTCGGGGCGCTTCACGCCCGACGGGGCCACCGACGAGGAGGTTGTCGCGCTGTTCACCGACATCTACCGGAACGGCCTCGACGCTCTCCACGATGCGCTCGGCTGACGCGATCCGGGCCCGGGGCTTCCGCGTTGCGCCTGTTCCCGCGCGGCCGGATCGTGAATCTATGCCGAGCCGCACCGGGTTCCCGAACGGCGTGCTGACGTGAGCAGTGCGCCGTTCGCCGAACGCCGAAGCGTCGCACCGCTGGAGCTGTTCTTCGACCTGATCTTCGTCTTCGCCATCGGGCAGCTGGCGGAGCACCTGCACGCCGAGCTGTCCTGGCGCGGGGCCGCCGAGACGGCGGTGATGCTGGTCGCGGTGCTCAGCACCTGGGCGTTGACCAGCTTCGACGCCACGTTCCTCGGCGTCGACCGGGCCGGGACCCGACGGTTGGTGCTGGTGGTGATGGGGCTGGGGCTATTCATGAACGCCCAGATCACCGCCGCTTTCACGGACCGGCCGTGGGCGTTCGCGGTCCCGCTGGTGACCATCCTGCTCCTGACCGACATCACCGCGGCGGTGAGCGCCCAGACCACGATCCTGCGGCAGCACTACCTCCGCGTGACGGCGTGGGCGGTGGTCTCGATCCCGCTGTGGCTGATCGGAGCGGCGGTGGACCAAGAGTCCCGGCTGGTCTGGTGGGCCGCTGCCGCGGTGGTCGACATGGCAGGCGTGTGGCTGACCCACCCCCTGCCCCGCAACGTCCTGTCCTCCCAGCATCTCGTCTTCGACGCCGAGCACATGGTCGAGCGGATCCGGCTGTTCATCATCCTGCAGCTCGGCGAGACGGTGCTGACCCTCGGCACCGCGATCTCCGCTGCCCCGATCGACGCGCCGACGGTGGTCACCGGCCTCGGTGTCTTCGTCGCGCTGGTGTGCCTGTGCGCCAGCTACTTCAGCGGTGGCGAGGACATCCTGTCGCGGCACGTCTCTGCCACCGCCGACCGGCTGCGACCGGTCCGCCGCGCCGTCAGCGGCCAGTACAGCACCCTGGCCGGACTGGTGATCCTCGCCGTCGGCGCCGAACTCGCGATCAGCCACCCCACCGGGCAAGGCAGCATCCAGCTCGGTCTGCTCCTGTTCGGCGGCCCGATCCTCTACGTGCTCACGCAGGCGTGGTGGTACTACATCTCCACCCGCCAGGCCTGGAGCGCGCGGCTGGTCGCCTGCCTGGTCTGCGCCGCAGCCGGCGTCGCGGCCTGCTGGCTGCCACCGCTGGCCTCCGTGCTGATCCTGGACACCATCCTCGTCGTGCTCGTCCTCGTCCTGAAGCGCGTGCACCGCCGCATACTCATGACGATGGCCACCGACGACGCTTGAGAGCACGGCGCCCACGACAGAGGCGGTCACGTGGTGCGGATGGCGGCCTCGGCGCATTCCCGCAGCCGGTCGGCCGCCACGGGGTCGAGGGCGTGGGCCGCCACGCCACCGGGTCGGTCGCCCTGGACGATCTGCGCCTCCTGGTTGTCTTCGAAGTAGCGGCCGGTAACGCCTTCCAGCAGGGGTGATGCGGCGAGCAAGGTGGAGGTGGCCGCCCCCTGGGCGGGACTCTTGTAGAACGCCGGTGGTGTCAGATTCCCGCCGTCGTCCATCACGCCGAACGCGCGCATGGTGTCGTCGTCGAGGTGTCGTTGCAGGCGGGTGAGGATGTAGCCGGGGTGAGCGCGTTCGCGGTGATGCCGTCGCCGACCCAGCGGCGCGCGCCGACCGCGAACAGGACCCCGGCGGACTTGGACTGCCCGTAAGCCGTCCACGCGTCGTACGGGCGGTGCTCGAAGTGGGGATCGGCGAAGTCGAAGGGCGCTTGCCGGTGGGCACCGGAGCTGACGATCACGACTCGTGCCGAGCCGGAAGCCGCAGCGCGTTGTGCAGCGCGGTGACGAGAGCAAAGTGACCCAGGTAGTTGGTGGCCAGCTGCATCTCCCAGCCACCCGCAGTGAGCGTGCGCTCGGGGAGCGCCATGATCCCGGCGTTCGCGACGAGGATGTCCAGCGGCCCGGTCCACGCCCGGGCGAAGGCGTCGACCGAGGCCGGAACGGACAGGTCGAGTGCAGTCGCGCGGACGTGGCCCGCGCCGCGGACGGCGGCCAGCTCCCGGATGAACGGTTCGGCGGCTTCCGGGCGGCGCGTGGCGATCGTGACGTCCGCGCCGGCGGTGGCCAGCGCCCGGACGGTCTCCACGCCGATTCCCGAAGAACCGCCGGTGACCACCGCCCGCCAGGCCGGCCGAGCGACAGGGCTGGAAGGCTACCCACGCGCACACCTGAAGGCACTGCAGCGGTGCCACACAATTCGACTATTGTCGGCCGGATCAGAACACTGAGGTTCGCCCGCAGAAACGTTCCGCGGCGCTGATCGCACGGCCAGGTTCGCAAATCCAGCCCCGCGGCGGCGTGGCATCGCGGGCTCCTGGCCGTGCCCCTCCGAACGGCCGGCGCTGGTGCTAGCATGTCGGGTGTGATCGAGGTCGACAGAATCTAGCCACCGAACTGCCGGTGGCTTTCACCCGCCCGCGGAAGCATGGTTCCCGGGTTCGTGGATGACCTTCCCCAGCGCAGGGCTGTAGATCCGCCCGTTCGAGGCTTTGACGCTCCTGCCTGAAACCTCACCGGCACGTTCGCGCCGCACCGACCTCGGTCATGGGTCCCGTGCTTGCGAACGCGCGATTCCGATCCCGCCCGGTATTGCCGGGAGTCTCGCCTCGGCATCGACTCCGCCACCGCATCGACGCCTGACCGCTGGTCGGTTGCGCCATCAGCTCCGCTGATCCGCACCCTCCAGAAAGGCCAGCACATGCAGCACCGCACGTCCCGCTCCCGCACCCGCCATCGCCGCGCGCACTGGAAAGCCAGCGCTCCGGCACTCGCTCGTTGCACGAATCCAGCCTGCGGAAAGCCCACACCGCCGCATCGGGTGTGCGCGCACTGCGGCTTCTACCGCGGCCGAGAGGCATTGTCTCCTTTGGACGGTGACCGATGAGCGCCGTCCTCGCCCCGAGGAGCCGCTGGATGCGGATTCGCGACCATCTCGCCGCGATGGGAGCCCCAGCGTTCCGATTCCGGCAGCTGATCGACGCTTGGCAGAACTCGACCGCCGAGACGTTCGCGGAGGTGCACGTGCTCCCAGCCGCGCTGCGCGCCGAGCTGGCCGAGCGGTTCGGCCCCCGACTGCACACGCTCACGCCGCTGGAAGCGCAGCACGGCGAGCAGGTCGAGAAGGTTCTGTTCGCCTCCGACACCGGGGCGCGGATCGAGACCGTCGTCTCGCACTACCGGGCGGGGTGGGATTCCATGTGCGTCTCCTCCCAAGCCGGCTGCGGCCTCGGTTGCACGTTCTGCGCTACCGGGGCTGTGGGGCTGGTCCGCAACCTGAGCGCGGACGAGATCGCCGCCCAGGTCATGCACCCGCACTGGACGCGCGCGGGCCTTCCCCGGCCGACGAGCGTTGCGTTCATGGGAATGGGCGACGCGCTCGCGAACCCGCACCTCTTCGACGCGCTCACCCTCCTCACCGACCCCGGCTACGCCGGGATGTCCCCGCGGCGGCTGACCGTGTCGACCGTCGGAGTGGCGCCGAACCTGGCCCGGCTGGTCGAGCAGCACCCCCAGGTGACGATCACGTTGTCCGTGCACTCGCCGTTCCCCCGGCAACGCGCACGAATCATTCCGCTGGAAGAGCGGTTCCCGCTCGCACGGAACCTCGACATCCTCGATCGGCACGTCGCCGCGAGCAGGCGGAAGGTCTACCTCGCCTACCTGCTGATCGCCGGTGTCAACGACAGCACCGACCACGTCGCGGCGGTCGCCGATCTCGTGCGCCGACGATCTCGGCCGGAGCTGTTCCACGTCAGCGTCATCCGCTACAACGAGGCGACGGGCGCGGTCCCGGGCTATCGCGCGCCCTCGTCCAGGCGCGTCGACGAGTTCGTGAACGGTCTCATCGCCCGCGGGCTGAACGCCACCAGGCGCCGCCAGCTCGGCGCCGACATCGACGCCGCGTGCGGACAGCTCCACGCCAAGTACCTCGACCCAGGTGACATTCCGGCGGTCCTGCGAGGGAGATGACGCCCGAGACGGCCCGCTGCCGGTGAGGGCGGCGGGCCGTCGAGGCGGCCCTACTGGACGGATCGGAGCACGAATTCCGGCCGACCTGTCACGGGGTTCGCGTTCACCAATCGTCCACTGTCGACATGAACTTCAGCTCCGCGCCATCGTGAGCGCATCCAGCGATCGTGGCTGGCGAGCACGATCGCGCCCGGCCCGGGCCCCAGAGCGTCCTCCAGCTCGTCGCACAGGCTGGGTGACAGGTGGTTGGTGGGCTCGTCGAGCAGGAGCAGGTGTGGAGGGTGCGACCAGCAGGGCCAAGGCGAGCCGTCGACGCTGCCCCACCGACAACTCCCCGACAGGTTTGTCCAGGTCCCGTTCCGGCAGCAGACCCAGCGAGCCGAGCGGGACGGTTTCCGCACGGGCAGCGCCGACTGCCGCCGCGTACGTGGCCCGCGCGGTGCGCACCGGCTGGTCGAACTCGGTGTCCTGGCCAAGCAGTCCGACGCGAAGCCCGGGCCGTCGCCGCACGCCCTCCGGGCCGAGCCGACCGGCCAGCACGAGCAGCAGGGTCGACTTCCCGACTCCGTTCTCACCGATCAACCCGATCCGGTGGCCCGGAGCCGCCGTGAGCGAGACGCCGTCGAGCACCCGCCGGTCACCGAGCACGCGCACGACGTCGTGCGCGATCAGAGCTGCTTCGACCTTTGCCCGCCTCAACAGGTCGCGGCGGGCGCGGCAGTACCCACCAGCCAGCCTGATTCGAGCCGGAGCCAGCGGTCCACCCGGCTCTCGCCCGGGAAGCGTTCGTCGTGGCTGACGACGAGGAGGCAGCCGTGCCGGTCGTCGGGGCCGAGGTTGTTGGTCGGCTCTTCGAACAGCAGCACGTCCGGGCGCTTGAGCAGCTGCGTTGCGAGCCCCAGGGAGCCGCCGGGAACGGTGCAGGCTTCACGATGACTTCCTCTCGGAGATTAGCAGCAGCGGCCCGCACGGGGCGTTCTGCGATGAGCCGGGCGACACTTCCGGACAGCGGCCGCGGCTTCCCGGTGGAGCCGTGTTAGCTTTGCGCGCATGCTCATCGAGGTGGACAGACTTCGGTCGCAGAGCCGCTGACGGCTCGCGACGCCCCTACCACCGAACGCACCTTCGCCCCGGACGTTCCGATTCGGCGCGGTCGCATGCTGCGCGGGTTCAGCGCCACGCGCACCGGTCTCGGCGAGCGGTGAAGGATGCGCTGACTTCCAGGAGCAATCCATGACGCACGAAAAACCGCGGCAGCCGTTCGATCCCGAACTCGCCGCCGTGTTGCCGGCGCTTGAAGGGCACGTGCCGGTCGGCATGACGCCGGACCGGCTGGAGCACTTCCGCGCGCTCCGCTTCCCCGACATCGAGGAACAGATCGGCGACCGCCCCGTCACATGCGTCAGCCGCACGATCCCCGGCTACGGCGGGGCGGAGATCGAGGTCTCCGTCATCTCCCGCGAGGACCACTGCAGCCGCGGGCCCGGGATCTACCACATCCACGGCGGCGGCATGGTCATGGGAAACCGGTTCTCCTCCGTGCACCCGCTCATCGATTGGGCGTTGAAGTACGACGCCGTCGCCGTAACGGTCGAATTCCGGCTGGCCCCTGAGCACCCCGACCCGATTCCCGTCGAGGACTGCTACGCGGGCCTGCGGTGGATGGCGGACAGCGCGGACGAGCTGCTCTTCGACCCCGACCGCCTGGTGATCTTCGGCGGTAGCGGCGGAGGTGGCCTCGCTGCCGGAACCACGCTGCTGGCTCGCGACCGCGGCGGCCCGAAGCTCCTCGGCCAGCTGCTGCAGTGCCCGATGATCGACGACCGGAACGAGACCGCGTCATCGCACCAGTACGACGGGATCGGCGTCTGGGACCGGACGAGCAACCTGACGGCGTGGACGGCGGTCCTGGGCGAGCGGCGGGGCACCTCCGAGGTCTCGCCGTACGCGGCGGCGGCCAGGGCCACCGATCTCAGCGGCCTTCCCCCGACGTTCATCGATGCCGGCTCGGCCGAGGTCTTCCGGGATGAGGACGTCGCCTTCGCGAGCGCGATCTGGGCCGCCGGAGGCGTTGCGGAACTCCACGTCTGGGGCGGAGGTTTTCACGGATTCTACGACATAGCACCGGATTCCGCGCTGGCTCGGGCCTGCATCGCGGCCCGCGAATCCTGGCTGGAGCGCCTGCTCCGCCACTAGGCGGCCTAGCGCAGATGACGGCTCACATCGCCGACGAATCGGATGCGGACACGTCGCTCCGCGAACCGCCATCGCCCGTCACGAGCGCGAGACCGCCGTGCCAGCCTGCTCGTCGGCCTCGATCACGATGTTGGACATGACGTGCTGGGTCCGCGGTGTGCCGTCGGCGCAATCGCCACCGTGCTCACCGGGTTCACCGCGGCGACGGCGTTCGGCGCCCCGATCGGTACCGCGTTCGGCAGCGGGTTCGGCTGGCGGGCGACGATGTGGTTCGTCGCCGCTCTGGCCGTCATCGGGATCTGCGGGGTGCTGACACTGGCACCCCGCACCATCGCCACAGCACCGCCCGAGAACCTGCGGCGCCGTTTCGCACCGCTCGCCGATCCCAGAGTCCTGACCACCACGATGGTGGCGTTCACCTCGGTGTACATCCTCTACACCTACATCGCCGCGACTTCGAACCCGCCACCGGAGGCGTCGGAGGACGCGTGGCCGTCCTGATGTGCACCTTCGGCGTGATCGCGATCTTCGGCAGTTATGCGGCCGGTGTGCTGACCGACCGGATCGGCGGCCTGGGTCGTGGTCTGCCAGCTCGTCCTGCCGTGGGTGACCGGCTCGTTCGTGGGATCGATCGGGTACGTCGGCGTGCTGACGGTCGCGGGCTTCAGCATGAGCGCACCCCAGCAACACCGCCTGATCGACCTCAACCCCCGCTGGCCCCCGTCCTGGTGTCGTTGCACGCGTCGATCCGAACTGGACAAACCGGTACAACTCAGTGCTTCAGCGCAGCACGACACAGCTCAGTGCAAACCCGGCCCCGCATCGAGATTCCGTGATCCACAGGTTGTCGTCGTCACGACCCCACTGGTCAACCAACTTGCTGAGCTCGTCCAGCACGGGGACCAGGTGGTTGCGGCGGAACCAGCTGATGCCTCCCTCCACCCGCCTTCTTCGCGAGCTCCTTCACGCCTGGGGGCGAGGTTGACCGTCACGGGCGGTGGGGGATGTTGGCCGTGGTGGGTTCATCCCAGCGGGTGTGTGGACGGGAGTGCGGCGGCCTCGTCGGTGGCGGGTGGGAAGCAGGTCGGGTGTCCGAAACCGCTCGCGCTGCTGCCGTCCTGGATGTCGTGGATGATGTTGTCTCCATCGGGGCGAGGACGCACGCCGGTGGGCACATGGTCCAGCTTCAGGGCGTCACGCATCTTCCAGGCCACAACATGGTCGGTGCACGAGGTGTCGCCACTCACACCGAGTCCGCCGATGAGATCCGTCCTCGTGTACAGCGCCAGACCGCCGCCGAACACGTTGACTCCGCCGATTTTCTGGCCGACCAGCGGATCGTTGGGCCGGCCCGCCTGGGCCGGGTCACCGGAGTAGGCCGCAGCCGGATCGACGGGATTGCTGTGTTGCAACCCGTACAGGCTGCCCCCGGGTTGCACCGCGCTGTACAGGTTCGCCGTCGAGAGGGACAAACCGGGCAGAGCGCCGCGGGATCCTGGCGGGAGGCTGAAGGCGTTCGCCGTGTGTGCCTTCTGCGCTGCGATGATCCTGCTTCCCGGCCATTGCGAGTCTCGTTCGGGACCCGAGAACGCCACCGCGCACACGATCCCGTCGCGGTTGACCGCAGCTGCCCACATGTCGTGGCCGAGCCCGCCGTTGCCTCCCGCCCGCACCACTTCCGAGACGACCTTCCGCAGCTGATCGTGGGTGGGAAGACCGGCACAGCCGCCGTCCTTCGCGGCTGCGCGTGCGCTCGTGACGGACCCTGAGCCTTGGGCAGCCAGCGAGCCGGTGAGCATGGTCAGCGACAGCGCGGACAACAGCGCCAACGCCACCGTGGAGCGGGCTCTTACCAGCATCGTGGTACTCCTCAACTGTCGGATCACAGGCCTTCGTACGGCCCCCGGTCGGCACCGAGGAGGCCACAGACAAGGTCGGCACACCGGCCCGCAATCTTGACAATTCGACGATCTGCGAACACCACCTGTACCCCAACGTGTCCGTCGTCACCCGGAACCGAGACATCGGAAGAGGGAAGAAACCGACTGTGCAAGTCGGTCGCAAACCTGTCGACTTGTTTACTTGAGACAGTTGATTTCCGCTTCCCGCAGGAGATTTAGGAAGGTGGCGGCCATACTGGACACGTCCGGTGCCGCTGCTCATCTGGGGATGTTGGTCTTCGGTCAGCTTCGGGTCGGCAGGATTCGGGTCAGGTCGTGGCCGACCACGATCCGCCCTCGGAATCCGGCTCGGACCGGGCGTTCCCAGTCGTCGTCGGTGACCGCGCGGGGGTCCGGTGGGCCGATGTGGCTCAGCGCCACGCACTCGACGCCCGCCTCCGCGGCGACTTGACCGACCTCCTGCGGCGAGGTGTGCGAGGCGGCCAGGAAGTCGAGCAGTTCCGGCGAGTAGCCGAGATCCCGGTAGTAGGTCGGATCCATGACCTCGTGGACCAGGATGTCAGCACTGGCGGCGAGCTCCGCCACGACACGGCTGCGGGCCGTGTCACCGGAGAAGGCGACTGCACCGTGCTCGGTCTCGATGCGGAATCCGAGGGCGAGGTGCAGTGGCGGGTGCGGTACAGCTGCCGCGAGCACCCGGATCCGGTCGTCCTCGTACACCGGCGTCGGCGTCGATTCGACCGACACGTCCTCGGCTTGCACCAGCTTCGCCAGGTGGGTGCGCGGGCTGGTCCGGGTGCGCACGCCGATGTCCTGGCCGAACGCGCTCAAGCCGTGCTCGACCAGACCAGCCGTCCCGGCGCTGGAATCGCGGGGATCCGGTCCCGGGCCCACGATGCGGACCTGGTGATCGACACCCCGATTGGCCGGTCCCCACCCCAGCAGGAGGAGGTTGAACAGATCCGCCACGTGGTCCGAATGCAGGTGTGTCACGAACACACCGCCCAGATCGCGCAGCGCCAACCCGGCCTGCGCGTACTTGCGCAGCGCGCCGTACCCGGCGTCGACCAGGTAGACGCGATCGCCAACGACCACCGCAGTTGCCGCGCCCTGGCGCCCGGGTGCCGGGTACGGCCCGGCAGCCGTGCCCAGCAGGACCACGCGGAGCGGCCCGTCGCCCAGGTCCCCGGTGAGTCGGACCGCGTCGGCGGGCACAGCTTCGGAGGAGCTCCCTGCACCGAACGGGTCGGTGCACAGCGATGCGTTCACGGCGACAGCTCCTCCAGGGTGCGCCCCTTCGTCTCCTCCACGAACAGCCCGGCCACGAGCGCACCGAGCAGCGTGATCCCGCCGATCGCGAGGAACACGGCCGACAGGTTCGACCCGCCCGCGTACAGCATTCCCACCAGCACCGGGCCGACGATCAGGCCGAGGCGGTTCATCATGCCGCCCATGCTGCAACCGAGCGCACGGCTGCGCGTGGGGTAGAGCTCCGGGGTGTAGAGGTAGAGGCTGACGTTGACGGCGAAGTTGAACATGGCGGCGACGGCCGACCACACCACCAGCTGCACGGGCGTGGTGGCCCCCAGCGCGGCCAGCACGAGCAACGGCACCGCGGTCGCTCCGAGTCCGACGCTGAAGACCGCCCGTCGACCGACCAGGTCAACGGTCAGCGCGGCGATGACGCAGCCGAACAGGCCGGCCACCGACGCGGCCGTGCTGTACCAGAGCGCGGTGTCGATGGGCAGCTGGTAGGTCGTCTTGTACAGCGTGGGCAGCCATGACGTCACCCCGTAGTTGGCCAGGTAGCCGATGAACCAGATCTACCAGACGACGAGGGTGCGCTTGCGGTAGCGCCCGGCGAACAGGTCGCGGAGCGAGCTGTTCCTGCGCTGGGGTCCGGCCTCCACCGCCGTCACCTCGGCCGGTTCGGGCAACGGCTGGCCGGTGGCGTTCTGGACCTTGCACTCGATGTGCTCCATCATCCGCAACGCCTCTGCGGTGCGGCCTCGCGCAGCGAGCCAACGCGGGGATTCAGGCACCCGGCGCTGCACGGCGAACGCGGCGACCCCGGGGATCGCGGCGAGCACGAACAGCGTGCGCCATCCCCAGTGCGGGATGATCCAGGCCGAGGCCAGTGCACCGATGGCGAGTCCGGCCGGGAAGACGATCTCGTACATGAGCACGAACCTGCCGCGCCGCTTGGCCCGGCTGAGCTCGCTGATGTAGGAGGCCGCCGTGGGCACCTCACCACCGATGGCGAAACCCTGGACGAACCGCAGGACGAGGAACGGCGCGAGCGAGGTGCACAGCGCCATGCCGAGGCTGCCCAGCGCGGTGACCGCCACGCACAGCGCGATCACCCGCACCCGGCCGATCCGGTCGGCGAGCCACCCGGAGGCGAGGGCCCCGAGCAGCATGCCGATCGACCCGACGGTCAACGTGGCTGTCACGCCCGCTGCGGACAGTCCCCACTCCTTGGCGATCTGGGGCATCGAGAACGCGATGAGCAGTTGGTCGAACGCTTCGAAGAAGGTCACCACGCCGATGACCAGGCGCACCGTGACGTGCCACCGGGACATGGGGAGGCGTTCGATCCGTGCGGCTATCTGCTGCTGCACGGCGTGATCGGATGGGGCCGCCGTCGTCATGCGTCCCTCCTTCTGGGACGGTCATGCCACGTTGCGCGGTGGCATGGGAGGACAATTGCCGGGTGGTTCCGGTCGAGGTGTCGCCCCTACCGGCTCGTTCCTCCTGGATCTGGAGGATGAACTGCGGAATTCCCCTTGGAGATCGTGCTCAGCCGACGCGGGCGTCGATGAACCGCACCGCCTCGTCCCACCAACCGAGCTCGCCGTCGCGCGGCGGTACGACCACGTCGCCGAGCTCCCCCGCCCGGTCGCGGAAGCCGAACAGCGGGTCCTCGGATGCGGCGAGGCCGAGCCAGGGCGTGCGCAGGCGTTCCAGTGCCCGGCCCACTGCGGGCGCACCCGCCCACGGCGCTTCCTCCAGCCCTCTCGGTTCGAAGGCCGCGGCGGCGGCGAACTCGTGCTCAGCGGCGGCCCAAGTCGCCAGGTGACCACCCATTCCGATGCCGAGCACGCCGGTGGACCGCGACGGCACGCCGACCCGTTCGCGCAGATAGCCCAGGGCCCCGGCGACGTCGGCGGCGAGATCTTCGGCCCGCAGCAACGCCATCGCCGCCTCAGCGGTTCCGGCGTTCTCGGGCCGGAACTCGCGACCGCCGTTCTCGTAGTACATGAACGGCGCGACGGCGACGTAACCGCAGCGCGCCAGCATCCGGCACATGTCCTCGACCGGCGCGGTCAGCCCGTGGATGTCGTGCAGCACGACCGCGGCCGCGCGCGGCGCGGTGTCCGGGAAGCGGACGAACAGCGGCGCTGCCGTGCGCAGCACACGGCGTCCGCGGTTGGCCGGCCCGTGCGCGTGGTGGTGTTCGGTGATCAGTTCGGTCGGCATCGCGGCCGCTCCTCAGCTCGGCACGTGCACCGGAGGCACGAACGGCTCCGGGGTCGGTTCCAGTGCGGTGACATCGACCTCCACCACGTAGGGCCCGTGGTGGTCGACCGCCTTGGCGAACACCTCGGCGAACGATCCGGCCTTGTTGACCAGCGCGTGCGGCAGGTGCAGGGAATCGGCGAGCCGCCCGAAATCGGGGGTGAACAGGTCGACGCCGCTGCGCCTCCCGACGTGCTTGTCCTGCATGTTGCGCAGCACGCCGTAGCCGCCGTCGTTGAACACGACCAGCACCAGCCAGGGTTGTTCCTGCGCGAGGGTCGCCAGCTCTCCCAGGTGAACCGCAAGCCCGCCATCGCCGACGAGCACGACGGTCGGCGCGTCGGCGGTGCCGACCGAGGCACCGATGCCGTGGGCGAGCCCTTGGCCGATGCCGCCGCCGACCGGGAAGATGTTGGTGTTCGGGTGGTGGATCTCCAGCAGCCGGTTGCCCCACTGGCTGGACGGGATCGTCACGTCCCGCGCGATCACGGATTCCGCCGGGAGCGTCCGGCGCAGCGCGTCGCAGATCTGCGCGTAGGGCCCGATCGCGTCCCGCAGGTGATTGCGCACTTCGGTGCGGGCGTGCTCGACCCTGGACCGCCAGCGGCGGTCGGTCCGGGTGCCGTCGAGCTGGGCGTTGAGCTGTTGGAGCACCTCGTCGGCCGCGCCGACCAGTCCGACGGTCGCGGGGTGGACGCGCCCGATCGCGGTGGGGTCGACATCGATCTGCACGTGCTTCTCGGGCAGTTCCAGCGCGTAGTGCTTGGTCTCGTTGGAGCGGAAGTGGGTCCCGACGGAGATCAGCAGGTCCGCTTCGGCCAGCATCGGTGCCGCCTTCGGGTTCGTGGCGAAGTTGCCGACGACCAGCCCGTGGTCCTCCGGGAGGCTGCCGCGTCCGGAGTTGCTGGTCAGCACTCCGGCGTGCAGGCGTTCGGCGAGTTCGCGCAACGCCTCGCCGGCCTGCGTGCCACCACCTCCGACCCACAGCAGCGGCCGCCGCGCGGCTCGGATCAGCTCAGCAGCGCGTCGGATCGCGCCCTGGTCCACCGGGGCCGTGGCTTCGGCCTGCTCGGAGGCCGCCGGGGCGAATCGGTGCTTCGCGTACTGCAGGTCGATCGGCCACTCCACGCTGGACGGTCCGCGGGGAGGGCTCACCGCGCTGCGCACCGCCCGCCGCAGCTCCTCCTCCGCCGCCTCGACCGAGGTGATCGCGGCGGCGTGCTTGGACACCGCGGTGAGCATGCCGAGCTGGTCGCGGGTCTCGTGGATGACGCCACGCCCCTGTCCGAGGTAGCACGAGTCGATCTGGCCGGTCACGTGCAGCACTCGGCTGCCCGCGGTCAGGGCCTCGACCAGCGCCCCGGCCGCGTTGCCCGCGCCAGTGCCGGTGCTGGTGATCGCGACGCCGAGGCCGCCGGTGGCGCGGGCGCAGCCGTCGGCGGCGTTGACCGCGGCGGCCTCGTGGCGAACCGGCACGAATCGCAGTTCGCGGCTCACCGCTTCCACCAGAGGCAGGTTGTGCACGCTGACCACACCGAACGCGGTGTCGACGCCGTTGTCGCGCATGACCTGCACGAGCAGGTCTCCGCCAGTTCCTTGGTCCATGGCAGTCCTTGTCGGGGTCGGTGGGGTCTCAGGCGTAACGGGCGATGCCGCCGCCCACGTCCAGGGCGGAGCCGGTGATGTAGGAGGCGCGCGGGGACAGCAGGGCGACGATCGCGTAGGCGACCTCGTCGGCGCTGCCCAGCCGCCCCAGCGGGATGCCGCGGTCCGCGGCCAGTCCGGCGCTCCACGCCTCGAAGTCCGAAGTGGACCCCGACGCTTCGTGGCGGCGGCGCCACTGGCCGGTGTCGATCAGGCCGAGGCACACCGAGTTGACGCGGACGGCGTCGGCGGCGAGTTCTCCGGCGAGGGTCTTGGTGAGATTGAGCAGTGCGGCGCGGGCCGCCGAGGTGGCGGCGAGTCGCGCCTCCGGCTGGCGCGCCAGGATCGCGTTGACGTTGACCACCGCGCCTGCGTCCGAACGCCGCAGCCACGGCAGCGCGGCGCGGACCACGTGCAGCACGCTGAAGATCTTCAGGTCCAGTTCGTCGCGCCACTGCTGGGGTTCGGTCTCGTCCAACCGCGCCATCAGCGAGCGGCCGGCGTTGTTGACCACGCCGTCCACCCCGCCGAACGTCTCGGCGGCCTGCTCGACGAACTCCCGCACCGCGACGTCATCGAGCACATCGCAGGCGCCGGTGTGCAGGCGGCCAGGCAGTCCGTCCAAGGCTCGTGCGAGCCGGTCGCCGTCGCGGGCGCAGGCCGCGACGTTGGCGCCCTCGCCGAGCAACATCCGCGCCGTCTCCAGCCCGACGCCGGAACTCGCACCGGTCACCACGACGGTGCGACCGGTCAGACCGAGGTCCATGTCTTCGTCCTCCTATCTGCACACGAATCCACCGTCGACGAGCAAGGTCTGGCCGGTGATGTAGGCCGCGGCGTCCGACAGCAGAAACCGCACCGCGCCGACGAGGTCCTCGGGCTGCTGCGCGCGCTCCAGCGCGCGGTTGATCCGGTAGAGCTCGTGTCGTTCACCCGGAACCGCCCGGGTCGCTTCGCACTCGGTGATGCCGGGCGCCACGGCGTTCACGGTGATGCCGTCCCGCCCGGCATCGCGGGCCATCGCCCTGGTCATGGCCACGATCGCGCCCTTGGACGCCACGTAGTGCATCAGACGGGGCGGGCCGTAGAACGCGACGTCCGAGGCGACGTTGAGGATGCGGCCTTCTCCCCCGGCGCGCAGCTGCGGGTACAGCGCCTTGGACACCAGCCAGGTGCCGCGCAGGTTCACCGACATGATCCGGTCGAACTCGTCGGGCTCGATGTCGTAGAAGTACTTGCCGCCGACACCGTCGGCCAGCGCGGCGTTGTTGACCACGCCGTAGGCGCCACCGAGTTCGGCGACCCGGTCGGCGAGCCGCTGCACCGAGTCCGGGCAGGACACGTCGGTGTCCACCCGGTGCACCGGAACGCCGTGCTCGCCGAGCTCGGCGGCAGCGCCGGCGGCGAGGTCCGGGTTGCGCTCGGCCAGCACGACGTGGGCGCCCGCTCCGGCGAGGTCGTGCGCGATGGCCAGGCCCAGGCCCCGCCCTGCGCCGGTGACCACGACCAGTCGTCCGGTCAGCGTCACAGAACACCTCCACGGGTGTCGATCTCGGTCAGGAACTCCCGCACCGCGGCGTTGAACTCAGCCGGTCTCTCCTGGTTCGCGGCGTGCCCGGCACCGCCGATCTCGACGATCCGGGCGTCCGGGATCCCGTCGGCCAGCGCGCGGCTCTCGGCCACCCCGGTCACCTGGTCCTGCTCGCCGACGACCACCAGGGTCGGCGTGGTGATCAGCGCCAGCTGGGCGGAGTGGTCGGTCGTGGCCATCACCCGCGCGGCATTGCCGTAGCCGGGCATCCGCACCCGCGACATCAGCGCCACGATCTGCTCGACGACCGCCGGATCCGCGCCCGGCGCCGCCAAGCGCGGACTGCGCAGCGCGGCGAACTCGGCGGGCCCGCGCCTGCGGAGTTCGCCGACCCGCGCGCTCATCGCTGCCCGTCCGCGGTCGGTGCGGCCGGATCCGCGCGAGGAGTCGGCCAGGACCAGCGACCGCAACGACTCGGGCGCCTTCAGCGCCACGCGGGTGGCGATCACACCTCCCCACGACACTCCGAGCAGGTGCGCTGGTTCAGCGTCCAGCCCGCGCAGCACGGACACGACCGCATCGGCGTAGGCGTCCAGCTCAGGTTCCCCGGGCAGGTCGGGTGAGCCGCCGTAGCCCGGGGCGTCCCAGGCGATGACCCGGTGCGCATCGGCCAGTCCGGTCAGCTGTGCGTGGAACGCCTCAGCCGCTCCGCCGATCCCGTGCAACAGGACCAGCGGCGTGCCCTTCCCCGCGTCCAGAACATCCACATCGGACACTCGTCGGCGGATCATGCGAACGCCCCGGTCGGGCGGGCCAGCTTGGCAACGGCGGCGAGCACCGCGTGCGGGACCACGCCGCTGGTGGCCGGGTTGCCCGGCGAGGGGTGGTTGCGGATCTCGAACCGGTAGTCGCCCGAACCACCTTCGGCGGTGATGACGTGGCTGGTCAGCGGGGCGTTCGGGTCGGCGACGACGGTGGCTTCAACCAGGTCCCAGTCCTCCACCGCCAACGCCACCGAGGCCGCGACGTTCGCCGAGGCCGGGAACGCCGCGGTGACCTCGCGCGCCGGACCGCGCATCAGCTCCACCGGTTCGGCGGTGGAGCGGATCCGCTCCTGCTGCTCGGCGTCCATCCACCTCTGCACCAGCGTCGGTGCCTTCTTGGTGGTGACGATCCGAACCGCCGACAGCCCGCCCTCCCGAGCCGCCGCGGCCAGCACGTCCAGCCCTCCGACAGCGCCGCTGCACAGGTGCAACGTCCCCGGGCCGGTATCGCGCAGCTTCGTCAGCAGCGCATCGTCGGCCAGCGCGCCCACGGACACCACCAGCAGGTCCGCGCCGGAGGCGACGATGGACGGTCCGAGCTCGGCGAGCGCGCGCTGGCCGGCGCACTCGACGACCAGGTCCGCCTGCTCGGTCGCCGCTTCGATGCCCAGCACCGGCAGGTCGGGCGGGTCGGTCGGCCCGGCGTGCACGACACCGACGAGCTCCGCGCCGGGCACCTCTCCGTCACGCAGGCTGCGGGCCACGACGCCGCCGATCGCGCCGCAGCCGAGGATCGCCACCTTCACGGCTGCACCAGCTCCCGGTAGCCGGGGTCGGGGGTGCCCGCCATGTGCGCGCGGGCGTCCTTCGACGGCGGACCGGCGGTCCCCCACTGGTCGGAAAGCTCCGCGGTGCGCCGCCACACCCGGCACAGCCACGCGTCCTCCTCGACCTGCGCGACGTCGGAGGTGTACTCGCAGACCAGCCCGGCCGGATCGGCGAAGTAGGAGAAGGTGTTCGAGCCGGGTCCGTGCCGTCCCGGCCCCCACAGCGGCGTGATGCCGTTGTGCTTGAGCCGCCCGATGCCGCGCATGAAGTGGTCCATCGATGGCATCTCGTAGGCCACGTGGTTCACCGAGGTCCACTGCGCCTGGTTGAAGGCGATCACGTGGTGGTCGGAGTTGCAGCGTAGGAACGCCATCTGGTGCTCGGACCAGTCCGAGATCCGCATTCCGAGCACCCGCGTGTAGAACTCGCAGGCGGCATCGATGTCGACGGTGTTGAGCACGACGTGCGCCACCTTCCGCGGCACTGCGGGCAACCCGTCGGGATCCTTCGCCACCACCGCTTCCACGTCGCAGGACAGCTCGATCAACCGTCCTTCCGGGTCGACGAACCGCAGCCCGTAGCCGCCGCCGATCTGCTCCAGCGGCCCGGGGTCGGCGAGCATCGGGATCCCCAGCTCGGCCAACCGCTTGCCTGCCGCGTCGATCTCGGTTGGCGTGCCGACCGCGAAGGCGATCTTGCCCAGCCCGTTGCGCTCGGCCTGCCGCAGCTCGACGATGTGGTGCTCGGGCCCGGTTCCGCGCAACCACGCGGCGTCCCGGTCGGTCTCCACCGGGGTCAGGCCCCAGATCTCGTGGTAGAACTCAGCGGCCTCGGCGAAGCGTTCGGTGCGCAGGCTGACCGCCCGCAGCGATCGGAGCTTCACCACTGGTCCGTTGTCCGGCAATCGCATCGTTCTGACTCCCATCAGCGGGCGGCGGCACGGGCGGGGCGACGCTCGGCGCGGGACGCGGCCTGCCGCTTGGCCTCGGCGCGCAGCATCCGGCGCAGCCGGACCAGCGCGATGTCGTGCTGGTAGAGGTTCTCCCGGGCCCAGGCGTCGGCCGGCATCGCCTCGGCCATCGCCCGGTCCTGCTCGAGCACCTGCCAGTGCCGCGCCTCCAGCCGGTTCTTGTAGAGGAACCGCCAGCTGTCCCGCTCCCAGCCCCGGACCTTCCGGCAGCGCCAGAAGAACCCGGCGTGCTGGTGCTCGTTGATCGCGGTCACGCAGGCGACGATGGTGAACGGCCCGCCCGGACCGGCGGTCGCCGGGTACGGGATGTCCAGGGTGACCGACTGCAGGCCCCCGGTGTCCACCCACTCCGACCAGTCGAAGTTCACGCCCCGCTGGTCGGTCTTCTCGAAGACGAACCCGGTGTCGGTGTCGCGGATCTGGAACACCGCCTCCCGCTTCCCGCTGAACATGGTGTGGCTGTTGCGGTGCAGGAAGGCCCCGTGCATCGGGTCCATCAGGTTGTCCACCGACAGCAGGTAGGAGCAGTCCCACTCGACGTAGCAGAGGAAGTCGTCCCAGTCACCACCGGAGATCGGCTCCGGCACCCGCAGCGGTGCGGGCTCGGCGTCCTCATCGGCCCCGAACCACGCGAAGATCGCGCCCGCGTGTTCTCGAGCGGGGAAGGTGCGCAACGCCTTGCGCCCCTCCAGCGCGCATCCCGGACTCCCCGGCACAGACGCGACCACACCATCGCCGTCCAGCTGCACCCCGTGGTAGTTGCACGCGATCCGGTCGCCCATGTGCACGCCGAGCGACAACCGCGCCGCGCGGTGCGGGCAGCGGTCCTCCTGCACGTGCACCACCCCGGAGGAGTCCCTCCACAACAGCAGTTCCTCACCCGCGCGGTCGATGCGGGTCAGCTCGCCGGGGCGGACCTGCCGCGACGGGCACAACGCATACCACCGGTCGCGCACGCCCAGGGTGAGCAGACCGTCTTCGGTGTGCAGCGAATTGGTCATCGCGGTCAGTCCTCCCTCGCGCCGAGCCGGGCGATCTCGCGGGTGAACGATTCCTCTGTCCACTCCGCGCCGTCGGCCGGCCGGACCCCGGTCTCGTTCAGCGCTGCGACGACGCCGGGCAGGTCGTGCACGCCTCGGCCGTAGATCGCCTCGAGTTCATCGGCGAAGGCCTCTTCGTAGCTCGTGGTGGGCCGAAACCGGCTCTGCACCGGCTCCAGGTTCAACGGCATGTCAGTTTCTCCTCCACTGTTCCCGCGCAGCATCGAGCCGGGACGACAACGCGGTGCGGCAGTCACAGATCCAGCACGAGTTCGCCCGAGCGGCAACGGGAAACGCAGATCATCATGGTGTCGCCGGTCTCGCGCTCGGCCGGGCTGAGCACGTGGTCGCGGTGCTCCGGCTCGCCGCCGAGGACCTTGGTCTCGCACGTCCCGCAGACACCCTCCTGGCAGGAGTTCGGCACCTGGATCCCGGCCTCGGCCAGGGCATCCAGCACCGAAGTGCCCGGACCGACCGGAACGCGGACGCCGGAGGTCTCGCACACGACCTCGAACGCACCATCCGGAGTGGACGCGATCGGTTCCGGCGCGCGGAAGCGCTCGACGCGCAGCGCCGACGGATCGGGCAGCGCCGATTCCACCGCGCTGATCAGAGGTTCCGGCCCGCAGCAGTACACCAGCTCCCCCGCGGCCACCGCGCCCAGTTCGGCGCACAGGTCGGGCGGGCCGCCGTGCTCGTCGTCGGCGTGGATCCGGACCCGGTCGCCCATCTCCCGCAGCTGCGGCAGGAACGCCATGCTCTCCCGCGAGCGCCCGCAGTAGATCATCCGCCAGTCCGCGCCGCGTTCGGCGAGTCGCCCGGCCATCGCCAGGATCGGGGTCACGCCGATGCCGCCCGCGATGAGGAGATGGCGCTCGGCCGGTTCCAGCGGGAAGTTGTTGCGCGGCCCGTCGACCTCCAGCAGGGTTCCCGCGGTCAACCGCTCGTGCACCCAGCTGCTGCCGCCGCGCGAGTTCGGCTCGCGCAGCACCGCCACCGTCCAGCTGCGCCGGTCGGCCGGGTCACCGCACAACGAGTACTCCCGCGTCATCCCGTTGCCCAGCCGCAGCGCCAGGTGCGCTCCCGGTTCCCACGCCGGCAAGTCGGTTCCCGCCGGGTCCCGGAACTCCACCTGCACCACTCCCGACGCGAGCCACGTCGTGCTGTGCACTCGAACCGCGTGCGCCATGCTCCTCACCCCGGGTCTTCCTCGAAGCGGTTCAGTCTCGCGTGACGCCGTGCACCGGCGAGGTAGCCGGATACGTCGGCAGCTGCGGCTTCTGCGCCCCGATCACCACGCAGAACAGCGCGTCGGTGTCGCCGATGGCCTTCAGGCTGCGCGGCACCCCGGCGGGAACCCGGATCAGGTCGCGGTAGCCGAGCACGCGGGTCGCGGTCTTGGTGCCGTCCTCGACGTCGTGGACGCCGACCTCCAGCTGACCCTCCAGCACGAAGAACACCTCCTCCACGTCGTGGTGGGTGTGCTCCGGTCCGATCGCGCCCGCGGGCAGCCGCATGTTGGAGAAGGTGAAGTGCTCCGAGGGCAGCGTCCGGCTGTCGCCCTCGTGGTTGCCGGTGGCACCGGAGCCGATGTAGCGAATCTGCGCCCGGCGGAACTCATCACCGGCCTTGGCCTGGAACGCGAGCGTGTCCCAGTCCTCGTGCCGGCTCTCCCGCGAGGCGATGCAGGAGTCGATGAGGGCGTCCAGGTCGGTGCGGGCCTCGGCGTGTGCAGCGGACATCGCTCAACCTCCAATTCCTTTTAGCAGTAAGTGTTTAAGCGTTGAGCAGTATGAGCATTCCGCTGCGACACGCGCAACCCCCGGCGCCAAACTTCCGCAAGCGGCGGCTTGTTTCCCCTGGTCACCGCCGAGTTCCGGAGATCTCCCACGCGCAGCGCAACCCAGGGGTTGACTTAGCAATAAGGTATCTAGTCATCCCCATCAGATGCCGGAGGTGCATCATGAGAACCCTTCCGATCCCTGACGAGATCCCCGTCGCGGGTCGCTGGCGGCGCGGTCGCGGCACCCCGCTGGAGTGCATCGACCCGGCCAACGGCGATGTGATCGCGAAGCTCACCGCGGCCTCGCCGGCGGACGTCGACGAAGCGGCCCGCGCTGGAGCGACCGCCGCAGCGGCGCCCTCCTGGCGGGATCTGCTCCCGCACGAACGCGCCCGATTCCTCGTCCGGATCGGAGACCTGATCGACCGCCACGCCGACGAGCTGGCCGAACTGCAGACCCGCAACACCGGCAAGACCCGGGCCGAGACGCGCGCGCTGGCGAGCAGCGCGGCCGGAACCTTCCAGTTCTACGCCGCTGCGTTGGAGACCACCGAAACCCCACTGAGCCCGCAGCGCGGTCCGTACCTGACCATGAGCGTGCCCGAACCGATCGGCGTGGTCGGCGCGATCACCCCGTGGAACTCCCCCATCGCCAGCGATGCGCAGAAGATCGCGCCAGCGCTCGCCGCCGGAAACGCGGTGCTGCTCAAGCCCGCCGAAGCCACACCTCTGGTGTCCCTCGCACTCGCCCGGCTGACGGTCGAGGCGGGGCTGCCTCCAGCACTCCTGTCGGTCCTGCCCGGCAAGGGATCGGTGGTCGGGGATGCGATCGTCCGGCACCCGGCGGTGGGCAAGGTGTCCTTCACCGGCGGGACCAACACCGGCCGCGCCGTCGGGCACCTCGCCGCGGACAAGTTCATGCCGCTGACCAGCGAACTCGGCGGGAAGTCCCCGACGATCGTGTTCGACGACGCCGACCTGGACCAGGCAGCCGCCGGGATCCTGTTCGGGATCTTCTCCTCCAGCGGGCAGAGCTGCATCGCCGGTTCCCGGATCTTCGTGCCCGAGCCGGTCTACGGCGAGTTCGTCGAGCGCCTGGTCGCCGGGGCGCAGCGACTCCGGGTCGGCCCGGGCACCGACCCGGCCAGCCAGGTCGGCCCGCTGGTCACCTTCGCGCACCGGGACCGGGTGGCGGCGATGGTGGACCGGGCCCGCGAGGAGGGCGCGAACGTCCTGTGCGGCGGCCGGATCCCCGATGCCCCGGAACTGACCGGCGGCGCGTACTACCTGCCGACCCTGCTGGACGGGCTGAGCAACGACGCGCGCACGTGCCAGGAGGAGATCTTCGGCCCGGTCGGCGTGGTGCTGCCCTACCGCGACGAGGACGAGCTGATCGCTCAGGCCAACGACACGATCTACGGCCTCGCCTGCGGGATCTGGACCCGGGACTACCGGCGGGCCTGGCGGGTGGCCCGGCGCATCGACGCGGGCACCGTGTGGATCAACACCTACAAGCAGTTCAGCATCGCCACGCCGTTCAGCGGGATGAAGGCCAGTGGTGTCGGCACCGACAAGGGCCGCGACGCGATCCTGCGCTACACCCGCCAGAAGAGCCTCTACTGGGGCCTCGACGAGGCCCCGCTCCCCTGGGCCCGGTGACCCGCGCGGGCGAGTGCTCCTCCTCGGTTTCGCGCGCCGGGAAGGTTCACTCCCCCGCGCGCTTGGCCTCCGCGTGGTCCAGCGACGCTTCGAGCCGGCTGAGCAGGTCGGCGAGGCGCTCCTGCTCCGTGGCGGACAGACCGCTGAGCATGTCGCGCTCGTTGGCGAAGTGCGCCGCGGCGACCTCGTCGGCGAAGGCGAGACCCTTCTCGGTCAACTGCACGTAGACGGCCCGCCGGTCCCCGGCGTCGCGTTCCCGCCGCACCAGACCGGCGGCTTCGAGCTTGTCGACGCGTTGAGTGATACCACCGGTGGTCACCAGCGCGGCGTCGGCGAGCTCACCGGCAGTGCGCCGGTACGGGCTGCCCGCCCGGCGCAGCGAAGCGAGGATGCCGAACCCGGCCATGGTCAGGTCGTACGAGTGGAAGAGCCGGTTCAGCTGGTCCTGGTAGCGGTGGAAGGCGCGGTGCAGACGACCGAACACCGCCATCCCGGAGGCATCGACGTCCGGGACCTCGCGCCGCCACTCCGCCAGCATGAAGTCGACCGCGTCCGGCCGGGACCGGCTGCGCCGAACCACCCGCACTCACCACCCAGAACTCAACGAACAAGAAGCACTAAGAATAACAACACTAAGGTAATACACCCAGTTCCCCAGCTCGGACGGCATGGCCGGACGCGGGTGGGAAAACGCGCCACCGCGGATACTCGCCGGCTGGATGAATCGGCTGATCGGACGGACACGCACGCGAACTGCTCCGCAGCGGCCGGATCGTCGACCTGCACGCCGTGGTGCGCAAGGCTCTGCGCGTCGGCCAGCGGTCGTACTCCATCAAGTACCTCGAACCGCTCTACATACCGAGCATCTCCGACGAGCTCGGCATGAACCCGGTCCGTTGATGGTCGTCAAGCCGGGGAAGCGGTTCCCGCAGGCGGCGTCATCGAGGACGGTGGGTCCAGTGTGGACGTGAGTGCGCTGAGTCAGGAGCCGTACAGCTCGTCGACGAGGGCGAAACCGTCCGCGATCCAATTCAGTTCGGTGCGGGCGCGGGCGATGAGGCCGTCGTAGGCGTACACCTTGTAGCGCACCGCGAACTCGGCCTCGCGCTCGGTCAGCTTGGGCAGGCGGGCCGCCAGGGTGGGATGGGTGCGGTCGACGAGCGCAGCCCGCGTGCCCTCGAGCATGCTCAACTGCTCCTCCCAGTACGCCTGCTGCTGCCGGAGCTGCTCACGCACCGACGCGGGGTCGGCGAAGTCGAAGTAAGCCGCCTTCAGGTACGCCGGGTCGCGCTGCCGCTGAGGCGCCAGCGGGGACTCCATCCACTCCCGGAAGTCGGTGAGGCCCGCGTCGGTGACGTGGTACTCCTTCTTCGTCCCCTTCTTGCCCCAGGGCACCTCGACCGAGGTGAGCAGCCCGTCTCGCTCCATCCGATTGAGCTCGGGGTAGATCTGCGAGTCCGGGGCGTGCCAGACGTGGGCCACCGAGCGGCTGAAGCTCTTCGAGATGTCGTACCCGGTCATCGGACGACCGGTGAGGAGCGCGATCAGCGCGTAACGCAGCGACACGACACCTCCCCCTCCGAACTCCCAAGCTACCGATCATTGCCAACTAACTATATCCATAGTTAGATTGTGACCCGCGCAACACATACCTATCTTCATAGGGAGTTCTCTTGCTCAGCACTGCCTCCCCCGAAACGGACACCGCGCCACCGACCACCGCTGCCGCGAAGATCTTCAACCACCCCCGCAAAGCCTGGTACGTCGCTGCCTGGGACCACGAGGTCACCGGCAAGCAGCCGCTGGCCCGCACGGTCGCCGGGGTGCCGCTGGCGTTGTGGCGCAACGCAGAAGGCCGCGCGGTCGCTCTCGCGGACGCCTGCTGGCACCGGCTCGCGCCGCTGTCGAAGGGCAAGGTCCTGGGCGACGAGCTGCAGTGCCCCTACCACGGCCTGCGCTACAACGCGGCGGGTCGCTGCACCGGAATGCCCGCGCAGGAGACGATCAACCCCAGCGCGATGGTCCCCTCCTACCCGGTCGTCGAACGTTACCGGTACGTCTGGGTCTGGGTCGGCGATCCGGACCTGGCCGACCCGACCGCGGTGCCCGACATGCACCAGATGGACGACCCCGCCTGGGCCGGCGACGGCGAGACGATCCACGCCGACTGCAACTACCAGCTCATCCTCGACAACCTCATGGACCTCACCCACGAGGAGTTCGTGCACTCCTCGAGCATCGGCCAGGAAGAGCTGTCCGAGGCCGAGTTCGACGTGACCCACGAGGGCAACACGGTGACCGTCAGCCGGTGGATGCGCGACATCGACGCCCCACCGTTCTGGCTGAAGAACATGCGGGACAAGTTCCCGGACTTCTCCGGCAAGGTCGACCGCTGGCAGATCATCCACTTCGAAGCGCCGGGCACGATCCGCATCGACGTCGGTGTGGCGAAGGCGGGTACGGGTGCGCCCGAAGGGGATCGCAGCCAGGGCGTCAACGGGTACGTGATGAACACGATCACACCCGAGACCCATCGCACCTCCCACTACTTCTGGGCGTTCATGCGCAACTACCGGCTGGACAGCCAGACCATCACGACCCAGCTGCGCCAGGCGGTGCACGGGGTCTTCGGCGAGGACGAGGAGATGCTGCGCGCCCAGCAGCGCGCCATCGACGCCAATCCCGAGCACGAGTTCTACAGCCTCAACATCGACGCCGGCGGGATGTGGGTGCGCCAGATCCTCGAGCGCATGCTCGCGGCCGAGGGACGCCCCTCCTCCGCGGCGGACGCCGGTCAGGGGGCCTGAGATGGCGGTGCAGGCACAGACCCGCTGGCAGCGGGCCCAGGTGGTCGAGGTCTCCGACGTCGCCGACGGCATCCGCCGCATCGTCCTGGCCCCCGAGCAGCCCGAGCACGCCGCGCCCGGCACGCACATCGACGTCCAGATCGGGGACGACGCCCGCCGGGTCCGCTCCTACTCCGTGGTGCGCTCCGAGGACGGCGGCCGCAGGCTGACGCTCAGCGTGCGGCTCTCCCCCACCTCATCCGGCGGCTCGGCCGCGATGCACCGATTGCGGGTCGGGGACGACCTGGGGGTCACCGGGCCGCTGCAGAACTTCCCGCTCGCGGTCGGCGCGACCCGCTACGTGCTCGTCGCCGGCGGCATCGGCGTCACCGCGCTGGTGGCCATGGCCTCCGCGCTGCGCCGGCGCGGTGCCGACTACCAGCTGGTGCTCGTCGGACGCAGCCGCGCCGCGATGGCCTACCTCGACGATCTGGTCGCCGAGCACGGCGACCGCGTCCGCGTCCACGTCGACGACGAGGGCACCTCGCTGGCGGTGGAGGACCTCGTCGCCGGTATCGCCCGGACACCCGCCGCTGCGGGCACCGAGCTCTACATGTGCGGCCCGATCGGGCTCATGAACGCCATCTCGCGGCGCTGGGCCGAGCACGACCTGCCGACGACCAACCTGCGCTTCGAGACATTCGGTTCCGGCGGTCAGCACCAGGCCGAGGAGTTCCTGGTACGCCTCCCCGACCTCGACCGGGAGATCGTCGTCGCACCCGACACCTCGATCCTCGACGCCCTCGAGGCGGCCGGAGTCGACACGCTCTCGGACTGCCGCAAGGGCGAGTGCGGGCTGTGCCTGGCGAAGGTGGTCGACTCCACCGGCACCATCGACCACCGCGACGTCTTCCTGAGCGATTCCCAGAAGGAGCGCTCGAACAGGTTGTGCCTCTGCGTCTCCCGAGCAGTGGCATCCGGCAGCGGCTCGGGAGATCCCGCTGTCCTCTCCCTCCGCCTCACCTGAGCCGGTGCACCACAGGGTCCGCACGGATCCCTCACCACCTGGAGACCCATGAACGTCACCGCACGCATCTCGCAGGCACCGATGAGCGGCTACCAATGGTTGATCGTCGCGCTCTGCACCTTCATGAACTGCCTGGACGGCTTCGACGTCATGGCAGTCGCCTTCACCGGGCCGTCGGTCACCGAGGAGTTCGCGCTCAGCGGCTCGGAGTTCGGCCTGCTGGTCTCAGTAGGTCTGATCGGGATGGCGATCGGCTCGATGCTGCTCGCCCCCTTCGCCGACCTCATCGGTCGACGCCCGCTGATCCTGATCAGCCTCACCCTCGGCACGATCGGCATGTTCGGCGCGGCGGCGGCATCGTCGGTGACGGTGATGGGCCTCTTCCGCCTCATCACCGGCATCGGTGTCGGCGGCGTCCTGGCCAGCACCAACGTGATCGCCAGCGAGTTCTCCAACTCCAAGAACCGCGGTCTCGCCATCGGCATCTACACCGCCGGGTACGGGATCGGGGCCACCGCGGCCAGCCTGGTCGCGAAGGCCACCGTGGGCGGAGACTGGCGAATCGTCTTCTACGCCGGCGGTGCCGGGACCCTGCTCGCCTTGATCGTGATCGCCGTCGTCCTGCCCGAGTCGGTCGCCTTCCTCGAGCAGCGCCGTCCGAGCGGCGCGCTGGAGCGGATCAACCGGACGCTGGCCCGGATGCGGGTGGAGGCTGTCACGGACGCCGACCTCGACGAGGCGGCCGCCACGCGGACGGCCACCGAACGGGCCGGCTCAGGATGGCTCAAGCAGCTCCTGACCCCGACGATCCTGCTCTGGCTGGTCCTCATCACGATCATGTTCGGCTTCTACTTCGTCAACAGCTGGACCCCCACGCTCCTGGTCGAGGAAGGCCTCTCCGAAGGCGCCGCGGTGACTGCCGGGATGGCGATCTCGATCGGCGGCACAGTCGGCTCGGTCCTCTACGGCGTCGCCGCCCGAGTGCGCGCGCCGCGCGTGGTGCTGATCGGGTTCTCCCTGTTCTCGGCCGCGATGATGATCGTCTTCATCGTCACCGCCTCGACCCTGTGGCTCGGGGTCGGCATCGGCGTCATCGTCGGCGCTCTGATCAACGGCTGCATCGCCGGTGCCTACACCGTCGGCCCGCCGCTCTACCCGGCCAACATCCGCAGCGTCGGCATGGGCTGGGCACTCGGGATGGGACGCATCGGCGCCATCCTGTCCCCGACCGTCGCCGGCATGCTCAAGGACGCAGGTGCTTCCGCGACGCAACTCTACGTCGGTGCCGCCGTGGTGGTCGCTCTCTGCGCGCTCGTCCTGGTCAGCCTGCGCCGGTACGACCCCGAATCCGCCCGCACGCCGAACGAGGCACTCGCCGCCTGACCCCTGCTCGGTCTCCTCGCGCTCGGGCCGACCGGGTTCTCCGGTCGGCCCGCAGCTCCCGCTGCCGACCGCCCAATCCACCCTGACCCATATCAGGTCCACAAGATCGTCGTGCTCCTCATCATGTCATGGGTCGTCTCCGCCCCTGTGTTGGATGTGAGGGCTCTGTTCGTGTCGCGGAGTTGGTCAAAACCGTTCCACCTGCGGTGAGCGGAGCCGGTTGCGGGTGTCCAGCACGCGGTCGGCGTAGCGCTCCAGCAGCGCCCAGTCGAGCATGTCGTGGTCGGTCAGCACGATTATCAGGTCAGACTGGGAAATCTGGTCGGCATCGAACCCCACTAGCCGTACGTGGGACGGAACTTCGTCCGGGTCGATAAGAGGGTCGACCGCGCGAAGGTTGGCGCCGAGCCGGTCAAGGCGCTCTGCCACGGCCATCGACGGGGAGTTGCGTGCGTCACCGGAGTTCGGCTTGTAGGTCAACCCGATCAGCAGGACGTCGCTGCTGTTCACGGACTTCCGGCGCCGATTCAGGTGTTCCGTGGCACGTGCGACGACATAATCCGGCATGTGTTCGTTGATGTCGTTGGCGACGTCGACCAATCGGAACTCCTGTCCCAGGGAACGCCTCACCTGCCAGGACAAGTAGGAGGGGTCGATTGGCAGGCAGTGCCCGCCGACACCGGGGCCGGGCGAGAAGCGCATGAACCCGAACGGTTTGCTGGCCGCCGCATCGAGGACTGACCACACGTCCACGCCGAGTCCGTGCGCGAACACCGCGAGTTCATTGACCAACGCGATGTTGATGTGCCGGAAGGTGTTCTCCAGAAGCTTTGCAAGTTCCGCCTCCCGAGTGCCTGGAACTGGAACGGTCACCTCCACCAGCTGGTCGTAGAAGTGTCGGACGACGCGCAGCGATTCCGCGTCCACACCGGAAACGATCTTGGGCGTGTTGTGGAACTTCCAGGTCGGGTTGCTCGGGTCGATGCGTTCTGGACTGTAACCGACGTGAAAGTCGGCACCCGCGCGCAGTCCTGAACCGGCCTCCAGGATCGGTACGAATATTTCCTCCGTGGTACCCGGGTAGGTGGTGGACTCGAGCACTACGCAGCAGCCGGTCGAGATGTGCGTGGACAACACACGGGCAGCCTTCTCAATGTACCGCAGGTCCGGTGCGCCGTCGTGCAGTGGAGTAGGTACGCACACCGAAGCGAAGTCGAATCCACGCAGTTCGGCGTGATCGCTGGTTGGCACGTACCGGCCCGTCGCCAGAGCCGCCGCGAGTCGCTCGTCGTCCACGTCGTCGATGAAGGACTTGCCCCTCTGGAGCAGATCGATGCGGTCCTCGTCGATGTCAAGACCGACGACGTCAAATCCTGCCTCGCAGGCGCGCATGGCGACCGGAAGGCCCACGTAGCCCTGGCCGACGACGACAACTCGTGAACCGGGGATTCCGATCGCCTCTTCCGGACTTCTCCTGCATCCGTCCGTTCGTGGAAATGCGACGGCACGCTTCGTTCCCACGGCCGTTCGGCCATCTCGCTGCATGAGGACTCCTAGCAGAAGTACCGGTAAAGCAAGGATCCGGCTCTACCGGTGATGTCATCGGGGACGGATTCGTCGGTGAACAACCCGGTGATGTCGCCGAGCAGGTCATCCACTTCGGACCGTTCAGTCGAGGACTCGCCTTGCGAGCGCAAGGCCACGACCTGCTTCTCGTCATCGGCGTACTTCCGCTTGAAGTGCAGCAGCCCCGGCTGATCGAGGTCGCTGACGCCCCAGTCGACCAGCCTGAGCCCGCGATCCACAGCCCAGCGGATCCCCTCCCAGTAGATCGCGTCGTTGGGGCGCAGCTTCAGCCGGTCCTGCAACGACGAACCGAACTTGAAGTGCAGCACGCCGTTCCACTGCAAGAACACCGCAGCAGCGACAGGTTCGTCGCCCACGCGCGCTGTCATGGTCACCACCGAGTCGTCGGGATGGAACTGCTCCCACAAGTTCTCGAAGAACTCCACCGGCTGGGCCAGCATCCGGTACTTGCGCTTGCGCAGGCGGACCTGCATCCGGTGAAAGTTCCTCAGCGCTTCCACACCGGTGTTGGCGACGATCCGGACACCGTTCCGCTCGGCCGCAGCTATGTTGCGGCGGGCGGTGGCAGAGATCCGTTGGTGGAGTTCGGGCAAGGGAGCGTCCAGCCGCGTCGCGTGCCAGGCAAGCCGGCCGGTTTCCCCCAGCCGCGGATCCCGCACGGGGACCTCGGAACGCAAGCACCGCAACATCATGGGGACGCCCTGGTCGACGACCCCGGAGGTGAGCTGTTGCCATACGGTCTCGTTGGGCGCGAATGGGTCCGCCCAATCGGAGAACGGCAGACTGCACAGCCGTTCTCCGCGGACGTCCCGGACGCGGACCCAGGCGAAGCCGCCGACTGCCGCTCCCGACGCGTCCACCGCGATGCGAGCTTCAGCGTTGAAACCGTACGTCCGGCACAGTGCCTCCAGCCACGGTTGCGAGGTGAACACGCTGCCCTGCGGGCCAGCGGCGAGTTCGGCCCATCGCGGATCCTTCCGCGGGTCGACGGTGACGATATCGGGAGTGGTGCTTCGCATCAGGGGCTTCGCATGCGTACGGGAGAGCCGGAACGGTGGTGGCTCCCGCAGCGTTCCCACCGCCGTGGACCGCGCTGCTAGCAGGTCATCGACGGTGATAGCGCCGATTTCCCGGTGCCGTACCAGGCCGCGGCGGCCGAGTTCGGTCGCGAGCTGGCGCTGGTGGTCGTCGATGGCCTCACCGAACCGGCGCTCCCGGGTGACCACCACCGGCGCTTTCCCCGCATCGAAGGCCAGTAGCACGGACCCGGTACCGGAGTGGCTGATCACCACGTCGGCCGACGATAGTGCCTCCGCAAGCTGGTTGATCGGCAGGTACGGCTTGGTTTGGATCGGCAGGTCGTCCACCGGCGCCGGACCGGTCTGCCAAAGCACCTCGACCGGCAGGCCGGTCGCGCGCTGCAACGCACCGTCCCGCTCGAGCAGCGGCACCAGCGATTCGATCAGGCGGCGGAACGGGTACACCGATGAGCCCACCGTGACCACCACGCGCAACCTGTCTCCCAGCGGGAAGTCGGCGGTCGTCGCCCGGTAAACGTCGAACTGGCTGCCGCCGTGGCGCCAGCCGCGGCCAGCAGCGTCCGGGTACTGGGTGTAGACCCGGACCCGGGGTACCCAGCGGAGCAGTTTCCCGGTCAATGACGGGCTGTTCACCCGTGCGGCGCTTTCGATGTAGTGGCACTCCACGCCGCGCGCGGCCAGGTAGGGCAGAAAACCGAGTGCGATGCCGGAACCGGTGGAGATGGCGCGGGTGATGCCCCGGGCACGCCACAGGCGGTGCGCTATCGGCAGGCACCGCAGCACGCCCGACACGCTGCGGCATCCGACCGGCCGGACGTGTACGACGTCCCGATCCGCCAGCATCGACGTGCTCTGCTCGTTGCGGTTTGTCACCCATACCGCCGGGCCGTCCGCGGGAATCCGCTCGGACAGTCCGTGCAGCTGCGCCAGGTGACCACCCGTGGTGGCCACGAAGAGCGTCGTCATCGGGCACCGCCCCCGCGCAGCATCGACGGCAGGGTTCGGGCGAGGATGCCGAGATCGGTCTGCAGGCTGCGGGACCGCACGTAAACCAGGTCCAGCCGAAGCATGTCCAAGGTGCCCATGGTGCTGCGGCCGCTGACCTGCCACAGCCCGGTCAGCCCGGGTTTCACCGCGCTCCGTGCGGCGAACTCCGGTGGGAACATCGCGGCCTCCCACTCGAGGCACGGACGTGGGCCCACCAGCGCCATGTCACCGCGTAGCACGTTCAGCAGCTGCGGCAACTCGTCGAAGCTGGTACGCCGCAGCCAAGAACCAACCGAGGTGATGCGCGGATCGCGGTCCAGCTTGAAACTGCCGCCGACGGAGGTCTTCTCACCGCGCAACTCGCGAGCGATCATCTCGCGGAGCGGTTCGTCGCTGCACCCCAGTTGCATGGTGCGGAACTTGTAGAGGGTGAACGGCTTTCCGCCCTGCCCGACCCGGCGTTGCCGGAACAGCGCAGGACCTCGGCTGGTGAGGCGGATGATGCCGGCGACGATGAGCATCGGCGGCGCAAGCACCGCCAATCCGACGGCTGCACCGACCACGTCGATCCCGCGCAGCACGGCCTGCTCCCACAGAGGGCGCCGTCTGCCCGGGTTCAACGTTTCCGGTGCGCGCTTCGCCCGCACCATCGGTGTCGGTCTCCTACACGTCGGGAGACCGGTCGAGAGCAAGATCTTGAGTGCTGTGCATGTCATCATTGAGCCTCCCCGCCGTGATAGCCAGCAGAACGAACAGCAGATCGCCGAACCCCCGGACCACTAGGTGAATGTCGATCAGGGACAGAACCAGGACCATCCACCAAGCGATCTCCAGCGTTGCCGCGCACGCCCCTGTCGAGCCCGGACGCGGGGCCAACCGGCTGGCCCCGCGCAGCACCGCGACGGACAGCCAGGCGAACGCGACCAGCAGCGGAATCCCGCCGACCCAGAGGAAGTGCAGGTAACCGGATTCGAGGTAGATCACGTCCCGCCAGGTCTCCGGGGCAGTGAGCACTGAGTTCGGCGAGATTCCGAAGACGAAGCGTCCCTCTGCCAGCTGCGGCAGGTAGAAGGTGGTGAGGTTGTCCCACCGGCCGAGCCAGCTGCGGGGCACGGCGTAGCCCTGCGCGAAATCCGCCATGCGGCCGAGGAACGCGGGCGCGCCGACGAGTACAGCGATGCCCGCGATCGGCAGGAATCTGATTACCTGGTGCCGGGCCTGGGGGTAACGGCGCAGGATCAGCACTCCTGCCACGAGTGCGGAGATCCAGGTCGAGAACTGCCCGCTCGCGAGGACGCCGGCACCGAGCAGGACACCGAGCCCGATCCGTTCCCACTTGCCGAGGATTCCGCGAGTGCCGCAGTACAGCAGGAGCATCAGCCCGACGATGATGTAATCGCCGGTCGCGATTGAGGACCCCAGAGTCGCCGTGCCGCGGTCGCTGGTCTCGTTCTCGCTCGCATTCCAGAACGCGCTCAGCAACGTCAGCACAGGTTCGACGCCCAGCGTCTGCAAGATCGCCACTATCGACAATCCGGCAGTCGGCCAGACCACCAAGCGGATGCAGCGAAGCCGCTGTTGTTCGGTGTGCACGGTCAACCGGACGAGCAGGAACAACGCCACGAGTTTGCACACCGGCAGCAGCGCCACTAGATCGGTGTAGTGTGGTTCGGCGCCGCGCAGCATCATCGACGCGATCGGCCACACTGTGCTGAGCACAGCGAAACCGGCTAGCGGAAGGTCCAGCGGCCCCAGGCGCAGCGGGATCGGATCACCACGTAGCAGCCGCAGCCAGGCACCGATACATGCCCCGGCCACCAGCACGGCGAACAACGCCTCGTTCGGTCGCACTCCCGGCACCAGCGTGCCCCGTTCGATACCCGCGAGAAACGGCAAGGTCAGCAGGTAGGCATAGGTCGCGAACACGGGGCGGTACGCGGCCGTGGCAAGAAGCATCGCAGCCACCAGTACCCCGGCGACCAGCGGCCCGGCCACTGCGACGGACAACCCGGCCAGCGATGCGCACAACGCCGCCAGGATTATGACCAGCATGTCCGTGCGGTCCGTGACCCTGCTGGAAATCTCGTCGCGTCGGGGCAGCAGAACGCTCATGGGCATCGTCCGATCCAGCCAATGCGCACCGCTCCGGCGTAGACGGCGATCGACGCCAGTCCGCACGCACCGAGGACGATCACGTATCCAGCCCGGCTGATCTCGCCGACGCTCAGAAACCAGCGGCCGAAAGCGACGATCGGCACCATCGCGATGCAGGCGAGAAGAGCCCGCACGATCTGCACGTGGTCGATCCAGCGTTCGGGCCGCAACGCGGCTCGCAGACCGAAGAGCACGATCACCGCTCCGGCCAGCTCACCCGCCAGCAGGCCCCCGCACAGCACCACCAAGCGGAATTGGTCGTCCGGTACGAGCAGTGAGGCGACTGTGACGGTGAGCGACGCGGCCAGCAGTGCGTAGCTGGCCAGCCGCGGGCAGCGGGTGTTCAGCCGCGCGAACAGCGCATCGAGGCCGACCATGTGCACGCTCGCCGCGAACTGGGCGACTGCGATCACCGCGAGGCAGGCCGCGAGCTGGTCGATCAGCTCGTCCGAGTGCAACTGCCCGTTCGCCAGCACGCTCGCCACCGGGTGAGCGAGCACGGTGAGCAAGAGCAACGGAGGCAGGCTGGTGATCGACGCGAGCGTCAGGGCTTGTCGCCACGACGCGCCGAAACCGCTGTGGTCGTCACGTGCAACTGCGACTGACATCCCGGGCAGGACGACGGTCGATACTGCCCGCGCCCCCAACGCGGTCGGGACCTGCATGACCGTGTAAGCGCTCTGCACCACGATGACTCCGCCAGGCACAGTCGACGCGGCGGCCAGGAGCACGTACAGCGCGGCCGATCGGGTAAGGGGCAGGCTGATCGAACTGCGCAGCCGTCGTAGGACGGACGCGACCTCCGGGTCCGATCGCCAGCGCAACGACGGGCGCAGCGGCAGCCCCGCCCGGGACGCCCCGAACAACTGAAGGCAAGCGTGCACCGCAACGGCAAGGGTGCTGCCAAGCCCGAGAACGACCAACGGGCCAGCGGTAATCTCCGCGACATCGAGCCCCGGCCCCCAGTGCACACCTACCACGACTACGGCGGCGATGAGCACCACGTTCTCCGCTGCGGGAGCCACGGCCGCCAGTGCGAAGCGTTCGCGGACCTGCTGGGCAACAGCCCCCAGCGCTGCTGCTGTGTAGAGCACGACCTGTGGGGCGACCAGCAGGACGAGCACTGTTGTCGTCTGCTCGGCTTGTTCCCGGAGCAAGGGCTGCGGGATGCCGAGGCTCAGGCACCATCCGAGCAGCGGCGCGGACAGCGCCACGATACCGGCTAGCACTGACGCAGCGATCAGCAGGAATCCGCTGAGCCGGCCGAGCAGCCAGATTGCTCGGTCTGTTCCACCGCGTGCGAGCACCTGCACCACGGTCGGGACGATCACGAGAGCGAGCGCGGGCCCCGCGATTACGCTGTAGGTCAGGTTGGGGACCATGTTCGTGGCGACGAACGCGTTCGCGAAGTAGGTCGGGCCGAGCACCGCACCAGCCACGACGACCCGGACAAGCCCGGTCAGTCGGCTGATGAGGATTCCGCCGGATACGACGGCAGAACGCCGCACTGTTGTCCCGGCGGCTGGCCGGGACAGGTCGGCGCGCAGCACGGGGTGAGCACTCACCGTGTGCTCCACCGCCGGACCAGGAGCACAGCGGTGACGGCTGCGACCAGAAGTCCGGTGAGCGCTCCGGCCGCCGTGGCGAACACGGGGCGGGGGCTGACGGGGTCGGTCACCGAGTAGGCCGGCACCACGACCTTGGGTTCGGACCGCGCGAGTTCGGTAATGCTGAGCTGGTCGAGCTGCGACTGCAACTGCTGCTCACGTTGCTGCAGGCCTTGCACCAGAGCTTCGGCGGCGTCCAGCGAGGGCGAGCCGGGTACTGCACGTTCTCGCGAAGCCTGCGCGGTCGCCTCGGCGAGCTGTGCCCGGACATCGGCGAGATTCCCGATCACGTAATCGTCCACTCCGGACTCTCCATTGGTTCGCGCCACGTCCCGGTAGCGGTCGACGATCTCCCGGGTCCGGCGCAGGGCGACGTCGGGGCCACCAGCCCTGGCCTCCACCTGCAGAACCTCACTGCTGTCCAGCAGCGACATCGTCACCGCCTTCTCCAATTCCTCCACCGGAATCCGCTCCTGGGCGGCGACCGGCCCAAGCACCTGCCTGCTGCGCAGCAGCACCAGTTGGGTCGTCAGACTCCGGTCCTCGCGCAGGAAACCGGTCGACTTCTCCTCGCCGATCTCGAAGAGGATCTGCGCGCGGGCCGCGTAGACCGGCGGCCACACCAAGGCCCCGATGAATGCGGTGGCGGCTCCGAGCAGCACGATCAGCAGAGATACGCCCAGCAGTCGTCCCTTGTTGGCCAGCAGTTCGGACCACACCCGGCTTTCCGGCGCGGGCGACGGGATCCGCCGGTCTTCCTGAGCGCCAAGGAGCGGTCTGACGGACGCGGCGCCGGTTCTCACCTGCGCGGCGTCCAAGCGCGGAGCGTTGACCTGTTCGTTGTTGGAGTGTTGGGTTTCGGTCAAGGCCAGACACCTCGCAATGCGCCACAAACCCGTACGACGTCGCCGTCGTCGAGCGTCGGGGAGATGGGCAGGGACAAGATCTGCGTGGCCGCCTCCTCGGCGACGGGAAGCCGTTCGTCGCAGCATCCGGCGAAAGCCGGTTGCAGGTGGCAAGGAAGCGGGTAGTGCACGCCCCACCCCACACCGGCCGCGGAAAGAGCCGCCTTCGCCTGTTCCCGCCGCAACGTCCGCACCACAGCGAGGTGATGCACATGCTGGGCTTTGGGGTCCACGGCGACCGGCTCGAAGGACGTCGGCAGCGATTCCCGGTACCGGTACATGAGTTCGCGCCTTCGCGCGTTGTCCGAGTCCAGCCGCGGGAGTTTCAAGGACAGCGCTGCGGCCTGGATGCTGTCGAGTCTGCTGTTCCGGCCTGACAAATCGTGGCGGTGCCGGTCGTGCGCGGCTCGACCGTGGTTCGCGAGGCGCCGCACCCGGTCAGCCAACTCGACGTCGCTTGTGACGACGGCGCCGCCGTCGCCCAGTGCGCCGAGGTTCTTCCCGGGGTAGAAGCTGAAAGCGGCGGCGCGGCCGACACTTCCGGCGGGATGCCCGCTGTAGCGCGCTCCGTGCGCCTGTGCCGCGTCCTCGATGAACGCGAGACCGCAGCGGTCAGCGAGTGAACTCAGCGCCGGCACAGCGACCATTTGGCCGAACAGGTGGACGCCGATGACCGCAGCAGTACGTCGGTTCACCGCTGCAGCTGCCGCCGCGGGATCGATCAGCAGCGTGTCCGGGAGGACATCGACGAATACCGGTCGCGCCCCGGCCGCACGCACCGCTTCCGCGGTGGCGATGAAGGTGTTCGCCGGAACGATGACCTCGTCGCCGCATCCGATTCCCAGCGCAGTCAAGATCAGCTCGATGGCGTCGGTGCCGTTGGCGACACCGACGCAACTGCGCGACTCGCAGTACGCGGCGAACTGCGCCTCGAACCGTTCGACTTCCGGCCCGCCGACGAACCGGCCGTGCTGGAGGACCGCCTTCCACGCCACTTCCAGGTCCGTCTGCAGGTGGGCGTTGATGTCCACGAGGTCCAGAAAGGGGACCGCACCGGCGCTCCCGTTCATTGCACGACCTCTCCGCGAGCCGGCCCAGCGAGCAGCTGCGGGGCTTCCACGTCATCGGCCGGGCGCTGGGCCGGAACGTCCAGAACCCGTACCGGCCGACCGGTGACCTGTGCCAAGTCCGATGTGCTGAGCACCCGGACGATCTCCAGGCCTCGCCGACCGGAGGTGTTGGGGACTCGGCCGGTGCGTGCGCAGTCGATGAAGTGGGTGTCCTGCACGAGCAGCGGCTCGCGGAACGTCACATGCGGCGAGACTATGTCGCCGGAGCGGTAGGTGATCGGCATCGCGTACGCGTCCGCCGGATCATCGAGACCGTGCGAGTCGACGCCGATGTCGTAGACGCGGATCCGGTCCTCATCGGACGTGTCGTCGTAGACCGCCATCTTCTGGTCGCCGACGACAGTCACGCGGCGGACCTTCTGCGGATTGAGCCAGCTGACGTGGACGAAGGCGTAGGTTCCGGACTTCTCCAGTTCCAGGCGCACGTGCGCCACGTCTGCGTGTCGCCCGTCTACGTGATGATGGGCCCACGTGGTGACCGACGCCGGAGTTTCGCCCATCAGGAACGAGATGATCGAGAGGTCGTGCGGTGCGAGGTCCCAGATGACGTTCACGTCTCGTTGGTAAAGACCGAGGTTCAGCCGCGCGGTGTCGATGTAGAGCACCCGCCCGAGCTCGCCGGAATCGATGATCTCCTTGAGCTTCCACACGGCGGCGTTGTATTCGAAGGTGTGGCCGGTCATGAGCACCACGCCACGTTCATCGGCGACATCGACGAGTCGTTGCGCATCCTCGATCGAGGTCGCCAGCGGCTTCTCGACGAGGGTGTGCTTTCCCGAGAGCACGGAGCGCAGCGCGATCTGTGCGTGCGAGCACGGTGGAGTTGCCACCACGACCGCGTGCACGTCGGGGAGAACCTCGTCCAGCGCGCACGCTGTGCCCGCCACCGGGAAGTGGCGGTGGGCCTCGGCCAGCCGTCCGAGATCCCGGTCGACGACTACCACCTCCACGCCGGGCAACGTGCTGAGAACGCGTACGTGCTTGGAACCCCAATAGCCGTAGCCCACTACGGCAACGATCATGCTGTCCATCCGACGCACAAAGCCTCCAGAAACCAGTTGGGACACAACAGGGATCCGATACGACATCGTTGTGCATCATGTGGAGATCCGCTGATCTGGCAATACCAAAGTGGATGCTCCACCGATTGGCGCACAGCGTCAGCGCGGTCCTGCGCACCCACGAGGAGGCAGACCTCTGACCGGGGACGCGGCGTTGTCACCTGCACGCCTTACTGCGGACGCGCAAAGTGACCACGACGGCGGATAACGAGCAATCTTCGCGGAATCGGTGCGCACATCCTGCGCGGACGAACTAGATCCACTCTCTGGAAGTCGACAATCGCAGGCTGATCGAGTGGCACCGATCTGCCGCCAGGAGAATGCGGAGCGGAAGAACGACAGCGAGGGAGCAATGGACCTCCTGTAGATCTTCGGCGGAAGATCGAAGTTACCCTCCGGATCTCAGGCCGACCCGGTCGCGCAGCCGATTGCGAGACGGGCGGCTGCACGCTTCCCGCCACGGCGCACGTTCGTTCGAGCATCGAGTTCGACTTCTGCGACGCGTGCGCGGCACATCCGCTGGCTTGCTTGTCGGCGGGACCACCGAATGAGTACACCCGATTACCGGACCGTCCATGCGGTGACGCGGCAGGCGGCTCTCGCGGCGACAGCGGAGAATCGAATCATGCCGAAGATGCGCGCTCTTTTCATGACCCTCGTGATCGGTTGGGCGTTCATCTCGTGCGGAACGCACAGCAACGGTGTTTCCCGGAACACGGCCACGGTGACTTCATCGCCCTATCTCTTCTTCGGGTGGGGCAACCCGCCTGATCCGGTTGCGGTGATGAAGGAAACCGGCGTCAAGGCGTTCACCCTTGCTTTCATCCTCTCCGGTAACGGCTGCGATCCCGCATGGGACGGCGAACGGCCGCTGCACGGAGACGATGCCACTCAGATCAAGAGAATCCGCGACGCGGGTGGTGACGTCGTCGTCTCCATGGGGGGCAGCGCCCAGGAGGGGCGAAAGCTGGGCGAGGTGTGCCCGAACGCGCAGTCCCTGGCGAACGCGTACCAGAAGGTCATCGACGCCTACCAGCTCAAAGCGATCGAAATCGACATCGAGAAGGGTGAATTCAAATCCCCTGCAGCGCAAGACCGCGAACTCGGCGCACTGAAGATCCTCAAGCAGCGGAACCCCGAGCTGAAGACGACACTGGTGTTCCCCACGGAACGCACCGGCCCGAGCGACCACGGCAAGCGGCTCATCCGACGAGCGCACGAGCTCGGCGCCAACGTCGACGTCTTCACCATCATGCCGTTCAACTTCGGGGGCACGGACATGACCCGCGATACGATCTCGGCCACCGAAGGGCTCGTGTCGGAGATGGCCAACACCTTCGCAATACCGATCGACGAGGCGTATCAAAAGGCAGGCATATCGTCCAGGAACGGTGGTCTCGAGGAAACCGTGTCGTTGGCGGACTTCCACAATTTCCTGGACTACGCCAACGACCGACGCCTCGGCCGATTCACCTTCTGGGCGGTCAACCGCGACCGTCCCGGCGACCCGAGTCATGACGCGGGGAGCGGGATCCCCCAGCGCGACTGGGACTTCACCAGGGTCGTAGCGCGCTACCGCTCCACGGAGCCCTGATCGGCCCGACCCGAGAACCACAGAACTGAATCTGCCCGTCTCACGAAGACTTGCTGATTGAACGGCCCGGGAGGTCGGATGATGTCTCTGCTCCGCCTGCACACCGCCTTGCGCCCGCGAGTGGTCTCTGCCGTTACGCGCAGCGTTGTGGAGCCCGTTCTTCGGGCACCTTATCTGAGCACGGCCCGATGGTTGCCGGAGTTTTTCTCGTGGCCTGAGCAAGAACGGCGATCCTGGCAACGGGACCGGTTGCGCGCTGTCTTGCGGCACGCGCAGGAAGAGGTGCCGTACTACCGCGACGTGCTGGCCGGGCGGGACGTGGACGAGGTGGACCTCGCCGAGCTCCCCGTGATCGACAAGGCGATGATGCGGTCGTGCATGGACAAATTCTTGAGCCGGGGCTGGCGGGACATTCCGCACATCGCGAAGAAGACCGGGGGTAGTACCGGCGACCCGTTCCAGTACCCGCTCGACAAGCGCGCCTGGACGCACATGTACGCGGCGAACCTGTACTTCTGGGAACGCACCGGCTACCGCTACGGAGACCGCCTGGTAATGGTGGGCTCTCCGCCCTCATTGCAGTCCGCGAGCGAGGGTGTGAAGTCCCGCTTGCGCTCTCTCCTGGAGGGGCGCGTGGTCTCCGCAGCGGGATGCCATATCGACCCGGAGACGAGCCTGGAACGCGCACTCACGGCCGGGCGCGAGCGGGGAGTGCTCTGGTACGGATACGCGAGCCATGTCGCAGCGATGGCCGACGCCGTACTGGAAGCTGGTGTTCGCGTGCCGTCGCCGAAGGCGATCGTCACGACCGCTGAGCTGTTGTTCCCGACCTGGCGAGAGCGCATCGAGCAAGCCTTCGATGCGCCGCTGCGCGACCAGTACGGGTGCAACGACGGCGGCATCTTGTCCCAAGGATGCTCGCGCGGTCGGCTTCACCTCGCTGAGAATGTTTCGATCGTCGAGATCCTCGACGACGCCAGCCGCCGGTGTCGACCGGGCGAGGAGGGCGACGTGGTCGTGACGAACCTGCACGCCCGGACGCTGCCCTTCCTGCGATACCGGATCGGGGATCGGGCCGTACTCGGCGCGGCGACATGCCCATGTGGCGCGGAAGGCACATTCCTGGAGCGGGTGGTCGGCCGGCAGGGCGACAGTTTGCATTTGCCGAACGGCAAGCACGTTTCCATGCACCCGCTCGGTAAATGCTTCTTCGACGCCCGTCACGTGCGCCGCTACCAGTTCGTCCAGCCGGAGCCCGGTCGTGTCTTGGTACGTCTCGAGGTCGCACCGGGTTTCGGGGCGGATGAGCGCTCGATGATACTCGACGAAGTTCGACGCCTGGTGGGCAGCGCAGTCGACATCGACCTGACGACCGACGAGCCGATGGAACGCACTCGGGGCGGCAAACACCGCGTGGTCGTGCGGACCTTCGACGCGGCGTGACTTCGGTTGTCCACCTGGCCTGACAATGCTGCAGGAGCCCGTGTTCGGGTCTTTGTCCTGCGCTGTGGACGTTGATAGGTCAGTGGGTGACGGTGAAGGCGCTGCCTCCGCCCTCTGCGGTGGTTGCCGTCACCGTGCCGCCGTGCGCTTCGACGATGGACTTGACGGTGGCCATGCCCAGTCCGGTGGCCGGGATACCGCGCTGATCGTCTTCGCAGACGAGGCCGGCGGCTTCGGAACTCACCTGACCGCTTGTCTCGCCCACCTCACTGTCCACCCAGCTCGAACGCGGCGCTCCATCCGGTGCGCTCCCAGACCGCGCGATGCGGGGCGATCCTCACCGCGAACTCCTCCCAGCCGGTCGGAGCCGCCTGCCAGGCGCGCTCGGCTGCGGACCCCAGACGTGGCAGCAGCAGGAAGGCGAGGTCGTCGAAGCTCTCGATCGTCTCGGCCCACAGCACAGCCTCGACGCCCGCGATCTGGACGTCGTGACCGGCGACGAGCCTCTCCGGCATCCACTCATGCATCTCGCGCAGCGTCTTGGCCGGGTAGTCGGAAAACCCGAGCCGTTCGCGCCGGCGCTCCCCTTCGGGTGTGGCTGCGGGCTCGGCGTACCGGCGATCCAGGTACAGCACGTCGTTCGACGAGATCAGCACCGGAACCCCCGAGCTGGCTGCGAGAGGGAGGTCGGCGGGCGCCTGTGCGAACAGTTCGACCATCTCGTCCACGAAGCGGTAGGCTTCGGGCGGCAGTTCCGCCTTCTTGGCATCGGCGTCGATCACGTTCTCCGCGCCGATCCAGAACTGCATGATGTCGGCTTCTGTCAGCGCACCGGCACGCACCGCTTCCTGCCAGGCGACGACGCGCCTGCCCGCTGCATGCGCGGCGCCCACCGCCAAACGGACAGCCTCGACGTAGGCGGGCATCGGCATCCCGAACGGCTCGTCGCCGCCCAGGTGCACGAACGCGGCCGGTGAGCATTCGGCGAACTCGGTCGCTTCGGCTTCGATGAAGTCGCGGGCAGAGGGAACAGTGGGATCGAGATAGCCCAGTCGGGCAGCTCTCGTATCCGCCGCAAGCTCCGGGTACGCGCGCACGGCCGCCGCGGAGTGGCCGGGAAGATCGACCTCGCGCACGATCGTGACCCCGCGCGCCGCCGCGCGTTCGTCAAGTCCGGCGAGGTCGCCAACGCTGATCGGCACTCCATCTCCGACGCTGTCCAGGCGCGGGTACCGGGTGGAGGCCAGCCGCCAGGCTTCGGAGTCGGTCAAGTGAAGGTGCAAGACGTTCAGCTTGTAGCGGGCGACCAGGTCGATGACCCGACCAGGACGCGCTGACTGCTCAAGTCCCGGAACGTTCCCCCGACAGATTCGGCAGGGCCGCCATTCCGCGCTGGCCGTTGACCTGAGCGAGACACGGACTTCCACAGAAGTCCACAGCTACAATCCGATCTGTGCTCGCCGTAGAACGCCACGCCCTGATCACCGAGATGGTGCGCAGTGCGCAGATCGTCAGCACCGACACGCTCATGCGGGAGCTGGCCGTCTCCGGGGAAACGATCCGGCGAGACCTCGTGGCGCTCGAGGAACGCGGAGTACTCACCCGGGTGCACGGCGGCGCGGCGAGCACGGAGCCGCCGATTTCACAGGAACCGCCCGTCGAACAGCGCCGGCGCCTGGGCGCCGGGAACAAGAACAAGATCGGCCGCGCGGCCGCTTCGCTCGTGCGGGACGGTCAGATCATCATGATCGACGTCGGAACCACAGCGGTCGCGGTGGCCCGGGCACTCCCAGCCGGGCTGTCAGCGACGGTGCTGACCAACTCGCTCGTCGTCGCCTCGGAGCTGGCAGACCGCGCCGAGCTCGACGTCCTGGTCTCAGGTGGGCGAGTGCGGTCCGGGGACCTCGCCCTTTCCAATGCGACCGCGGCCGGTTTCTTCGCCGAGACCTACCCGGATATCGCCTTCCTCGGCTCGGGCGGCCTGCACCCGGAAGCCGGCCTCACCGACTACCACCTCGAGGAAATCGCGGTGCGCCGAACCGTGCTCGCCAACGCCCACCGCTCTTACGCCCTGGTCTCCAGCGAGAAGTTCGGCCGCATCGCCGGCCACCACGTCTGCTCCCTCGACCAGCTCACCGGCGTCGTCGTCGACACCGAGCCAACCGGAGACCTGCGCAATGCGCTCTCCGAGGCAGCCGTCGACGTCGTCACCGCCTGATCGCACCGCAGGCGATCCCCCCCGGGAATGCGGCAGCACACCGGGCTGCCCTCCGAGCGGGGATCGACACTCTCCTCGCGTTGACCCGTCGCGCTGGTCACTCCCCTCACCAGCCTCTCCGACCAGGCCCCGAACCGTTCCGCCTACGCGCCAGGGCACCCGCGTGCCTGAAGCACGGGAACCTCAGAGTGCACCTTCCGCCACTCCGCATGCAGCAGTGCGCTCCCCCAGCGTTGGACGTGCGAGTGGAGTGACCTGCGTCCCACTCGGATGTCTTGACACCGCCATCCAACGAATTCCATACTTCTCCACATTCACCCACAGATTCCCACAGGAACGGTCAAGGATGCTCGTTGCTGAGCGGCACGACCGCATCAACCAGGCGATCCGGTCCGGCCGGGTCATCTCGACGGCGGAGTTCTCCGAGCTGCTGAAGGTCTCCCCCGAGACCATCCGGCGCGATCTCGCTGAGCTGGAAAGCAAAGGCGTCCTGACGCGCGTCCGAGGCGGTGCCGTGCGCACCGGCCACCTCGGCGACGAAGCTCCCTTCCTGGAGCGCTCCAGCACCGCGCAGCAGGCCAAGTCGGTCATCGGCCGGATGGCGGCGCAACTCGTCCAGCCAGGTCAAACAGTCGTCATCGACGTCGGGACGACCGCAGTCGAACTCGCGCGCAGCATCCCGAAGGACTTCACCGGCGTGGTGGCGACCTGCTCGATGCGGGTCGCCACCGAACTCGCCGATGTCCCCGGAGTGGAGCTGCACGTCAGCGGCGGCCGCATGCGGCGCGGTGACCTGGCCCTGTCCGGCCCGGTGGCGCACGATTTCTTCCAGGAAATCCACGCCGACATCGCGTTCCTCGGCTCCGGCGGGTTGGCCGCCGGAGCCGGACTGACCGACTTCCACCTCGAGGAATGCCACGCGCGGCGAGCCATGATCCGCAACTGCGCCGCGAGCTACGCGCTGGTCGACAGCACCAAGCATCAACGCGTCGCCCCCTACCGCGTCGCAGCACTGGATCAGCTCACCGGCGTGGTCACCGACCAGGAGCCCCCGGCGGAGCTGGTCCGGGCAATCGCCGAAGCCGGCGGCCGGATCATCCAGCCCGAGGACGACCAGAACACCCCGGCATCCGACGCATCTCGGCCCGGCAGAGCAGACGAAGGAGGGCGGAAATGACAACGCCCGGTGAGCGCGGCGCGAACGGGCTCTCGGAGTTCGGCTACGCGCAGGAGATGAAGCGCGAACTCGGCTGGTACACCTCCTTCGCGGTGGCTTTCGGATTCGTCTCGATCGCGACCGGCATCTTCACCGCATACGGATCGGTGCTCAGCTCATCCGGTCCGATGGGCATCTGGACCTGGCCGGTCGTGGTCATCGGCCAGCTGAGCGTGGCGCTGATCTTCGGTGCACTGGCGGCGCGGATCCCTGTGAGCGGCTACGCGTACCAGTGGATCTCCCGGCTGGCGAACCCGATCCTGGGCTGGATCATGGGCTGGGTGTCGTTCACCTTCCTCGGCGTGGTCGTGGTCGCCGTGGACTACACGATCGCCGCGACCATCCTGCCGGTGCTGTTCCAGTACCAGGGCAGCAACGAGAACGCCTGGGCCATCACCGCGCTCGTGCTGCTGCTGCAAGCGATCCTGGTCGCGCTGTCCACCCGGGCCACGCAGCGGGTCAACAACGTGGCGGTCACCATCCAGCTGATCGGGATGGTGTCGCTGACCGTGCTGCTGTTCGTGGTCGGCGGCCTCACCGGGCAGCTCGACTTCAGCACCCTGTTCAGCACCGGCGACGTCCCGAGCGAGGGCTACTTCGCGTTGGGCGGCCTGACCTCGGCCGGACCGTGGGCGCTGGGCTTCCTGCTCGGCGCGTTCACCATCGTCGGCTTCGAGTCCGCGGCGAACCTGGCCGAGGAGACCAAGAACCCGGCGCGGGTGGTTCCCAAGGCGATGGCCCAGGCCGTGATCGGCCTCGGCGTGCTCGGCATGCTGTTCCTCGTCGCGGTGACGGCGCTGGCGGGCGACCCGGTGGCACTGGCGCAGTCCGACACCCCGGTGGCCGATGTGATCGCCCGCGTGCTCGGCTCCTTCGTCGGCAAGGCGCTGCTGGTGCTGGTCGTGCTCTCGATCTTCTCGTGCGGTCTGGTGATCTCGCTCAGCGGCGCCCGCCTGGTCTGGGCGATGTCCCGCGACAAGCGGTTCCCCGCCTGGCAGCTGCTCAGCAGCATCAACGGGTCGACGGGCACGCCGATGAACGCCTCGGTGTTCATGTTCGTGGTCAGCCAGATCGTGCTGGCGTTGTTCGCCCGCTCCACCCAGGCACTGTTCTCGCTGTTCTCAGCAGCCACGCTGCTGCCCGCGCTGATCTACGCGGCGACGGTGGTGCTCTACATCGTCAAGCGCAAGGACCTGCCGCCGTCGAAGGGCTTCGAACTCGGCCGCATGGAGATCCCGGTGCTGGCGCTGGCGGTCGTCTGGCTGGCCTACGAGCTGCTGATCTTCCGCGACGCCTCGTTCGCCGAACCCTGGCTCTACGTGCTCGTCATGTTCGGCATCGGCGCGGTCTACCTGGTCTACCTGGTGGTGCGCCACGGTGCGAAGAGCCTCTCCATGCCGGACATGCACGACATCGACAAGGCGCTGGACGCCGATCCGAACCCAGCACCGAGCAACTCGGGAGGCAACCGGTGACCACCGTCCTGGCGATCGATCAAGGAACCTCGGGCACCAAAGCGATGGTGGTCGACAGCGGTGGCCGCGTGCTCAGCGTCGTGGAACTTCCGGTGCACCCGGACTACCTCTCCGGAGGCGGGGTGGAACAGGACCCGCAGGAATTGCTCGACTCCGTGCTGGAATCCGGTCGGCGTGCCGTCGCCGATGCGGAGGTGGGCGTCGACTGCGTGACATTGGCCAACCAAGGCGAGACGGTGCTCGCTTGGGACCCGACGACGGGACGGCCGCTGACGCAGGCGATCGTCTGGCAGGACCGGCGCTCCGCGGAGATCTGCGCGAAGCGCAGCGACTCGGCGGAGGCGATCAACCAGCGCACCGGGTTGGTGCTGGACCCGTACTTCTCGGCGCCGAAGATGCGATGGATCCGCGAACAACTGACCACCGACGGTGTGGTGACCACATCGGACACCTGGTTGATCCACCAGCTCACCGGCGAGTTCGTGACCGACGCCAGCACCGCCAGCCGGTCGCTGCTAACCGACCTGGACTCGGTGTCATGGGATCCGGAGCTGCTGGCGGCGTTCGACCTCTCGGGAGAGGAGCTGCCTCGCATCGCGGCCAACGACGAAGTGGTCGGCGAGACTGCCATCTTCGGCGGCGCGGTACCGGTCGGCGGCCTGGTCGTCGACCAGCAGGCCGCCCTTCTGGCGCAGCGATGCCTCTCGCCCGGTGAGGCCAAGTGCACCTTCGGCACCGGAGCCTTCCTGCTGGCCAACATGGGTCCGACGCCGGTCCGCTCGAGCGCGGGACTGGCGTCCTCCGTCGCGTGGCGGGTGCGCGGCGAAACGTCGTACTGCTTCGACGGGCAAGTCGCCACGGCGGCCTCGGCCGTGCGGTGGCTGCAAGGCCTGGGTCTGATCCAGGGCGCAGCAGACCTGGATCGCGTGGCGGTGGCCGACAGCGACGGAGTGCTGTGCGTTCCCGCACTGGCCGGCTTGTCAGCCCCGTGGTGGGCGCCGGAGGCGAAGGCCACCTTCAGCGGCATGACGCTGTCCACAGAGGTCGGCCACCTGGTCAAAGCGGTGCTGGACGGCATCGCCGCACAGGTCGCCGAGCTCGCCGACTGCGCCGCCCAGGACGTCGGCGAGCCGCTGCACCGGCTGCGGGTGGACGGGGGGCTCACCCGCAGCCGGGTGCTGATGCAGGCCGTCGCCGACCTGCTGCAGGTCCAGGTCGACGTGTTCCCCTCGGCGCACGCGACAGCACTCGGCGCGGCCGGATTCGCCCGCGCCGCGGCCGATCCCGGGCTCGCGCTGGAGCAGGCGGTCATCGACTGGACACCGAGCACTAGCTTCACCCCGCAACTGGGTGCCGACGACGCCGCCGAGTTCCGCGCCCGATGGCGCGCTGCGGTCGACACCGCGCTCAGCAGCGATCGTGAGAAACTGGAGGAGTCATGACTTCGGCGCACGACACGGAAATCGTCGATGTGGCCGTCATCGGTGCCGGTGTGGTCGGTTCGGCGATCGCGCGCGCGCTCGCCGGATATCAGCTCGAGGTGGCGCTGATCGAGTCGCGCTGCGACGTCGGCGATGGCACGAGCAAGGCGAACACGGCGATCCTGCACACCGGTTTCGACGCGAAACCGGGGACGCTGGAATCTCAGCTGGTGTCCCGGGGGTACCACTTGCTCAAGGCCTACGCCGATGAGACCGGCATTCCCTACGAGCCGACCGGCGCGCTGCTGGTGGCCTGGGACGAGGAACAGCTCGCGGCACTGCCCGGTCTGCAGGAGAAGGCCGCGCAGAACGGCTACGCCGAGACCGAGATCGTCGGCCCGGACGAGGTCTACCGGCAGGTGCCGACGCTGGGCCCGGGAGCGCTGGGCGGCCTGACGGTGCCCGGTGAATCGATCATCTGCACCTGGACCACGAACCTCGCGCTGGCCACGGACGCGGTGCGGCGAGGCACCCGGCTGATGCGCTCGCACCGGGTCGAGTCGGTGACCGTCGGCTCGGATGAGACGGTCCTGCGCACCAACCGGGGCGACGTCCGCGCCCGCTGGGTCGTCAACGCCGCCGGACTGGGCAGCGACGTCATCGACGCCCAGTTCGGCCACGACCGGTTCCACCTGCACCCGCGGCGCGGTGAGCTGCTGGTCTTCGACAAGCAGACCCGTCCGATGGTGGACAAGATCGTGCTCCCCGTGCCGTCCAAGCTGGGCAAGGGCGTGCTGGTCTCCCCCACCATCTACGGCAACGTCATGCTTGGCCCCACCGCCGAGGACATGACCAACCGCAGTGACACCTCGACTACCGAGGACGGCTACGAGTTCCTGCGGGAGAAGGGCGAACGCATCATGCCCCAGCTCCTCAGGGAAGAAGTGACCGCGACCTACGCCGGGCTCCGGGCCGCCAGCGACGCCCCGGACTACACCGTGGAGGTCGACGCTGCGCAGCGCTACGCCGTCGCCGGCGGTATCCGCTCCACCGGGCTGACCTCCGGCATGGCCATCGCCGAACACCTGCTGGGACTGCTGGAGAAGGCGGGCCTGGAACTGCACGAACGCGAGGACCTCCCGGACGCGCCGCAGATGCCCAACATCGGCGAGGCCTACCTGCGGCCCTACGCCGACAGCGACCGCATCGCGGCCGACCCCGCCTATGGCACCGTGGTGTGCTTCTGCGAGCGCGTCACCAAGGGCGAGATCCGCGACGCGATGAACAGCACCATCCCACCCTGCGACCTGGACGGACTGCGGCGGCGAACGCGTGCGATGAACGGACGCTGCCAGGGCTTCTACTGCGGCGCGAACGTGACGGAAATGCTGCAGGACGGCGAGAGGAAGGCACACCGATGAGCACGGCACGCACGCGGCTGACCCCGGAGGTCGCGATCGTCGGTGCGGGCCCGGCGGGCCTGCGCGCGGCCCAGGAACTGGCGCCGGCCGTGCCGGGCGAGGTGCTGGTCTTGGACCGGGAGCAGCAAGCCGGTGGCATCCCGCGGCACTGCGACCACCCTGGCTTCGGCATCCGCGACCTGCACCGGTTCCACAGCGGCCCGGACTACGCCCGCCGCATGGTCGACAGCGCCGAGCGGGCCGGTGCGGTGATCCGCACCGGTGCGATGGTCACCGGCTGGTCGGCCGACGGTGGCCTGGAAGTCACAACCCCGGACGGCCTGTTCGAGGTGCACGCCGAGGCGATCGTGCTGGCCACCGGTGCACGCGAGCGGCCGCGCACCGCTCGGATGGTGCCCGGCGACCGCCCCGACGGTGTCTACACGACCGGCCAGCTGCAGAACCTGGTCCACCTGCACCACCGCAAGGTCGGCACCAAAGCGCTGATCGTCGGCAGCGAACTCGTCTCCTGGTCCGCGGTGCTGACGCTGCGCGATGCCGGCTGCGACACGGTTCTGATGACCAGCGAACACCCCAAGGTCGAGTCCTACGCGCTGTTCTCCGTACCGGGCAAACTCGGCCTGCGCGTCCCGGTGCGCACCCGCACCAAGATCACCCGGATCATCGGCAAACCGCGGGTCGAAGCCGTCGAAGTCGAAGACCTCGCGACCGGTCGCCGCGAGGTCGTCCCCTGCGACACCGTGGTGTTCACCGGCGACTGGATCCCGGACAACGAACTGGTCCGCGCCGCCGGTCTGGCACTCGACCCCGGCACGCTGGGCCCGGTCGTGGACACCGAGCTGCGCACCGAACGTCCCGGCATCTTCGCCGCGGGCAACGTGCTGCACCCGGTCGACACCGCCGACATCGCCGCGCTCGACGGCAAGCAGGTCGCGGCCAGCGTCCTAGACCACCTGCGCGAGAAGCGGCATCCCTCGGAGAAGAGCATCCGGATCGTCGCCGACGAACCGCTGCGCTGGATCTCACCGATGGTGCGCCGCGTCGGCGACCGCCGCCCCGCCCGCAACCGGCTCCTGGCCTGGGTCGACCACTACGTCGCCTTCCCCCGCGTCGTGGCCACCCAGAACGGCCGGGTCGTGGCGGAGAAACGGTTGCCGTGGCCTGCTGCTCCCGGCCGGGTCTTCCGCATCCCGGGCGACCTGCTCGACGCGGCCCGTCCCGGTGAGGGCGACGTGCACATCTCGCTGCGCCGATGAGGCCTCGAACCGCCGTCGTCGACCTCGACGGCGTGCTGTACACCGCCGATACCTTCGCCGCTCTAGCGATCCACCAGTACCAGCGCTCCCCCGCACGTGCGCTCGCGGTCGCCGCGAGCGCCCCGCGGCTCGCCCGGGACTGGCGCCACGAACACCTGCGCCCCGGCGTGCTGCGGACGCTGGCCACCCGCGCAGTGGCCGGGATGACACGTCCCGCCTACGACGCCCTGGCCCGCAAACTCGCAGACCAGATGGCCCGATCGTCACGTGTCGCGTGGGACGGCGTCGCAGTCCTACGTGGACTCCACGACTCCGGATGGCGCGTCATCGTGGCAACCGCGTCGGAGCACGAACTCGCCGCGGCGTACCTGCGCGGGATCGGCCTCGAAGAAGTGGAACTCGTCGCCTCGCACCTCGACCCGGCCTCCGGCCGCTTCATCGTGCACAACCACGGGGAGGAGAAGGTGCGCCAGCTCGAACTCATCGGCTGCCCGCGCTGGGACCGGGCCTACACCGACTCCCTGTCCGACCTCCCCCTGCTGGCCGGAGCCGAACACCCGGTGCTGGTCAATGCATCCGCCGCTCTCACTCGCACAACGGCCGAACGACTGGGCACCACCCCAGAAGTCGTACGGTGGAACGCCCGAAAACCACGATGAACAGTCGGGTTCAAGGCATCACATTCGGAATGGCCACCACGTCTGGATTGCCCCCAGAGCAACCGTCACGAGCCAGTTGAGGCGCTGGTAATTCGCCAGACGGCGTCGCGCGCCAGGTCGCGGTCAGGCGAGCCTGCTCCCAGAGCTCGGTGGATCGTCAATCCTTCGATGAGCGCGTCGAGTTCACGTGCCGTGGTGTGGTCGAAATGGCGTTCCAGAGCTTCCTGGCTTCGTCGCATCCATTCCCCGATCAGCTCGCGGTAGGCAGGTTCGCGGGCCGCCAGGGCGTACAGCTCGTGCGTGAGCACCAAATCCTGTCGGGTGGCGAACACGTCTTCATGGATGATGTCGACGACTGCTTCTCGAGCTTCCTCCAGGCCGTGCGCGGCTGCGAGGCGTCGCTCGAACTTGGCGATCACAGCGTGCGTGAAACGCGCGAATGCTTCGCGCAGCAGCTCGTCCATGTTGGCGAAGTGGTAGGTCATGGAGCCGAGCGGTACGTCTGCACGGGTCGCCACCTTGCGATGCGAAGTTCCCGCAACGCCCTCTTCGGCGATGAGATCGAGTGCTGCATCGATGATCCGCGTTCGTCGCTCCGGGTCGAAACGTCGAGTCCTCGGCATTCTCCGCGCTACCTCCACCAACACCCCTCGCCGAAGAGCTCAGCCCGGCTGACGAAGTCCGATCGCCGCACACCGTACCTGCAGCGCACATGCGCGAGGGGGATGCACTCCAGCGCGCAGGTCCGACCTGCCCGAAATGCCCCACCACTCGATGTGTACGATCGTACCCATCGCTATGTACGACCGTACACATGGCACCTGTGCTCACCCCTGCCTCTACACGACTCCGACGGATCCATGCCTGAACATTTCGGAACCCAGCACAACGCAGAGCTCGCCCTCGACCGCGCTGCTACGAACAGTCGCCGACGGGCGTTGCAGGTCGTCTTCTTCCTGCTCGGGGTGTCCTTGGCGTCCTGGGTCGTTCGCACACCGGCCATCCGAGACGCGCTAGCCGCGTCCACCGGTCAGATGGGGCTGGTGCTGTTCGGGCTTTCCGCCGGGTCGATGACCGGCATCGTCTCCTCCGGTCTGCTGGTGCGGCGGCTCGGCACGAAGCCGGTGATCGCGGTGAGCACCTTCCTGGCGATCGCGGGGATCTCCGTGCTGGGAGCGGCGACTGCCCTGGCCATGACCCCGTTGGCCTTCACAGGCCTGCTTCTGTTCGGGCTCGGCATGGGCTGCTCGGAGATCGCGGTGAACATCGACGGCGCGGACGTCGAGCGGCTCGAACGCCGACCGCTGATGCCGCTGCTGCACGGCACCTTCAGCGCGGGCACCGTCGCCGGATCCGTCCTCGGACTTGCCCTCACCCGCGCCGGTGTCGGAGTGGTGTGGCACTTGCTCGGCGTTGCCCTCGCAGCGACCGTCGCGGCCGCGATGGTCCTGCCTGCCATCCCCGCTGGCCTCGGTGTCAAGCGCGGCACGTCGAAGCGCGGCTTCTCCGCGTCGGTGCGGCAACAGCTCGACGTGTGGGCGCAACGCCGCATCGTCCTCATCGGCTGCGTCGTCCTGGGCATGGCGTTGGCGGAAGGCGCGGCCAACGACTGGCTTCCGCTGCTCATGGTCGACGAGCACGGCTACGACCCGACCTCGGGCTCGCTGGTCTACACCGTCTTCGCCGTGGCCATGACGACCGGCAGGCTCCTGGGGACGGGACTGGTCCACAGGTTCGGTCGAACGGCCGTCGTCCGCACCAGCGCGCTGTGCGCGGCACTCGGCGTGGGCCTGGTGATCTTCACCGCCGACCCGGTCATCGCGGTAGCCGGGGTCCTGCTGTGGGGGCTCGGCGGCTCGCTCGGCTTCCCTCTCGCGATCTCCGCTGCGGGTGACGGTGGTGGCGATTCGGCCTCCCGGGTCAGCGCGGTCGCGACCGCGGGTTACCTGGCTTTTCTCGTGGGGCCACCGTTGCTGGGCTTCCTCGGGGATCACTTCGGTCTGCGCCACGCGATGATCGTCGTCCTCGTGCTCGCGGGGTGTGCCGCGGCCACCGCCTCAGCCGTTCGGCCGCAACCGCGACGTGAAGTTGACCTCTGAGCGATGAAAAGAAGCACGTTGAGCAACGAGAACGGACCGTCGGTGAAGCCCAAACTGCGCTGGTTGGCTGGGCTGGCGGGATTCCTGGGCACCCTGGCCGCGCTGGCAGTCCCGTTCTTGCCCGTCCAGCACCAGATCACGACCCTGGAATGGCCTACCGAACAGGGAACTCGGCCGGTGTCCGCACCGCTGGCGGCATACTCCCCCATCCGGCTCGACCTGCAGGTTCCGTGCTCGACCGCCCGGGGACTCGATGCACGCAGCGCCGATCCCGCAGTGCTGGCGAGCACGAACCCGCCCAAGTCGCACTACGGTGACCTCACCGGTCTGCGCCTGGAAGTCCAGGACAGGCAGCTGCGCCTGTCCGTGCAGGGACGGCAGCTCGGCACCGCGAAACTGCCCGATGGCGACTGCACCATCGTCGTGTACTCCGATGGAAACGGCACCAGCGCGCAGATCGACGACAACCAGATCGCACACCTCGCGGGAAACACACGTCCGCAGCTGACCGGCATCTACTCCGATGTGGACGACCAGCTCGACGACGTGCGCGGCCTGTCGTTCGCAGCCGAGGTCGACAACCGCTACGACACAAGTCCGACCCCGCTCAAGCTCGGCATCATGGCGCTCGCCCTGCTCGGCTGCACCGGTTCGCTCGTCGCGCTACGCCGGATCGACCTCAGCGCGGCGCACCGACCACGACGGCTGTCGCACAGGCCGTGGCGGCTGAACGCCCGCGACGCAACGGTCGCAGCAGCGCTCCTGGCGTGGTGGCTGATCGGTGCGATGACAGCCGACGACGGCTACTTCCTCACGATGGCACGGGTCCGGGACGACCTCGGCTACGTCAACGACTTCTACCGCTGGTTCTCCGGCCCCACTGCCCCGATGGGCTGGTTCGTGGAGCTCCAGGCGCAGTGGGTGCAGATCTCCACCGCCACTCCGTGGCTCCGGCTGCCCGCGCTGGGCATGGGCCTGCTGTGCTGGATGCTCATCAGCAGGTTCATGCTGCCGCGGCTCGGGCAACGGGTTCGGCGCAGCCGCGCAGCCGGGTGGGCGGCAGCTGCGGTGTTCCTCGCGTGCTGGCTCCCTTACAACAACGGCCTGCGTCCCGAACCCGTAGTCGTCGTCTTCGCACTCCTCGCGCTGTGCGCGGTGGAGAACGCCGTGGCCACCCGCCGGCTCGCGCCGGCAGCGCTGGGTCTGATCGCCGCAGCGCTGTCAGTCGCGGTGAACCCGCACGGCGTGGTTGCCGTGCTGCCGTTCGTAGCTGCGGCGAAGCCCTTGCTGAAGCTGCTGCGGCACCGCGCAGAGCAGTTCGGCTGGGCAACGGTGCTGGCCCCGATCTCGGCCACCGGACTGGCGATCCTCGTAGTCTCCTTCGCCGACCAAACCTGGGGATCGGTCGCCGACGCCACCTCAGTGCGCTCTGCGATCGGCCCGTCGCAGACCTGGTACCAGGAGCTGAGCCGCTACACGCTGCTGTTCAGCCAGTCCCCCGACGGCTCCCTCACCCGCAGGTTCCCGGTGCTGCTGATGTTGCTGTGCGTGGGCACCTGCGCTGTGGTGCTGCTGCGCCGCGGACGGATCCGCGGCGCAGCACTCGGACCGAGCCGGCGGCTACTCGTCGTCGCCGGGCTGTACTTCGTCGCCCTGGCACTCACCCCGACCAAGCACACCCATCACTTCGGCGTGCTCGCCGCTGTCGGCGGCTGCGTCGCGGCGCTGACAGCGCTGGCCACCAGCAGCACAGTCCTGCGATCACGACGGAACCGTGCGGGGTTCTTCGCCGGACTGATGGCTGTGCTGGCCTTCTCCTTCACCGGCACCAACGCCTGGTGGTACGTCTCCGGATGGGGTGTGCCCTGGTTCGACAAACCGCCCTCGATCAACGGTCACGAGCTCAGCACAGCACTGCTGGTGGTAGCCGCCGGCACGGCCGTCATCGCGCTCGTGGAGCACCTTCGGATCGACGAGCACCGCCCGGGGATCACGACGGAGGAGGACCGGTCGCGCGCATTGCGCCTGGGCGCCGCTCCCCTGTCGATCGTGTGCGCTCTCCTGATGGTCGCCGAACTCGCTTCACTGGCGAAGGTCGTCCCCGAACGGTGGGGCACCTACAACCTCGCACAGGACAACGTTCGCCAGCTCGCCGGCGCCAGCTGCGGATTGCCCGACTACGTCCGCGTCGAACAGGACCCGATCTCAGGCGTTCTCGACGTCACGCCCGAGCAGCCGCTGGTCGCAGCGCCCGATGCGCCTAGCCCGGAATCGCGCGACGAGTCACCCGACGCCTATCTGCGCAGCGCGAACGCCGGCTTTCGCCGCGATGGCCTGCCCACGACCACGGACTTGACAGGTTCCGCGCAGTGGCGGCCTCCGCACCGCTTCGGGTCCGACCGCGCCCCGGTGTGGGGCAGCCACGACGCCCCCACCGGTACCTTCCGAACTCCCTGGTACGACCTCCCGCAACGCGCCACCAGCGGCGAAGTTCCGATCGTCATCAGCGTGGCAGGCATGACCACCAGTCCGAACTCACTTGCCATCGAGTTCGGACGCGACACTCCGCAGGGGTTCGAAATTCTGCACCGCACCGAAGTCGAGCAGGAAGACGATCAGCAGTGGCGCGATCATCGGATCCCGGTCGAGGGACACGCCCGGGAAGCAACCAAAATCCGGATCACGGCCCGCGACAACGCACTCGGCAACGACGGGTGGCTCGCCGTCAGCGCACCCCGCGCACCTCACCTGACCAGCATGACCGACTTCGTCGGCGACTCCCCCACGTTCGTGGAGTGGACCGCCGCCCTGGTCACCCCGTGCCTGCAGATCACCAGCATCCACAACGGAATCGCCGGCCTGCCGCGCTACCGCGTCGCAGGCGGCGGCGAAGTCCGCGAGATCGGCCAAGGCTGGTCCTCACCGGACAGCGGCGGCCCCTTCGGCTACCTCAACGTCGCCACCAGCATGACGGAACTGCCGACCTACCTGGTCAACGACGTGAACCGGGACTGGGGATCGTTGTACGCGGTGCACCCCTACGAACCAGACGCACTCCCGGCCACCACCGCGATCCGCGTGCGCACCGAAACCCACTGGGGCTGGTGGAGCCCAGGCCCACCACCAGAGCCGGTACACCTACCCGGCGACGTCCCGAACTCCAACGACCGATCCGACGTACCCATCACACCCGACAAAACAACGACACCACAGGCGAACTCCAAGCAAGCTGGCTGAACGCCCTCAGACCAAGCCATGCCAGGTCACCCCATCGGCGCTTGGATCAGCCCGAACTAGCACGGCCGAGTCTCGGAGAATCCGCGCCATCACGGCTGGGTCTTCAAGACAGAGGGGCGGCGCGTGGAGCAGCCGTGCGAAACTTGACCTCGGCCATCCGGTGTGGATCCAGAGGCGAGCAGTCGGCCACGTTCAGTGTCGAACGCACCAGTGCCACAACACTTCTGGCACCCCATCCCGAGACGACTGCCTGCTGCAAGGCAATTCCGCGACCTGATCACGTCTCAGGGGTCGTATTGCTGTCCGGTTTCCACCGACACCTTGGGGACGAAACCGCTTGGTCGCACATCTCCTTCATCAGGGTGTGCAATCCGCTACCGGAACGTAGCGCGACGAAGACCTCGTCTGCGAGCTCAGCCAAATGCACACTGTGCTGCCCGCCGAGGCGGTGTCCAGGAGGCAGCAAGGCCACTATTGGTTCGCGCACCAGGGTCTGCGATCGCAAGCCCAGCAAAGTGGTCGGCATTCGCACTACTGCCAAGTCCAGTTCTCCCTGATGCACTCGGCGCTGGAACTCAGATGATGCGTCCAGATCCTGTTCAGTCCTCATCAGCTCCACCTCCGGGTAACGCCGCTGGTAGGCACGCAGGATGTCGGGCAGCAGCCGAGTGCCGACTCTGGGGAGCACCCCGATCGCGACTCGTCCGCGCCGCAGTTCCTTGAAGTCGTCCATCTGATCGTGCAGGCGCTCCACTTCCGCGAGTACGCGCTCCGCTTGTTTCAAGAAGGAATCGCCGGCGAGGGTCGGCACCGTGCACCTCCGGCGCCGCTCGAACAACCGCACACCGAGCTCTTGTTCCATCTTGCGAATCTGCACCGACAGCGATGGCTGCGCCAGGCGTGAGCCCAAACACCGTCTTGCGCGTCACGGCGAACTGGGCGCCGGGGCCGCCGATGCCCTTCCAGCTGTGAGGAGTTCCCAGGTAATGCCAGAGCTGCTGGTCGAAGGGGCTTGTCGCAACGAGCCCCCATTCGCCCGCATAGATCTCTGCTGCATCGTTGCCGATCTTGGCCCAAGAACTTCCTAACCCGTCATACCGGTAGACAGCTTTCCGGTCCGGCGTCAAACCGTAGATCGTATCGCCTCCGACCGCGAATTCGCTCCCCGACTTCCTACGAATTGCCAGCTGTTAGGGCTTCCCAAGTATCGAAATATATTGCCGTCCGTCGGGTTGCTAGCAAAGAGCCCAAAAGCGCCGCCAAACAGTCTTCCGGCAGCGCCTCCCACCTGGGTCCAATCATCCCCGGTGCCGCCGTTGAACCGGAACACCGCGCCACGATTCGGCGTCAGGCCGTAGACGCTTTCAGCAGTGACCGCGAACTCCGCACCAGTTTCCCCAATGGGATGCCATGCATTTAAAGCGCCATTATGCAAACGTCGCCGCCACCACGATAAGCCCTCAGCGGGAAGCGGCGGAGACGCGTGCCCGGGTTTTTCCTTGGCGAACAAACCGAAGCGTCCCCCATAAAGTTGCGCGATCCAGCCCACTTGGGCGATTCTCGTCCAGACACCCGGGGCGCCGTCGTAGCGCCAAACCTCTCGCCGATCAGGAGTAAATGCGCAAATCGTCGATACCATGCCGCTCTCCTACATTGCGCCGCACAGCCATGCATAAAGGCTTCCCGGAAGGGATTCCCGAGAGAAACGACCAGCTCCTGGCGTCGGCATGCAGGCTGTCGAAACCTTGGTGCACCTGTGTTCAACATCCCCCCTCTTGCCGCGTCCCCCAGTCTGGAAGACGCCGCGGGAACACAGCAGAGCGCCCCTTCGAGCAAAATCAAAAGGATAAGCCTCGCGCGGATCGCGCGTTAGGTTCGATCAAGGAATCAGATCACCCGCGGCCAGGATTTTCCTCCATTACTTGATCTTTCGCAGGACTGCAGCGTCTTCTTCGATCATCGCGGTGGGCCCGGCGGCGAGTCGTTCGGTGTAGCGAGCGATGTTGGCATTCCGCTCCGGGGTACCGCGGTACGGATACGTATGGTCAAAATGCAGACAAGTCAGCGTGGTGTCGACTTGCCAGGCACGTGTGATCGTGTGTCGAGCGGCCACCTTGACGAGAAGGTCGTCGTCCTCACACCCCCAGCCGTAGTAGCGTCGGCAATATCCGCCAACGTTTTCAAACAGTTGGCGCTCGAGCATTAACCCGCCCCAATGGAACGGCACCCGCCAGTCCCCCTTGCTGGTCGGATGTTGGTCAAACACGACACGCGGCGGGATCACTGTGGGTGCGTCGATATCGACGCCGCCGATGGCCAGTAGCTGAGGGATGAGCTGCTCGTCACCCTGGGGTTTCAGTCGGCCGTCTTTGGTGGCTCTGACGTAACAGCACTGACCAGGCTCGGGCGCGCGCAAGTCCACCGGATTCGGCCCTGAATCGCCGATCAGTCGGTGCATCCATGGCTGAGTGAACGCGGCTGTGTCCGCGACCTTCATCGCCCGCGTCAGGAAATCACGACCCAATGGAAGTACGTCCGCATCACTCAGATACAGGATCGGAGCCCGCGCACACCGTGCTCCAATGTTCCGCAACAAGCCGGGCGCTCGCGCCGACCCGTCGGCCCGCGTTACCCGTGCTACTCGATGAGCATCGACGTCGGCCGCCAATCGCACAGGGATCGCCCCAGCGACAGCTACCACCACCTCGCACGGTACATCCTGTGCGAGCCACGCCTTGGAAACGCTTTCCAGACTGGTCTGACCTCGATGCTGTCCATAGAGTGGAATGATCACGCTCACGTCAGGCACAATGCACATCCAACAGGTCTCTCTCGTGGTCCCCGATGCGACTATGGATCATCGACAAAACAAATGTGCTTTCCCCTGCGGCGGCGTAAGGCGCCGACGGGCGAAGGGCCAGGATTTGCGCTGTGGCGCGGAAGGGCGCCCGTCGACCTGGCCCAACAATCCCTGGCTGCCGTCGCGACGCGGTCAGCGTAGTGTCCCCATAGACCTGGGCGGCCGCGCCGCATGAGCCGATGGTCAACTGCCAGAGTGTCCGTTGACACCGGTCACGCCAGTCTGAATACCGGGCCACCTGCACCACACACATCCACTGGTCTCGGGATCGCGTATTCATCTACCGCCCGTCGGAGCTCCTCACAACGGGCCTCAATCCACTCATTGGGGAAGCTCCGACGGGCAGGGATGGCGTAGTGATGCTCCTTCGAGCACGTGTTCCGGCCATGGAAGACATAGACATACAGCCATCCCATACCGTTCAGCGTGGCTACGGGGACCTCCCGACACAGGTCGGCGGCAAGGTCGAAGTCCTCTCCGAGATAGGCACGCGGACCGCTCTCGGCATAGCGAAACCGCTCGTCTCTGATCCTCATCACCGTCCCAAGGGACAACTGCCACCATTGCTCCTTCTTGCTTGTCCCCCGTGTCCAATCAACCCAGAACATCTGCCGGTCGGGCTCAAGTAGGTGCAGGTTGTCGGTCAAAAAGCACGCTCGGGCTCCCTGCCTGGTCATATGCTCGACCTGGCGCAAAACCCGATCCGAGTGGTGGTAGTCATCGTCGTCCCACTGGCACACGATGTCACCGGCAGCAGCGTCGAGGGACAAGTTCCGCAACGCGCCTAGGGTTGACCTGCGCCCCGCGGCGATCACGCGGGCGTTGCCGATGCCCTGGTACTCCAGATGGTGCTCCAACGCCCGGCGATAGGCTCGGTCACCGGCACACACGATGACGAGCTCCAACCTGGAGTAGGTCTGATTAATGAAGCATCGGATCGATCGCTTCGCCAGCGTGAGCCGATCCGTAGTGACCATCAGACAGCTGACTAGCGGAACGACGTCAGCCATACTCACGCCCTCCGATGAGGTGGTTCACCTGGCCGCGTAGGTCGTGGAATACTCGCAGCGCTAGGTTCTTGGTCCAGCCGTTGCCGTCCCAACTGACCCGCGCTGCAAGCGCGCCTCCGTCGGCCTTGCGGGTTCTGATCGCTAGGCTGCGCCGGTTGCCGGCGTCCAGAGGTCCCACCGCGTTCACCACCAGACCGCGGGCCGGACCGAAGTCGATGCGGCCGGGCCATTCCTTGGGCAGATGTTCGATGCATGGAACCGTGTACGCCTTGTAGACCGGTTCTTGCTCGGATATCCCGGTCAACGTCGCCACGTCCGGCAACCGCGCGTGTCGATAGCAGCCGAACACAATGTCCCGCACCGCCTCGGCATAAGCGGTGGACAGCCGTTCCGGCGGCTCCGGTACCCACAGATATGCCGGAATCGTGCACGGCCCCAACATGTGTTGCCACTCCGGTCGATCCCGCCGAGAAAACAAGGTGGTGAACAGCAGGCCGCCGGCCGTCTCGTAGTACGGCGCGACGCTGCGTGCCATCGCGGTCACTAGCGCGGCAAAGAGAATGTTCCGGTGTGCCCGCGCCCAGCGCTCCACGGCGCTGAGCTCGGCCGCCGTGAGGAGTTCGCTCCGATATACCCCTTCGCCGGCGTCAATCTGACCGTCGCGCAGCGTCCGTGCGCTCGTGGCCCGCGACAGCAGCGTGCTCCACCACTGCTCGCTGGCGGAGCGGCCAGCGACCACGAGTTGCGCTTCAAGCTGCGCGTATTCGCCGTACTGCGCACTAGGATTGGGCAGTACGAGGCCGCTGAGCAACCCCGAGTACAAGGCGCCGAGTTCACGCAACACCATCCACAACGTGGTCGGGTCGGCCATGACGTGGTGCAGGTGCACCGTCACTAGGTGCTCGTTCGACGACCGAGGGGCCAGGCGCAAGCGGATCGGCGAGGGTGCGTCGAACTCGACTGGTGCATAAAGGAGCGCGCCGGCTGAGAGGCTGTCTTCTCGGTCAAGGATCTCGACCCTGCTGTTCACCCGGCTGCTGACCACCTGTACCGGCTCCCGGGCCCCCTCGTCAATCCTGGTGCGCAACAGCTCGTGCCGCCGCAGCAGTTGGTTGAACGCCTCATCGAGCAGACGGCGGTCGAACGGACCACGCACCTCCAGCACCGCGTTTAGCGTGTACCAGGGACCACGCACGAATCCTGGCAAGTCGCGGTCAAGGCTGGGGTGCCGGCCAGCTATCTCGAACCGCTGCCACATGGAGAGCGGCCAAACCGTGTAGTTCGTCATTGGCTCATCTCCTCGGCCAGCCTGCGTGCGTAATCGGGGATGCCAGGCGTCGTGCGCAGGAGCGCCTCGTGTAGCTCCTCAAGGACGTCCAAGGCGAAATCAGCGTCTCGCCAACGATCCAATGAGATACCGAATCCGAGTCGCTCCCACAGTTCGGCATTGCGTGCTTCGTGCACGCCGAACGGTTCGAGCAAAACAAGAGGCGTAGCCGACCAGAGCGAGTCGAGGAGGGTCCCACCGCCGGGCTTACTGACCATGGCGAGCGCTGTTCTGGCCAGCTCAAAGGATCCGTGGCATTCCGTGCCTCGAACGTAGTCCGAGCCCCCTCGCCCATCGACCCTGGCGAACGGCGGGTACCCGTCGTCCAACCAGGGATGCCAATCCGGGTCGATCATGAAGTAGCGTATGCCGCCATCATCCGCGGAAAGGTCACCCGCTTCGTAGGCCACAATGTCCAACTCAAAGCCGTGGTCTCGCAGCTCATCTGCACGCTGCCGGTAGGTGCCCATGCCCCAGCCACCACCGTGCACGAGCAATCGGCGGCTCCGGTCGTTCCAACGCACGGGGGGTCTGGCACTGACGGGAATGGTGTACGGCACGGACGAGTGCGCCGCGTTAGCCAGCCACACGTGCCGCGCCGGGGACAGGACCGAGCCGACGTCGCGGAAGGACGGGGACGACACCGAGTCGACGTGACAGATGTCGATCGCTGGCCAGTTCCCAGACAGTGCGGCGCACTGCTCGACAACAGGTAGCCAGAAGCCGGAGAACATGACAACACGCTGCAGACGCCGCTTTCGCCAGTGCTCGGTCAGTTCGTGCACGGTTGGTTGCGCCACCGCGGCCGACGGGTCGACCGCCAATCGCTGCCCTGCGAGAGCAACGCGAAAGTCGTGGTGGAAGGCGTACTTCATTCTGGCGGTCGTCGCGCGCTTCGAGTCAGGCAGCAGCCGTTCGAGAACGAAGACCTCCACGTCCGCGCCGTGCTCCCGCATCCGCTGGGCCAGCAGCAGCCCGGGCACGTGTACTCCGAGGGCGACGCCGGAGGTGAGGACACCGATCATCGTGCGGCCCCGGCAAGTACGGCGAGTTCAGACACGAGATGCCGACTGACGAACGCGGTCATTTGCCGGTGCTCAAGTCTGGAGCAGGACCGAAGGACGCTTTCGACGAGCATGATGAGATACAGGTAGGTGCGGTACAGCGCCAACCGCAACCGAGTGGCGGCGTTGAAGGTGACGCGGCCACCCGCGGCGCGGTAACCGGCCAAGAAGGAATCGTCCTTCGTCAGGTCACCGAAAAGCGCCAGCGACACGAAGTCGGCGACCGGATCACCCCAGAACGCGCGCTCGCCGTCGATCAGCCCGCCGATGCGCGAGGACCGCTCGTGGCAGTCGACCAGGATGTTGCCGAGCCACAGGTCGAAATGGACCATTGCCGGCTTGGTCACCTCGTCGAGCACGGCGGCATTGGCCAGTACGAGAGCATTGATCTCCGACGTGGGGCGAGGCAGTGTCACGTCGTACCGGAGTACGTCGCCGAGCACCGCACCGGTCATGGCAAGAAAAGCGGTACGCCAGCTCTGTGCCAGCGGCGCCACCGCCTCCTGTGGATAGCCGAAGCCCGGTCCGGTGACTTGGTGCAGTGCAGCGACCATGCGGCCGAGGTCGACGCGCAACCGGGCCCCATCGTTGTCGCCAATCAGATCCCGCTGGTCGAACCAGCTCTGTCCAGGGCATTCGGTCATCACTAAGAAGTCGTTACCGATCACTGCGCGACGGTAGTCGGCATGTGCCACGCGTGGCGTTGGCACTCGCCCGGTTCCGACCGCAAGCGTATAGAACAACTCCTCAGTGGCCATGATCCCGTGCTCATAGGTCAGTATCGGCGCATCGGGGTTGGGTGCGACCTTCAGCACGAGACAGGTGCCGTCGGTCAGCCGGATCCGGTAAACGGTGTTGAAGGTGCCTTCGGGCAACTCCTCGCACGAGCGGACGAGACCGGGATTGATACCTGATGTCTTCAAAACGTCGTTGAGTTCGATGCAAGCCAACTGTCGCTTGTGCCGGTTGATCATCCCGACTCCTCTCTGAGCCGCCTGCGGGCGTCGGCATACACGGCCGCCATCAGGCGAATTCGCTCGGCCCCCGCTGACTCGGCGTCCCTGTCACTTGCCCCGCTCGTTAGCATTTGCCGGATACGGCCGAACTGGCGGTCGTAGTAGGCAACCGGCGCGAATCTGAGCACAGTGCGGGTTAGGCGCTTGCCATGCACGACCAGGTTTAACGGCGCAGGGCCGGCCATGGGAAGCAGGAAGTGTCGCAACCGCACGGCCGCATGCTCGAAGACGAACTCGTGTTCAGCGATGTGGTGCGCGTCGAAGCAACAGTCGATAACAGCCTCCCGACCGTCCGGCCAGGCCAGCCGAGCATGGAAGGACATGTCTACCCCGTTCGGACCAGCGAAGTTGGAGTGGCCTGTTCCCGTGGCACCAGCAAGACCGCAGATCGCTTGGACGGCCTGCAACCAGTAGCTCGAGGCGTCGAAGAAGATTCCGCCTCCGAGATTGGGCCGGAATCGATAGCAATCCGAAGGTGGCATGGTGAAGTGAATTTTGCTGCGCATAGACTGCAGCGCCCCATACCGACACTCGGTCACGAGCGTTCTCAGGGCGGTCTGCCATTCGTGTCCCTCAGTAGCCACCGCCTCGACGAAACGCACCCCTGTTGTGGAGGCGGACGCCTCGACCGCCGCAAACTCGTTGCAGTCAAGGCACAATGGCTTCTCCACGATGACATGCTTACCCGCTTGCGCGGCCCGCGTCGCCCATTCGTGATGCGCGGAATTGTGCAACGAAATGTACACAGCGTTGATCCTCGGGTCCTCGATCAAGGCGCAGTAGTCGCGTTTTACCACGGGAATGCTGTGGCGTGCAGCGAAGCTTGCAGCCCGATCGGGGTCGCTCGCGGCGACCGCGCGTATCGCCGTGTCGTCGTACCGCGCACTCGGGCCCACCATCGCGCGCTCCGCGACGACGGTGGCTCCGATCAGGCCGATGTCAAGCGGCATGACCTGCATACCGTGGTCTCATCCCCGCGGCCCGCACTGCGGCCACCACTCGCCCCTGCCACAACGGCGCATCCCCGGGCACACAGTACGACAGGCCGTACATGCGACCATCCGGCTCCGACAGGGAGCTGCCTCCCAGGACAAGCACACCGGATCGTGTCCCGCCGCGGTAGAGCACCTGCGCCTTCCGCAGCGCCGCGACGACGTCCTCGACACCCCGGCCCGACCCGACCGTAAGACCGAGCTGCCACAGATGACACGCCAACCCGGTGTGAGCGGCCCTACGGCCGGCGAGCAGCGTCAGTAGTCCCAGCGAGCTACGGGCGTTTATTTCCAGTACTGGCAGCAGGGTGTTGTTATCGAGGAGCATCGAGTCGACACCAACCGGCCCCCAGTAGCCTTCTGCGGCAAGAGCGGTGCCGACCTCTGCGAGCACGTCCCGGTACCCGTGCCGGTCGAGCAGGGACAGCAGCTCTGGGCCGGCCGGACCGGAACCGACGTGCCGGAAGCCATGATTGACCATCACCTGGACGCCCAGAAATCGCGCGGTGCCATCACGATCGAGACGGAGATGACCGGAGAAGTCGCACCGCTTCGAGAACTCCGGCTGGACCAGCAGCTCGATGCGGCGCCCTTCAGCCTCCTGGCGGCGCAGAACGCGCTGGATCGCTCGCAGCACGCCGGGCGAGCTGATTCGGATCGTGCCACGGCCGGAGACCCCATACGGATCTTTGACCACCACCGTAGGACCGCAGTCCCGCACGGCGGAGGGCAATTCGTCGACGGACCGGACCACACGGGCGCAGCCGGGCAGGCCCAGTTTCTGCAGCAGAGTGTTGGACCACGTCTTGGTGTTCACCCGGGTCACGACGTCCGACGACGGCACTTGCCGGGGCCGCCCCCAATGCGTCAACAGCGATACGGTATCCGGCAGCACCGCGTACGGCCGCACCTGATCACACCCAGCGGTGTGCGCAGCCAGCGTCCGGTCGCCGAGCAGGAGCCGTTCGACCGGGTGCCCCTCGACCGAACCCCGGTTGCCGGGTGATTCCACGTTCGCCGCCGACCGGTGGTCGAAGTGGATCTCCGCTTCAGCGAGGCACTGCTGCACTGCCGGAGACAGCGGACGTCGTGTGATGAGAAGATCGCCAGACGCACACCCGGCTACGAGCAACTCATCCATCGTTGCCACAACGGCATCTCCGCCGGTGCGCACGGCCGGCAGCTCAGCCAAATCCGGCGGGCGCCAGAACCGCTCGGCGTTGAATGTTCCGAAGTGGACGGTGTTCATTGGGCTGCTGCCCGCAGATTCGATACGAAGTCGGCGAACTCGGACACTGAACGCAGGTGGTCCAGCCGCAGGTTCTCGTAGTCCAACTCGACGTCGAAGGTGTCCTCGATGCCCAGCAGAAAGGCGATCATCTGCAGCGAGTCCAGACCATATTCGTCGACAAGGTCGGCGTCGGCGGAGATGTCGTCCGCAGTCATGCCGCTGCCCAGCACGTTCGCCAGCACGTTCGCCAGCACGTCCCGGACCCTCCATTCGATGTCATCATCCACTCCCGCTCACACTCCATTGAGATACAGCAGGATGCACTTCGAGCAAACCGGCATCATGCCGTTGGTCGCGAGTATCGTACGGACCTTCCGAAATGTTGGGCTCTGCCACAGCTGAGAGACATTTGTTTCATAGAGGTTCCCCACGACGAACTCCGGAAAGAACTTGCATGAGCTGACGTTGCCGTCCGCGTGTACCTCCAGGCGGTTGGACACCGCCAGGCATTTGCTGCGCCGCTGTGCTGGTCGAGATGTGCCGAGAATGAAGTCGGTCACCTCATCCTCCTCCAAGTGCGGCTGATAACGCACCCTGATTCGCCACAGGCGAGTGGCGAGCCGGCGCATCGAGTCTCGCAGCACCGGTAGTTGCTTTGCGGGCAGGCGATACGTGTAGGAATGCCAGGTGGGCCAATGCGTTCCGGTATTTGGTCGTAGCCAAGCGAAGTGTTCCTGATAGACAGAGTCCATGGCCTTCGCGACACCTTCGCTTATGTACCAAGGAAATTGGAAGTAGACCGTGTTCACCCCCAGATCCTCGGCCCACTCCATGAACTCGTACATTTTTCCCACGTTGACGTGTGAGACCGTGCACGACAGTGACAGTTCGCCGCCAAATCGGCCAGAACGCTTGAGATCCAGCATCGTCTCGATGTTGCGGACAGTTCGAGCAAAAGTGCCCTGGCCGCGCAGCGCGTCGTGATCGTCGCCGAGACCGTCCAGGCTAACGAGCAAGTTGAGATGTTCGCCTATCGCCAGCAGGTCGTTGAGCTTGCGCTGGAGTAGCAGACCGTTCGTGCACATGTTGACGGTGCGTGGATACCGCCGCAGCAGCTGGGCTACCTCAGAAAACCTGCTGTGCATCAGCGGTTCACCGCCCCAGAGAAACAGTTTCGCGCGGTTGTCGGCCGTGGCCGCGAGCACTTGCTCGACGATGTCGATGGCCAGCTCGGTCCGTTGCCGAGTCGGACTGTAGTCTCGGAAGAAGCCCTGCTCGCTCCATTGGTAGCAATGACTGCACCGTAGATTACAGCGGTATGTAAGCTGGAGGCTGATCTCTTGAGGAAGAGGTGCGGCGTATCCCGGATCAGCGAGCTGCTTCCTTCTTGCTCTTGACCGGATCGAAACGGTATGTTTGATGTCCTCGAACTCTTTGGAGTTCAACGTTCTTACGGTCCTGGGATGCACAGACAACCCCCGATGTCTCTGCGAGCGTCTTACCCGACTCCGCTCATCGATGCACGCATCGATCGCCGGACGCTAACGTGTCACACATGATGATCTGTCCCGTGGTTGCTCCGGGCGACAACAGCATTACCGTGCTGTGCCATGGCAGCGTGGTCGACACGGCGGCCATGATTGACCTGCGGTGCACGGCGGTCCGTAAGCGAACTATTGACGCCATCAGGTTGGGTCTCGCCGGGGGGTGTGATCGCGTGACCCACGGTGGCAAACCCGTCCGCGACCACCGGGAATAGCAGGTCCAAGTTCTCGATAGGGGCGTTGGAGATGGGTTCTGGCGTAAGAAGCTCGGACAGAATCGTCCGCAACGACGAGTCAAGCAGTACCGAGTCCGGCCCGGTCAGAACGTCCTTCCTGGGCGGGTGATAGTTGCGTAGCAGGTATGCGGCCAGCCACGCCGTCCACAACACCCTCGGGTGTGCCACCGTGAACCACTGGTCCACAAGGGAATCCGGTACGCCTACCAGGAACCGGTTGTATCGATCCATCAGGTCGTCCAGGTCGACGCCGATCCGGTGCGCTTCCGCTTCGAACGGCACGGCGCCCCAGTCGTCCTGCCTGGTACTGCATGCGTCCTTGCGACACAGCCACAGCTCGTCGTCCTTCAGCACAGGGAGGACCTGATAGCCGTCGAGCACCGGACCGCCGTCCCGAAACCAACCACTGCGCGGGTCGCCAAAGCACGCGGCGGCAGCCAAGAAGTCATTCCCGATCAAACTACGCACTGGCCGGTGCTCGACAAGGGACGGCACGGACAACAGCAACTTGAGGCCCGCCTCCGCAAAGTACGCTCGCATCACGTAATCGTCTGGTGTGTCGGCGTTGTCCCAGGCGCGGGCAAAGTGGACGTAGTGTCGTGCAGCGTCAGCCGGTAGGAGCAACGCGACGCACGGGACGTATTCTGGCACCCCAGCGACTAAGCGTGCGCCCCACGCGCTTGCCCAACGCACTGCCCATCCATTCCGCGAGTAGCAGACGGAGAATAGGGCGATTGGGTGTTCCGGGTCGTACGCAAGAATGTCGGCCACGTGTTCCGCAAAGTGCTTGCTGGGCAACACATCATCCTGGATCACCAAGTGGTAGGCGGCGCCAGTGCGTACGCTGTCCCACGCCTGGATGGACGTCCGTAGCGTACGCGGCGTGTCCAGCGGCTCCGGGTCTACCGCTACCGCCGGATCCAGCGCGCACAGTGAATCAACGACCTTCTCAGCGAGGCGACGACGCAGCGGATGCGTCATCACAGCCGTTGACAGTTCTGAGAGCTCTGCCATACAGCCTCCGCACTCGTGTAGGGCACGCAGCGGTGCTATCAAGATCTTTGCCACCAAAGGGGGTGGCCCGACTTCGTGAACGGGCTCTTCAAGGTTTTCCTGGAACTGATGGACACCCCAGACATGCTCCCTCAGCTCAGGTGCACGCTGGGAGGGCGTGACGAGCTGCTAACGACGATACTGCGCAGGCAGCTGAGGAGCGAATCGACGAGGCTACGGCCATGGAGTCCTGCGGCAGGGTGGCAGTGCCCTTGGGGGCTAACACCAAGCTGTCCAGGCATGAGCACATGCATCGACACTTGGCACCACACCGACTGCCTACGGGTTACCTTGGTCGAGCAGGCTCACCATGGGCTACCAGTGGCGCACCCCGTTTCTGTAGCACCTACTCGAGACGGTCGCAGTGGCCCTTGGCACGCCTTACTCCGGAGACAATCACACGGCACGCCACGCGGTGCCCCTGGTCGACCAGTCTCATGAAACCCTTGTAAGAGCCCGTTTTCCCCGGACACGCTGCTCGCCGGTGTTGGCACGGTTACGCGATTGGCTCAGGTGGGGCCGCACAGCTCGGCCAGAGCCAAAGGCGCGACAGGACACGCTCGACACCGCCCACTGCCTACGCTAGCGCAGGAGGATGACCGTCCCCCAGCAGCCAACGCAAACCTTCGAAAACCTCCGCGCTCGACCTATAGGGCGGTGAACTGCAGGCCAAGGTCTTTGATCGCAGGGAGCACGATGCGCAACGATTCCAGGGTTTGAGCCCGGTCGCCGCCGCCGTCGTGGCAGAGCAAAATGTCCCCCGGCTGCGCCGCAAGAAGCCGTGTGATGATCGGCCGGGTACCCGGCCGTGAACAGTCGAGGGAGTCAATACTCCATCCGAGGGGCACCAATTTCACGCTCTGCACAGCAGAGAGCACTGGCGCTGACCAGTCTCCACAGGGTGCCCGAAACAGCTTGGGTGCCGCCCCATCGACATCGGCGATGGCCGACTGGGCATCGGTGATCTGTCGTTGTATCGCCACGAACGGCAGATGACCGAAGGCTTGCGGGTGGGTCATGCTGTGGTTGGCCACGCTGTGGCCCTCGGCGATGATCCGCTTCACGAGACCGGGGTATTCCTGAGCATGCATGCCGATCAGGCAGAAGGTCGCCCGGATCTCAGTGCGTTGCAGTAGGTCAAGCAATTGGGCTGTCCACAGCGGATTCGGCCCGTCGTCGACGGTCAGCGCTACAACATCCCGTGGCGCTGCGGGCAATAGATCCCGGACGTGACTGACGGGCCTGGGCGTGTTTGCAGCCAAAGCCGCATCCGCACTGGCTTGTGCAGGTACCACCATGGACTGAAGATACTCCAGTTCTGGCACTATGGATGACCTTCAGTAGTTGTGGTCAGCCGTCTCGCGAGAAGATGCTCTCAGGCCGCCCCTGCTCGGCGTAGGAGACCTGCAGCAGCTGATCACTTGGGGCGTGCGGCCCGGTCGCGACGGCGTCGAGGTCGTCACCGGGCTGCCAACGGAAAATACGTCGATACTGAGCCCGTGACACAAAGCTATGGCCAGGTGGTCGTCTACGAACACAGGGCGTGGAAGGGCTACCTACTCCCCGCGATTGCACCAGGTGCGAGTCGCATCACTGCTTGCCTCGGGGAAAGCTCCGAGGACGTGCTACTACGCCTCCCTGCCGCATGTCACACCTTCGTTTTCCACATCAATTTGACATTTTCGACTCGGGTCCCTATCGGCCGGGATTCGCTCGTCAGCGAGTTGCAAGCGCGCGGCATCGTCGTACATAACGCGCGGTTGGTCGACATCTCGAAGCGTACCGTCCAACGAATTTGCGCGCGTGAGGGATTCACGTCGACCGCGGCCCAGCGGGATGGCGATCCTGACGAATTCCTGCTAGTCAAGACCACGTACAACTATCACGGTGAGTCTGACTGCAAGCTAGGCATCGAGCAAAGGCGCATGCTCGGGTACGAATCACCCCAGGACATGCCGCCTCGGCAGAAAACGGATTATCGTATCATGCGGCGAAGTGAGGTGCCCGCTGGAGTCTGGACCTCGCCCCATTGGGTCGTCGAACGGTACGTCACCAATACAGCCCACCTCTTCCACCGCGTCTATCTCGCCGGGGACGCGATAGTGGTCTCCCGCGTTGTCGATTCGTCGACCTTCAAGAAGATGCCCGAAGGGATCGAGCGGGAGAGCTATTGGACGCGAGCGTCTGAGGCTCATCGACAGTTGACGGGGTCATCGGACATTGGACGCGTCGCGGCGATGTCAGCACGTATCGCGCGCGCTGCACATGTGGAGTACGGGGCATTCGACGTCGTCAGCGATGATCAGGGCGAAAACTACTTGATCGATATCAATACGACACCGTACTGGGGCGACGGGGGACAAGCCGACCTTCTCGCGTACCTCGGAGCCGGCCTCGCGGAGCATCGCTATGGAACATAAGCAACCGACGTCGTTGTTGACGCTCGGCTACCTGACCGAGCGCCTGCGCTTGCCGCATATTTACGCGAAGTGCGAGATCGAGAACCCCACGAGGACACAAAAGGACAGGATTGCCGACGGGCTGGTGCTCGCTGCGTTCGAAGCTGGTGCTCGTGGGATCACGGTCGGCAGCTGCGGCAACCTCGGTGTCGCGCTCGCCCTTGCGAGTCGGGCGCGCGGCCTGTTGTGCACGGTGTTCGTGCCAAGATCGTTTCACCACACCCGGTGCGACGAGATGACGGCTCTCGGCGCGGAAGTGATCCCGCGAGGTGCATGCTACGAGGCCGCGGTGGAAGCGAGCCGAAAGTTCGCGCGGGCTCGGAAGCTGTTTGACGCAAACTTGATCGGACGGGCAGGACAGATCGCAATCTTCGAGTACGGTGCGATTGTCGACGAGCTCGTAGCGCAGTGTCCGGTTAGCCTCGGATCGATCTGGTTGCCCGTCGGCAACGGCACGTGCGCAGCCGGTGTTCGCGCGCGGCTCCAGCAGCGGAAACTCGCGGTAAGAATAGGCGTGGTCGGCAGCACTGGGAACACCGCTTTGACGGCGAGCCTTGCCGCAGGTCGACTGATCGAGCTTGACGCCGCCAAGCTGCAGGAGACAGAAGTAAACGAGCCCCTCGTGAACTGGCGCTCGCTCCATGCTCGCGAGGCGATGGAGGCGGTTCGGGGATCCGGAGGCTACTTCTGCGACGCGACGGATACAGAGTTGGTCGCCGCGAGCAACAGCCTTTTGACGAACGCCATCGTTCGTACTATCCCTTCAGGCGCCGCTGGTCTCGTTGGTCTGCAGACGTTCTCGACGCGACTCAATCCGACGAGTGCGCATGTCGTCATTATCACCGCGTGACCTCAGAGAAAGCGTCGCAGCTTTCCTCCAGGTGTATTTATTGCGGTCACGCGGCACAGTTCGAAAGTCGTCGCGGGGAAGCGTTCACGCAAGCGCGCGGCTAGAGCACGCGACGTGCTATGAGGGTCTGCCGATGGCTCGGGAATCCACGAAATGATGAGCCGCTGATCATCAGCGTACGCGATCTGGTATTGCTTAACCGGAGGCCTGCTAGCTTCGATCACAGTCGCGATATCCGCGGCGGGGATCGAGATCTTGCCGCTGTGGTAGGCCTCGCGTTCGTGTCCGGGTAGGTCGACGATCGTCTGACCATCGTGACCGCAGCCGCACGCGCCCGCCATCACTGTAGCCCTGTCACCGATGCGGTAGCGGACAAAAGCATGGCGCCAGTTCAGCGCATTTGTGATCAGCAGCTCTCCTGTTCCGGTCGAGCGTACAGTTCCGTCGCTCGCCACTACCTCGACCGTGAGATGGTCGGTCAGGACATGCATGCCGCTGCGCTTCTCGCATTCGAACGCGACGAGCCCAGCTTCGCTCGTGACGTACGCGTTGATGATGGCGCAGCCAAGCCATGCCTCGATCCGTGCGCGGTCGTCCGCGTAAAGGTTCTCGCCGCTGCATACGATGTTGGCCGGTGCGATGCGTCCGTCTCCGCCGTGGCGGCTATCGAGTTCCACGAGATTCAAGAGGACGGAGGGTTTGCCGTGCAGCAAAGCTATGCGGGCGTGGCGGAGATACTCCACGAGCGCTGCGTCTGTCGACTCATCGCGCCCCAAGATCAGCCTGCGCAAGATCGTTCCGTCCAGGCCGGGCATCACGATCGATGTGCGCAGGTCGCTTGGCATATCCGAGATAACGAAGACCGAAGGCTCTCCCGGTATTACTGACGTAAACAACCCAGGGAGCACCTTGGAGAATCTGAGATAACTCGCGTGATTGAGGTCGAACATGCTCGGAAGGTCCCATGAGACACAAAGACTGGGACCCAACGAGCCGTTCGTATAAATCGACAGCTGATCGGAACGTGGATCGTTGAACGTGTTGCTTGTGAACTCAGAGTAGCTGACATCGTGGTCAGCTCGATCGACGATCGGAAACCGTTCCAGGTCACGCACACTGCCATCGAGAAGGTTCCGGTAGAACGGGATCGAGGACGAGCAATTCATAAGAAATGCCCGCTTCAGTTCCGGTTGATTCAGTCGTTCGACCCATTGCGGATACGCTTCGAGCGCTAGGTCGAGATTGACACTCGCACTCTCGATCGGAGTTTCATCAGCAACCAAATTCCCCCAGGAAACCACGGAGTATTGATCATGCCATGACAAGGATTTGGACTCCCCGCGCATAGCGCAGCAGGTCGTCAGAGATTTCATCGACGGCCTTATGGAGCGCCTCGCGAGCTTCCACAGCTGTCTTGAAGCGTTCTTGGGCAACCTCGACCACGTTTGCGTTGACAGTGGGGTTCAACGGCTTCTCGTTCATCTCAACCTCCGTATATGACGCTAGCTACTCCTGGCGAAAACGGTGTCTTCCATGCCTTCAGATGAGCCAACGTGCGCTCACCAGGAGCACGCTACCGGATGAAGACCTAGTTGGCATCCCGATAGACAGGGGCAACGCCTTGGCCTTGCGGGGGCGCAGGCGAGAACCGATCTCCAGGACCATCGGGCCCACACGATGGCCCGTGGGACGCTGAGGATCATTTAAAATGATCGCCGGGAAGCTGCGCTCTGTCATTACCGCGCGGCATCATCCCGAGACCTACTTCGAAAACACGTCGTCGGAGCACCTCGATCATAAGGTGCCTTGCGATCTCATCAGGTGCACGGCACCAGCGGTATCGAACCCCGACAGTTTTGGGTTTCACTTTGCAAGCAGGCCGGACGCTACTGAATCTTCTTCAGACGGCGCACGACTTCGCGGATCGCAGGCCAGGTCGACGGCTGGGAAATCGGGCAACCTTCCACGGATTAGCCGCAAGATGCCTCCTGTGAGATCAGCTCGGGCAGATTGCAGGACAGCTGGACGACCGTCAGCCACGGCTTGTGCTCCTACGCGAAGGCGACAACTCCTGAATGGGGGATGCCCAGGTTGTCCCATGGCCACACCAGCCGGAGCGCCAAACATCCCATGCATAACGACGATCGGGTCGCGGTAGTCGGCTTAGGCGAAACTCTTCAGCTCGCCTTATAGTCGTGTTCATGTGGATCGCATCGGCCATCGTTGTCGACGTGCCGCTCTCCAGCCCACACACCGCCGCGATCCAGCTGGCCGGGTCTCGGCCCGTGGTCGTGCTGCTACGCCGAGGCGCCGAGACCGCACGCTCGGAGAGCACGCCGACTGAACTCGTGAGGACCTCAGACCTCGTTGCTGGCCTCTTAATTGGGCCATCGAGCCGGCATATGGCACCAGAAATCCTCGCCGAGTGCCGCCGGATACTGGCCCGGGAGCCGTCGAGCTGCGTGATCTTTGTCCAGAGGCGCAACCCTCCGCGAGTGATCTATCGCGAGGATCCGCCGATCGACGCCATACTCGCGCCGGCCGCGACCTTCCACGACGCAGTCAGTCGTTCGCGGGACCCCGAACACGCTGTCTACGTTGTTACTTCCGCGGTGCTCCGCGGTGCGAGCGTCCGGCAGCTGCTAGTACGCACGATCGGCGCACCGCAGCTGCCTGAACCACCTGCACGGGTAGCGCCGATCACGACCCTGGTCCCGCATCGCGGCCCGTTCGAGAATTTCCGTGTTTGCATGCACTACATCGCCCACCAATGGGCGCGTTGCGAGAAGACGCAAGTCTACTTCGACGAGGACCTTTCAGACCAGCACGCGGAATGGCTCGCGCGAAACCCGGCGATCGAGGCTTATCAGTCAAGCCGCCCTGGCGCCGGCCCGTATCCGGGCCGCCACTACCTCGCTTCCCGAGCGAGCACACCGTGGATCATGTTTCAAGACTCCGACGACGCCCCTTGCGCCGATCGTGTTGCTCGCCTGTCGGCGGCGTTCTCAGACGGTGATCTTCTGGGGAGTCACGAGGTCCGGCTCGACGACTTCCGCGAAATCATCTACCCGGTCCGGTATCCGCTCGACGTGAACGACGCCCTAGTGCGCGAGGCGGGCCACGCACTGCTGCATCCCACCTCCATGGTTCGCAAGAGCGCATACGTCCAAAGTGGTGGATTCTCCACTCATCGCGTCATGGGAAGCGACACCCAGTTTCTACTGCGCGCCCACTTTTCAATGCAGATCCGAAATCTCGACGAGTTTCTTTACGTCAAGCGCGATCGCGCCGGCTCGCTCACACGGTCGCCGCGTACGATGTTGGGCTGCCCGGAAAGATTGCGCCTTCAACAACTGTGGGTGGATGCATTCCGTCGGACTGACGACGGCCAAGCGATCCTTGAGCAAACTGCGCTCGCGGCCGAGCACCACGGAGACGTTGCGATCGAGCGCATCAAGCAAGGGGACCGTTGAGGTCTGATCAGACATCGGTCCAGGCAAGGCGTATCGGGGACTGCCACGGCCCCTCACAGGCTTGTACCGGGAGAAGGAGCAGTTCCGCTACAGATGCCTCGACCTCAGCCGATACTGCTACCGCACCTCTGCAGCCGAGGGCTCTTGCGGGTCCAGCAGACGAGGACGCCATCGACGGCGGCCCCCAAGCCCAGTTCCAAGCTGACACCGATTCAGTCGTAAACCAGCGCCACCGCCCTGTGCGAGTGCGTTCGCACACAGGGCTGAAGCCTCCGAAAGTCCGCTCCCCAACGTACGAAGAGCTCACCGCGGCAACGAGTCGTTCAGGATCGTTGACCTGCGGCTTATGCAGTTGAGCACAGTTGGAAGAGCCCTTATGTGTGAACTATGTTCAACGCGACGCGCTGACCTGCGAAAACATAATTCCGCAGGTCAGCGCAGATTCGTTCAGAGCGGTTAAGGCCCGTTCGCATGATCACGTCGATGATGCTCGATGACGCCACCGACGAGCACCTCATTCCCGCGAATCCCCTCCACCACCGGCGGCACCGCGGCCGCCGAACCCTAGCCCGACGATCTGAACCTGTCGTGGCCACACCCAGGCAAGTCATCGACATTGCAGAACAAGCACGCCTGCTAGGCGGCGACACCGCCGCCACCCTCATCATCACCGCCGCCTACACCGGTGCCCGCTGGGGCGAACTCACCGGGCTCCAACGCACCAACACCCACCTCAACGACGGCCACATCACCATCGACCCCGACATCGGAGCCCTTCACGAGATCAACGGCGCGCTCAGCCTAGGACCACCCAAAACCGCCGAATCAGCCCGAACGATCACCCTTCCCGACTTCCTCATCAACCTCCTACACCAACACCTCACCCCCACGACCACGCATTCGTCTTCACCACACCCCACCGCCATCCGCTCCGACGCAGCAACTTCGACCGCCGCATCATGCGCCCACCCCGCGACGGCACCACCGAACCAGACACCCCACTAGCCCCCATCGCCCCACACCTCACCTTCCAAGGACTACGACACAGCCACAAACCTGGCTCATCAGCGACGGCATCCCCGAAGTCGCCCAAGCCCGCCGCCTCGGACACCGACTCCCCGACAAATTCCAAGACATCTACTCCCACATCGCCCCCGAAACCGAAGAACAGCTCCTCACCGCTCTCCAACACCGCTGGACCCAAGCCCAGAACCACGAATCAGAACCCCCTGACCCCTTGACCAGCGAGGAAATCCCACCGCTACCCGAGCCGGAGCCCCTCCTCACGCAACGCGTCCCACACCGAAGTACCCAACCGGCCATACCATCCCTGACCTGCTGAAACAGTCGGGCCTTGATCAACAAACCCCACTGAACGAGTCGAACGAAGGTTCGACAGGGCCGACCAGAACGCGACCCCTTTCCGCCCCAGGCAAAGATCGCGACTCCCAAAATCCTCCCAAAAATCCACAACCAGCCACAGTGGACGATCAACAACTGATCCACACCACAACGCAAAAGGCCCGTTGACCTGCACTTACGTGCTGATCAACGGGCCTTTCGCTCCGTCGGGATGACAGGATTTGAACCTGCGACCCCTTGACCCCCAGTCAAGTGCGCTACCAAGCTGCGCTACATCCCGACTCACCTCTTGGGGTGTGCCGATAGCTTACCGCACCTCCGAACGGGCGATCATCTACCCCCCTGGTTCGACATTTTCGCAGGTCCAGGCGTCGACCGCCGCAGTCAGGGCTCGGTTCCAGGCCGCCAGCAGCCGCTCCCCCTCCGCCGCGGTCGCTCCGCGCGGGTCGCCGAGGACTCCGCTGGGCGTCACCGCCGCCAGACCCTTCTCCCGGAGGGTCGGGAGGATGTCCGGGAGCGGGGTCGTCGTACCTCGTTCCGCGCGGTCGAGATGGACCGCTGCTGGGCGCAGGGCCAGCATCACCGATGTTTCGGTGCGGCCCGCGTGGGTGTCGTCGGGTCTGCCCGGTGGTGACCAGGCGAGGACTCGGCGGCCTTCCGCGCGCAGGGTTCGCAGGGCTCGACCGAGTGGCTCGGTGTTTCCTCCGTGGGCCGAGACCACGAGCACTCCCGCGTACGCGTCCGCTGAGCGGGCCAGCTCCAGGACGAGCAGTTCCACCGCTCGCTGGCCGATCGACAGGGTTCCCGGGAAGTCCGCGTGCTCGCCGCTGGAGCCGTAGGCCACCGGTGGGGCTACCAGGACCGGGCGGTGCTCGGCCAGGCGTTCGCACAGGGCCACCGCGATCTCGGTGTCGACGGTGAAGGGCAGGTGGGGGCCGTGTTGCTCGGTCGCTCCCAGCGGCACCGCCAGCAGGGCCGGTTCCGCGAGGTCCGGCCAGGTCAGATCCGCCAGGTTCGTCATGGCCGCTCCGTCGGGACGCTGCTGCGGCCGCCGACGTCGGACAGGACCGGTAGCAGCGGTGTTGCGGTGCGGCTGCGGAGCGCGCCGCAGAGCACTCCGCAGCCGTAGGCCGCGTCGTCGGCGAGGCGGGCCAGTGTCCAGCTGGCCGGGTCCAGCGGTGGGCGCTCGCGGACCCAGTCCAGCAGGTGCCGCAGCGCCACCGCTGTCAGGATGCGGCGGCCACTGCGGCTCATCGCCAGCAGGGGGATCGCGAGCGGCGCCCAGGGCCTGCCGATCGCGTCGGCCAGGTAGCGGCCTGCGCCGAGTGTTCCGAGAGCCGTCAGGCGCAGCGATTCCTCCACCGGGACTCCGATCTTGCCCAGCTTGCGGGTCAGGAGAGCCGCCGCGCCGCTGGTGACGATCAGTGCCGGGGCGATTCGGCGGGTGCTGAGCAGTGCCCACGCGGCCACGCTCCACAGCGACGTCCGGACCGGGGCGACCGCTGTGCCGTGGCGGGTGGCGAGCGGGCCGGCCGATGTTCCGTAGCTGAAGCGCTGGCGGAGCAAGGCCGTCCAGGTCCGGCGCGGTCGGTGGTGCACGGTGGATGCCGGTTCGTAGCGGATCCGGTGGTGCTGGGCCAGGCGCCAGATCAGGTCGACGTCTTCGCCGAAGCGGAGGTTCTCGTCGAATCCACCCGCTTCGCGGAGCACGTCGGTGCGGACCACCAGTGCCGCCGAGGGCACGTAGCTGATGCGGCTGCCCGGCTGCACCAGCCCTGGTTGATCGCCGAGATCCAGCGGGGATCTCGCGGCCTCGTAGCGGTCGAGCGCACTGCTGCCCGGGACGCTGCGGACGCGGGGCGCCACTGCCACCACATCGGGGTCCTCGAAGTGGCTGAGCAGCGGTTCGAGCCAGCCGGGTTCTGCCTCGACGTCGGCGTCCAGGAAGGCCACCAGCGGCGTGGTGACCAGTCGCAGGCCCGAGTTCCGGGCCGCTGCCGGACCTCGGGGCACCTGGTGCCGCACCGATGCGCCCGGTATCGGGTGCCGCGATCCGTCGTCCACGACGATCGCCGAGTCCGGTGCTCGGTGGTGGTCGTCGCGCACTGGAAGCACCACGGTCACGTCTTCGGGCCGGAACCGGGACTGCTCGTAGCGGGGGTGCGCCATCCCTGCGCCGACCAGGCGTTTCGCGAGCGCTGCGCCTGTAGTCACCGGTTCGCCGGCGATCCACCGGTCGACCAGGCGCGCTCCTGCCGCGCTCAGCCGCAGCACGCGGAACGGTGAGCCACCGGCCAGGGCTCGACCGTCGGCGAAGCGGCGGAGGCCGGGGTCGGGCACCAGCCGGAGGGTCATGCGGTGAAACCTCCATCGGCGTGCACCACGGTTCCGGTGATCGCCGAGGACCGCTCACCGCACAGCCAGCACACCGCCGCTGCGACCTCCTCGGGTTCCAGGATCCGCTCGACGAGCTGGTGCCGGCTGAACTCCTCGACGTCGGGCAGGTCGTAGTAGGCCGCGGTGGCGGTGAGCATGTCGGTGCGGGTCGATCCCGGCGAGACGGCCGTGGCGGTGATCCCGGTGCCGCGCAGGTCGGTGGCCAGGCCTCTGATCAAGCCGACCACGGCGTGCTTGGCCGCGTTGTACCCGGCGAGGTGGTACAGCCCGCGGTGCGCGGCCGAGGAGGCCAGCGCGACGAAGCGGCCGGAGCGCGGTTCGGGCTGTTGCAGCATTTTCGGCACGGCGGCGCGGGCCAGGTTCGCCACGCCTCGGACACCGACGTCGAACAGGGCGTTCCACTGCTCGTCAGTGGTCTCCCAGAGCGGTTCACCACCTGCCATGACCGCGGCCGCCGCGACCGCTGCGTCGATCCCGCCGAACTCGGTCTCGGCCACTTCGACTGCGTGCCGGACGGCCGCGTCGTCTCGGACGTCGGCGACCACGTCACGGACTGAATCCGGCCACTGCTCGACCAGTTCTCGCAGCTGCGCGCGGGTTCCGAGCGGATAGGAGGCTCCAGGGAGCTCCGCGCAGATGTCGACGGCGACAACGCGCCAGCCCTCGGCGGCGAGCTGCCGGACCACAGCGGCGCCGATCCCGCGCGCCGCACCGGTGACGATCGCGACCCTGCTCATGGCCTACCCGCCTCTCCGCGATTCACAGTGGCGGTTACGTTCGGGATTGATCTCGCGTTTCGTGGTTTCTTGTGGCTGGTTCACGTCACGGTCCCCTGGGGTGCGGTTGCGCAGGACTGGGGTTGCTGCTCATGACCGCTCCACTGTTTCTCTCGCGACAGGGCCGGTTTCGAGGTAGCCGTGGCGGTGCAGGTACGCCAGCAGGACGTCGGCGGCTTCCGGTGCCGGGAGCGGTCCGACGATCGCCGGTGGGGTGCGTTCGACCAGCGCTCCGGTGAGCTCCAGGATTCGGTGGTGCGCAGTAGCCGCTGTCGGGGGCGGTAGTTCGCGCGGGCGCGGGCGGCGCGGGCGGGCGGAGACCGTCGGCCCCCGTCGGGTGTCGAACGGCACCGAGGGGATTGGGGCGCGTTGAGCGGCCAGCACGGCTGGCAGGCTCGCTCGCCGTAGGCGGATACCGCCTTCGACGGAGATGACTGCGGGGGTCGGCAGGCGAAGGACCTCGCGGCGTCCGCCGTCCAAGCGTCGGTGGGCCAGGACTGTGCGGCCCTCGGTTTCGAGCTTGACGACACCGAGCGCCTGCGCGGCGCCTAGGCGCGCGGCGATGAACGCCGGAGTTGTGCCGGTTGCGCCGTCTGAAGATCTGTCGCCGCACAGCACCAGGTCAGGGGTTGTGCGCAGCGCGGTTGTGATCGCCCGAGCGGTTTCGGCGCCGTTGGATGCCAGCCACCGGGCGTCGGGGGCGGTGTCGCACTCGACTCGAATCGCCTCGTGCGCTCCAGCGGCCAACGCCGTTCGCAGCACCTCGTCCGCTTCCGGCGGCCCCACCGTCATCGCCACCACATGCCCGTCCAGCTCTTCAGCGAGCCTGAGCGCATGCTCCAGCGCAGCGAGCTCGGCGGCGTTGGGACCTCGGTGGTCGGTGGTGAGGCTGCCGATCAGCGGGTCGACCTCGATGCGCTGCCACGACCAGCTCAGCGCTGCGACGATCTGCATGTCAGCCCTTCCGGAAGACGACGCCGTGCCCGCCGTCGGGGTAGGTCCAGGTGATGGCGCCCGCCGAGTTGCAGAGCTGGTAGCAGGTGCCGCACTCGAAGCACTGCTCGTAGTTGAACAGGATTCCGCCGTCGTCGGTGGGCACGAACAGCTTCGCCGGGCACGCCGGCACGCACGCCCTGGTGGTGCAGGAGCGGCAGACTTCGGTGTCGACCGTGATGTGCGGGCGGTCGCCGACGTCGAACTCGACCGTGGACATCCGGTCCGCGAAGGACATCTCGTGGTGCATGCTCGCTCCTCACCCGAAGGTCCGGAATCCCGCCCAGGCGTCCGCGGCGAGTTCGCGCAGGCGGATGCCGTGGCGGGCCGCCGTGCGGCGGAACAGCTTGCGCAGACCCGGTTTCGGCTCCGGGTTGCGAACGGTGAAGACCTCCTGGGCCAGGTCGCAGAGCAGTTTCGGGTACTGGCGCTGAACCCGCTCCGAGAGCACCAGGTGCGGTGCGCGCTGCAGGTTCTTGTGATCGGTGAGCACGAAGTTGTCCTGCAGCCGCTTGCGGTAGCCGGACAGGTCCCGGCTTCCGGCGGCGATGGCTTCGGCTGCCGCGCGACCGGCCGCCAGCCCGGAGCCGATGGCGAAGTTCACGCCCTCCAGCCAGATCCCGGCCGCCAGGCACATCGCCGCCGCGTCACCTGCGACCAGCATGCCGTCGGTGCTCAGCGGCGGCATGCTGCGGTAGCCGCCTTCGGGGATCAAGTGCGCCGAGTACTCCTTGAGCTCGGCACCGCGCAGGTAGGGGGCGATGCCGGGGTGGGCTTTGAAGTCGGCGAGCACGTCTTCGGGACGGCGGCCCGATTCGGCCAGCCCGGTCAGCGACAGGACGACGCCGATGCTGATCGTGTCCCGGTTGGTGTAGACGAACCCGCCGCCCGGGATGCCCCCGGTGCAGCCGAGGACTTCGAAGTCCGCGCCCTCGTCGCCGCGCAGGCCGAACCGCTCCTCGATGCTCTTCCGGGGCAGCGCGAGGGTCTCCTTGACGCCGAGGGTGTGGTGCGCGGCGTCGGTCGTGGGCAGCAGCCCGGCTTGCTTGGCGAGGAACGAGTTGACGCCGTCGCAGGCGATGACCACGTCGGCGCGGATGTCGCCGTCCGGGCGATCGGTGCGCACGCCGACCACGCACCCGCCGTCGCGCAGCAGCTCGGTGGCCACCGTCGAGGTCACCAACTGCGCTCCGGCGTCCACCGCCTTGCCCGCTAGCCAGGAGTCGAAGTCGGCGCGGTAGGTGGTCATGCCGTTGTGGGGTGCACCGGCCCAGTCCTGGGTGCGGAAGTCGATGGTCAGCGCTTGGGTGTCGGTCAGGACCATCGTGCTGCGGCGGGTGACCCAGCGCTGCACGGGCACTTCTTCCCACCAGTTCGGCAGGACCTCGTCGAGGACCCGCCCGTAGACGACTCCGCCGTAGACGTTCTTGGCGCCGGGGAACGGGCCGCGTTCCAGCAGGACGACGCTGCGCCCGGCGCGGGCCAGCTCCAGCGCGGCCGCCGAGCCGGCGGGGCCGGCGCCGACCACCACCGCGTCCACCCGCTCACTCATCGGCGGCTCCGTTCAGTCGGCGGGCGAGTTCGCGCAGGACCTCGGGAGCGTCGGCGACGATGCCGAGGTCCGCCATCGCCGTCATCGGGCAGGAAGGATCGGTGTTCACGCTGATCACGTGCTCGGGCCTACCGAGCCCGCCGACGTGCTGGGCCGCGCCCGAGACGCCGAACGCGATGTAGAGGGCGGGGTCGACGACCACCCCGGTGGTGCCGATCTGGCGGTCGTGGCCCGCCCACCCGGCATCGGTGACGACCCTGGTCGCACCGGCCGACGCGCCGAGCGCGGCGGCGACTTCGGTGAGCGTGCGCATCACCGCGGCGCCGTCCTCGCCTGTCCGCACCAGGCCGGCGCCCGCGCCGAGAATCCGCTGGGCTTCGGTGAGTTCGACGGTTTCCGGGTCCGGGTCGAGGATCTGGGCGGTCTCAGCGTCGAGGACGTCCTCGGGCAGCGTCACCGGCAGTTCCACCGGTTCCGGGCTCGGCACCGGTTCGGGCACGCCGCGCGCGTTCGGCTGGAGCGTCACCACGACCGGTCCGTTGAACTCGACCTCCACGGCCAGCCGGTCGTCCGCCCGGGACAGCTCGACGTGCGTGGCGGTGCACCGGCCGGCACCGGCGAACAGCTGCCTGTCTGCGCGGAAAGCGAGCCGCGCTGCGAGATCACGCCCATCGGGCGATGCCGGGAGCAGCACCACCGGAACGCTGCGCAGCACCGGGGCCAGTGCCTCGGCCAATGCGCCGAACGCGACTCGCGGGACTTCGCTCGTCCAGACCTCCCGCGCGGCGATCAGCCCACGAGCAGCCGCCCGGGTCCCCGTCCCGACCAGCAGGACCGCTCCCCCGCATTCGGCGACGGCTTCGTCCGCGCCGCTGGGCAGGACCGCGTCGCGGACGACCACGACGGCCAGCACATCGGGAAGCCCGGTCACAAGCCCACCGCCAAACGATGTCCTTCGACGACCGCGGCATGCGCACGGCGCGGGGCGATGCAGTCACCGATCCGGTGGACCGCGAACGGCGCGTCCTTCAACTCGTGCCACAGATCGTCCTCGGGGGCCTGGTGAGCTGCGCAGACGACCCAGTCGAAGCGTTCCTCGGTCATGTTCCCGGTGGTGTGCTTGAGGATCTGCAGGACCATCCCATCGGCTTCGGCGGCCGACATCACGACCTCGTCAGTGCGCTGCACGATGCCCTTCGCGTGCGCCCGGATGTTGAAGGTCTCCATGTCCAGGGTCACGCCGAGGTCCTGGCAGACCACCATGCCCGGCGTGGTGATCTGCACCCGGCAGCCTCGGTCGGCCAGCAGTTCGGCGACCGAAGCGGCCTGGTGGAAGCCGAGTTCGTCGACCACGAGCACATCGCCTTCGGGAGCGGCGCGGCCCTCCAGCACGTCGCGGACGTCGACGACGCGATCCGCGCCCCCGGCCCAGTGAACGGGGTGCGGACGGGCACCGGTGGCCAGCACCACCACGTCGGGGCGCTCGCCGCGCAGCATCTCGGCGGTGGCCGCCACGTTGGTCTTGATGTCCGCGCCGAAGCGCTCGCACTCAGCCCGGAGGTTGCGCACCACGTCGAGGAACTCGGCCCGGCTGGGCACGGTGGCCGCGACCGCGACCTGGCCGCCGGTGGCAGGTTCCCGCTCGAACAGGGTCACGTGGTGGCCGCGCTCGGCAGCCGTCGCCGCGGCTTGCAGGCCCGCCGGTCCGCCGCCGACGACGAGCACCCGCTTGCGCAGCCGCGGCATCGGCAGCGGCGTGGACTCCCGCCCGGCGCGCGGATTCTCGATGCAGCCCAGCCAGCGGTTCAGGCCCATCCGCCCGACGCACTCCTGATTGCACGACAGGCAGGTCCGGATGTCGCTGCGGTGCCCCGAACGGGCCTTGCCCGCGAAATCCGGGTCCGCGATCTGCCCGCGCACGACACCGACCAGGTCGCAGTGGCCCTCCTCCAGCGCGCGCTCGGCCTGCAGCGGATCCTTGATCCGGCCGACGCCGACCACCGGCAGGTCCACCGCGCGGCGGATCGCGTTGGAGATGAACAGCGCGTACCCGGGCGGGATCGTCATGGACGCCTCGATCATGTAGAGCGTGGAGGTGGCCACGCCGATCGAGGTGTTGATGTAGTCGACCTTCCCGGTGGCCTCGACCATCCGCGCGACCTCGACGGCCTCGTCGATGGTGGTGCCGCCCTCGATCAGCTCGTCGCCGCACAGCCGGACGCCGAGCGCCCGGTCCGGGCCGATCGCCTCCCGGACCACGTCGATGATCTCCAGCAGGATGCGGGCGCGGTTGGCCAGCGGACCGCCGTAGGCGTCGGTTCGCACGTTCGTCGCCGGGGACACGAATCCGCGCACGATCGAGGAGTGCGAGCACTGCAGCTCGACACCGTCGAAGCCGCCGTCCGCGCAATGCCCGGCCACGGTGCCGTAACCGGCCACGACCTCGGCGATCTCGTGCACGTCGATCGCCTTCGGCACCTCGCGGAACATCGGGTCGGGCACCGCCGACGGCGCCCACACCGGCAGCCTCGAATACATCGAGGACGCCTGCCCGCCGTTGTGGTTGAGCTGCGCGAGGATCGGAACGTCGTGGGCGTGGACGGCCTCGGTGATCCGCCGGTACCCGGGCACCACCTCGGGCCGGAAGCCGTGGATCAGCTTCTCGTAGGGCCAGTCGGTCGGGTGGGTGGAGTGCTCCTCGGTGATGATCAGTCCGGCGCCGCCCGCGGCGCGGGCCGCGTAGTAGGCGGCGTGCTGGTCGGTCGGCACTCCGTCCTGGGCGTAGTTCGTCAGGTGCGCGGAGAACACGATGCGGTTGCGGACGGTCAGCGACCCGATCCGCAACGGGGAGAACAGATAGCGGTGTTCGCTCATCTCGCGCCCTCCAGTGCGGTGATCCGGTGTGCAGCGCGACGGCCTTCGAGGATCGCTTCGTGGATCGTGCGGGGCGCCACGCAATCCCCGGCCCGCAGCGCTCCGGCCGGTTCCGGGTTGGGCAGCCGGTGTCCGCAGTGGACGACCACCGCGCAGGGCACGTCGCGACGCTGAGCGGTGAAGACGTCTTCGAGTACCACGTGGTCAGGATGCACTTCGCGCAGCAGCGAGCGCTTCTCCAGGCGCACACCGGCGCGCTGCAGGCGTCCGTTGGCGTCGGCCAGGTCTCCGGTCAGAGCGAGCTGCGTGCCGACGACCTGGTCCTGAGTGACGATGGAGGTCTCCCGCCCCTGCTCGGCGAGCAGCTCGGCGACACCAACGCCCACCGCATCGCCAATCGGGTCGAACACCACGACCGGCCCGTCCGGCAGCACGTCGTGCGCCAGCATTCCGGTGACGTCGATGACCGTGCCGCCGAAGTCCGCATAGGCACGCGGGCCCGGCGTCGAGCCGGTTGCGATCACCGCGTACCGGCTGGTCAGGTCCGCTTCGGTGCCGAGAGTGACACGCACTCCGAGCCGGCGTACCTCCGCCTCGAGCCAGTCCGCGAGCAGCTGCAGCCTCGCGCGACCACCGACCTGCGCGGCGAGCAGCAACGACCCGCCCAGCCTGTCACCTCGCTCGACGATCTCCACCGAATGCCCGCTCAGCGCCAGAACGCGCGCCGCTTCCATCCCGGCCGGGCCACCTCCGACGACGAGCACGTCGCGCGATGCCGCAGGAACACCGGCTCCCTCGGTTGCCTCGTGCCCGCTGAACGGCTCGCCGATACACGAGATGATCGGGTTGCGGTTGTCCCGCACCCGGCACTTCTGGTTGCACAGCACGCACGGCCTGACCTGCTCAGGACGTCCGGAGCGCACCAGCTCGACCAGTTGCGGCTCGGCGATCTGCGCCCGCGTCATCTCGACCAGGTCCGCGACGCCGTCGTCCAAGGCCCGCTGCGCTTGTGCCGGGTCCACGACGCTGCCCTGCAGGACGACCTGGGGCGAATGCTCCTCGGTGCGCACCGCTTCGCGGATCTGGCGGCAGAGATCGATGTTGAAGCCCGGTTCGGTGTGCAGGTCCGGGCGGGTCGCCGAGGTCGCCATCGCCGAACCGCGCACGACCACCAGGTAGTCGATCCGGTCGGCGACCGACCGCGTGATCCCGGCGGCCTGCTCCGGGGTGATGCCCGCCCACGGAGCGAGTTCGTCGCAGGACAACCGCAGACCCACGACACCGTCCCCGATCGCGTCCCGGACCGCGATGAGCACCTCGCGCAACAACCGGACCCGGTCCTCGCCGTAGCCGTCGGAGCGCTGGTTGGTGAGTCCGGAGAGGAACTGCCGCAGCAGGGAGAACTGCCCCGCTTCCAGCTCCACCCCGTGCAATCCGGCGCGCACCGCCGAACTGGCCGCCGCGGCGAACCCGGCCACCAGCGCGTCGATCTGCTCCCGCTCGACCTCCATCGGTAGCTCACGGCTGACCACGTCCGGCACGCGCGACGGCGCCCACAACGCCTGCTGGGAGAACGCCGACGAGCCCTGAGATCCCGAGTGGCCGAGACCGGCGAGAACGATCGCACCGTGCGGTCGGCACGCCTCGGCGACCGCCGCCCACCCCGTAGCGCACTCAGCGGCCAGCGGCGCCCGCTCGTAGGGCCAGTCCGAGGCGTGCACGCTGGCTGTCTCGGTGACGATCACACCGGCACCGCCGGCCGCACGCGCCCGGTAGTAGGCGACGTGGCGGTCCGAAATGGCCCGCCCGCGTCCCAAGTTCGTCTCGTGCGGCCCGAACAGCACCCGCGAGGGTGCTTCAGCAGAACCGAGCCGCACACCTTCCGCGAGGCTCATGCACCGGCCGCCAGCGGACTGGAGTCGCAGGGCTTGGCCGGCACCAGTGGCAACCCCAGACTCACCTTGCGCCGCGAGGACCGGGAGTGGTCCTGCGACGGCTTCGGCAACCCGGCTCTGTCCACAACGGACAAGGCCGTTCCACCGTGGCCCTTGACGCATTCCGGGTCGGGTCCGTCGAGCGGGAGGCCGGTGAAGAACTTCGCCGCCATGCAGCCGCCCTGGCAGGCGTCGAACGCCGAGCAGGACTGGCAGGCACCACCCGACTGCGGCCTGCGCAGCTCGGTGAACAGCTCCGACTCGCGCCACACCCGGGCGAATCCACCGGCGTCCCGGACGTTGCCGGCCTTGAACACGTCGTGGATCGCGAACGGACAGGCGTAGACGTCACCCACCGGGTCGATCAAGCACACCACCCGGCCCGCGCCGCACAGGTTCAACCCCGGCAGCGGAGTGGAACCCAGCGCGTTGAGGTGGAAGAACGAATCCCCGGTGAGCACCCGGTCGCCGTGCTCGACCAGCCAGGCGTAGATCTCGTGCTGCTGGGCGTCGGTCGGGTGCAGCTCGTCCCACACGTCCGCGCCGCGCCCCGACGGCCGCAACCGCGTGATCCGCAACTGCGCGCCGAACTCGTCGGCGATGGCCAGGAAATCGTCCAGCTGCGCGACGTTCTGCCTGGTCATCACGACCGAGATCTTGAAGTCCCGCATGCCGGCGTCCGAGAGGTTCCGCAACGCCCGCATGGCCATGTCGAACGAACCCGGCCCGCGAACCGCGTCGTTGACCTCCCGCGTGGCACCGTCCAGCGAGATCTGCACGTCCACGTAATCGGTGGCGGCGAGCTGTTCGGCCCGCGCGCGGTCGATCCGCAGGCCGTTGGTGGAGAACTTCACGCCAACCTGGTGCTCGACGGCGTAGTCCAGCAGCTCCCAGAAGTCCGGGCGGACCGTCGGCTCACCACCGCCGACGTTGACGTAGAACACCTGCATCCGCTGCAGCTCGTCGATCACCGCCTTCATCTCCGCGGTGCTCAGCTCCCGCGGATCCCGCCTCCCCGAGGAGGACAGGCAGTGCTCGCAGGCGAGGTTGCAGGCGTACGTCCACTCCCAGGTCAGGCAGATCGGGGCGTCCAGCCCGTCTTTGAACTGCTCGACCAGGGAGGGCACCGGTTCCACCGCAGTCACGTCGTCTCCACTCCGTCAACGGGGCCGGATCATGTCCGAGGCGGCCAGCGAGGCCAGCGCCCGCCGGAACTGCGGCCGACGCTCCTGCGGCACGGCCAGCAGCGCTTCCTCGACGCTGGTGTGCTCACCCAATCCGCGCACCAACTCCACCAGTTCGGGGACCTTCAAGAACGACAACTTCCGGTTGCCGAAGTGGTACGCGAGCGCCCCGAACGGTTCGGGGCGCAGCGCGACCTGCGGATTCAACCGGTAACCCAGGCTCGTGTCGAACTCCGCCGCGGTGGCCATCAGTAGACCCCGCACATCCCGTCGATCGAGACCTCCTCGACGAGCAGCTCCTCCTCGACGACCGGCTCGGTGGTTCCCGCTTCGACCTGTTCCTCAGCCATGGGATGCTCCTGTCGACGTTGACCGATCCACCGCCGACACCGTATTTGCACCCGGTGCAGATTTGGAAGACCTGGAGCAGGACCTCTTGGGAAGCAACACCGTTGGAGCAACCGCGCGAAGCCGTGGACGACGGAGGGTCACCAGCGCCGCCGAGCTGGAGCAGGTGGCCTTCGACCTCTTCGACGAGCAGGGTTTCGAGAACACCACGGTCACCGACATCGCCAGGGCCGCGGGCATCGCGCGCCGGACGTTCTTCCACTACTTCCCGTCCAAGAACGACGTCCCGTGGGGCGATTTCGGCGCCGAGCTGGCCCGGCTGCGCGCCGATCTGCACGCCGCCCCCAGCGGAATCCCGCTGATGGACAACATCCGGCACTGCCTGGTCGAGTTCAACCGGGTGCCGTCCGAGCAGGTACCGGCGCACCGGCGGCGGATGCGGTTGATCCTCGGCGTCCCGGCACTGCAAGCCCACTCGACCTTGCGCTTCCACTCCTGGCGGGAGGTCATCGCCGAATTCGTCGGCGAACGAACCGGACAACCGGCCGGCGCACTCGCTCCCCAGACCATCGCGCACGCGACGCTGGGCGTGGCACTCGCTGCCTACGAGCGGTGGCTCGACCAACCCGATGCCGAACTCACCGAACTGCTGGACGCGGCGATGCGCGAACTCGCCGCCGCGTTCTCCGGGGCCGGACCGGCCCGGCGGGAGCGGCCAGCCTCGACGGGAACGAGACATCAGGAGGCCGGGATGCCCACCGGAGAATCCGCCGTGCAGACCGAGTTCACGCCCCGGATCGGCAAAGTCGCGCGCCGTGAGCTGGCCGTCCACGGATTCACCCGGTACGCCCAGCTCACGGACGTGACTCCGGCGGACCTGCTGAAGATCCACGGCGTGGGCCCCAAGGCAATCCGGATCCTCGGCGAGGAGCTCGCCGAGCAGGGGCTGTCCTTCGCCGACTCGTGAGCCGAACCGCTTCGCGGGGGCCGGATATACCGCGAGGCGGTTCCCGGCCCCGTCGGCTCAGTAGTCGGCTTCGTCGTAGACCACGACTCCGCGCAGGTTCTTGCCGTCGAGCAGGTCCTGGTACCCGGTGTTGATCTCCTCCAGCCGGTAGGTGTTGGTCACCAGCTCGTCCAGCTTCAGCGTGCCGTGCCGGTAGAGCTCCAGCAGCCGCGGGATCTGGGTGCGCGGGCTGACGCCGCCGAAGATCGCGCCCTGCACCCGCTTCTGCAGCAGGGTCAGCTCGAAGAGGTTGAGCTTGGCATCGATCTGCGCGTGGTGGCCCATGCCCGTGACCACCACCTGCCCGCCCTTGGCGGTCATCGACACCGCCGGCTGCAGGTGCTCGCCGGTCGTGTCGCCGATCGTCAGGATCACCGTGTTCGCGTTCTGCCCCCAGGTCAGCTCCGAGACCACCCCGGCGGCCTCCTCCATCGAGGCGAAGGCGTGCGTCGCGCCCAGTTCCAACGCCTTCTGCTGCTTGAACTCCACCGGGTCGACCGCCACCACGTACCGCGCCCCGGCCGCCGCCGCACCCTGCACCGAGTTGATGCCGACCCCGCCGATGCCCACCACGACCACCGTGTCCCCGGCGCGCGTCCCGCCGATCTCGGTCGCCGATCCCCAGCCGGTGGACACGCCGCAGCCCAGTAGCGCGGCCTTGTCCAGCGGGATGTCGTCCTCGATCTTGATCACCGAGGCCTGGTTGACCGTCACGTACGGCGCGAAGGTGCCCAGCAAGCACATCGAGACGACCGGTTCACCCCGGTAGGTCGTCCGGTAGGTGCCGTCGGAGATCGCCCGGCCGGTCAGCAGCCCCGCACCGGCGTCGCAGAGGTTCTGCATGCCGCGCGCGCACGGACGGCACGTGCCGCAGCCGGGAATGAAGGCCAGCACGACGTGGTCGCCCTCCTGCAACCCGGTGACCTCGGGCCCGACCTTCGTGACCACCCCAGCGCCCTCGTGACCGCCCACGACCGGGTAGAACGCGGAGGGGCTGGCACCGGTGCGCAAGTGCTCGTCGGAGTGGCACAGCCCCGATGCCGCCAGCCGCACCTGCACCTCACCGGCAACGGGGTCTCCCAGCTCGATCTCATCGACCTCCCAGTTCTCGCCCGGGCCGTGCAGCAGAGCAGCCTTGGTCTTCATATCCACTCCTCGTCGAATGGGCACCGAAGGACGTACGGCTCCCCGAGCATGGGAAGCCGGATGATCTCAGTCAAGGGTCCGGGTCTGGCGGCTCGCCCCCCTGACCCGCGCGGCCACCGCAGATCCGGCAGCGACGCCACCGCGCTGGTCAGAAGCGCTGCTTCCCGCATATTCCTGAAAACCGGCCAGCCGAGGAAGTAACGCCTGACGGAACGGGAGCAGGCGCCACTGCCTCCGGCGAACCTCTCGCCGAACGCGAAGCGACCCCAGTTGATCGCCGATAGCTGTTCAGCGCAACCGATTTTATCGGCCAGCACTTCCTGAGTTCGCGAAACTCGGCCCTGCTCAACCAAAAAGCGAAATACCCTCAGTGTTGATCACTCCATCGAGCGACCATTATTTACTCGAATCCACGTTCGACTCCTGCAACACTGGTAGCACGCCAACGGACCGCCACAGCAACTCCGCAGTCGACAGTGGACCGTGAAAATCATTGTCACGACGCGCTAAATCGCTGTCTTCGATGATGCGCGCGATCCATCTACGAGCGCGCCGATCAGCGGCGAACAGCTAGTCACACCGAGGAGAAGGAGCACGGCCATGTTGTCGAAGTACCTGCGGAACGCGATCGGTCTCGCCTCGACGATGGACATCCGCCCCGCCACCGGCTCACGCCGAACCAGCCGGTTCGGGAGCGCGGACGATCAGCACCGGGCATGGCGAGTGGTGCAGCAGCTTGTGGCTCGTGGAGCCCAGGTGCGCCCCCGCAACGCCACTTCGGCCGCGTGCACCCACGACCGCGAGCTGTGCCTCCCGCGCTCGGGAGAGCAGCTCGGTCGTCGGTGTACCGCGCCCGATGAACCTGAGCACCTCGACGTCCGGATAGCGCTCGCCCCAACCGGCGAGTACTTCCGCGACGAACCGAACCGCCGTGTCGCCGACGACCTCGCTGGGCAACCGCGAGCGCAACCACTTCAGATCGAGTCCGACGACTTCCCAGGTGTGCACCACGTGCAGCGGGACGTCCCAGTCCGCCGCGGCGGCGAAGGCCTGCGCCAGCACCAGATCGGCGGAGAGGTCGTCGTCGATGCCGGCGAGCACCGGGCCGGCGACCGGGAACCTGAGCGGGTCGCCGGTGTCCGGCACGACCGCGACGGAGCACTTCGCGTGCGCCGCGATCTTCACGGCGACCGATCCGGCGAGCAGCCCGGTGAACCCGCCGAAGCCGCGGTCGCCCACCACGACCAGGTCGGCGGCGCGGGACTCGTCGATCAGCACCGGCACGGGCGAGCCGGCGCAGGCCGCCGCGTCCACCGCGACATCCGGCACCTGCTCCCGCGCAGCGCTCGCGGCCACGTCCAGGCAGCGCGCGACCTGCTCGCGCACCTGTTCGCGGTGCTCCTTCGGCCAGTGCAGGCCGGGGAGCTCCGGCAGCACGGGCGTGGTGGTCGGGTCCGCGTAGACGATCCGCAACCCGGATCTCCGCCGAGCCGCTTCGCGCGCCGCCCAGCGAGCGGCGTTGAGCGCCACGGCGGAGCCGTCGACCCCCGCCACCACACGTCCGAACCCACTCATCCCGGCCCTCCCAGCGCTGCTCAGGACGACAGCACCAGGGTGGGCGAGTTCGCCGCACCTCGCCCGGTGGGACCGGGACTACCGGGTCGGCATGCGGCCGGGCACCAGCAGCTCGGTGTTGCGGTCGCCGAGTTCGCCGAGCTGGGCCAGGTCGGTGTGCGGGTTGTTGAAGGCCAGTTCCCGGTAGAGGGAGGCGAGTGCGTCCGGGGACCTGTCGTCGTAGTCGGCCTGGTACGGGCTGTCGGCTTCGATGAGCGTGGTGAACAGCGACAGCGTGCCGTCCTCGTTGTCCACCAGTTCGATGATCCGGGCCAGCTGCGGGAAGTCCACGTGGGACGCGGTGTTGATCTCCCAGAAGCCGCAGGCCGGGTCGTCGGCGTGGTGCGGGGTGATGGTGTTGCGGTGCGTGTGCCCGTTGACCCAGGCCAGCACGTTCGGGAAGCGCTTGAGCAGCCGCACCACCGAGGCACCGCTCTTGCGGATCTCGCCGGGCCGGCGGAAGTCCGGCAGCAGCGCGGTCATCGTGCCGCTGGTGTGGTGGCTGAACAGGATGAACAGCTCGTCGGTGACCGACTGCCGCTGCTTCCGGCCGAGCCCGTCGTAGTACACCGAGCTGCCCGCGGTGAGAGTCTTCTCCAGCCAGCGGAACTGGGCCAGCCCGAGCGATCCCTCGGCGAAGCCCGCGGTGTTGGTGCTGTCCAGGCTGATGCCGGTCACGCCGGGCGCGATCGGGAACGTGTAGTAGGGCTCGTCGTGGTCCTCGCCGAACCCGTGGCCGACCGGGCCCGGACCGGTGTTGGCCGGGTCCCGGTGCGCCTGGATGAAGTCCTCGGTGTTGAACGGACGGCGCCGTTCGTCCGGGGTGACGGTGCGGATCAGCCCGGTGCGGGTGGTCATCACGCTGGCCGTCCGCTGCTGGCTGCGGCCCTCCATGAGGGCCACGATCTCGCGCTTCTCCCGCTCGTCCCGGCCGATGATCTTGCGCGAGCCGGTGTACCAGTCGACCAGTCCCGGGATCAGCTCGTCCGGCACCGTTCCGACGACGCTGTTGTCGTGGTTGCCGAACACCGCGTACCAGGGCATCCGCAGCCCCGGGCTGTCGAAGGGCTGGAGCGCGTCGCCGAGCAGTCCGGGCAGCACCGGGTACCCGAGCTCGCGGAACCGGTCCGAGACGCCGCCGTCGGGGTGCCAGTACAGCGGATCTCCGGAGTCCTGCACGCCTTCGTAAGCGGTCCGATCTCCGGTGTTCGGCGTGACCCGGCCACCGTTGAGCACGCCGAAGTACCAGTCGAGCTCGGCGAGTTCGTGGTTGTCGGTGCTGTCCCCGGTGGTGATCATGAAGTCGATCGGGCGTCCGGTCACCGGCGCTCCGGGCAGCGAGTTCACCCGGCGCACGAGGTGTGCCGCACCGAGCGAGGTGAGCATTTCCTGCGGGCGGTGCGCGCCACCGGCCAGCGGGTGGACGTACTCGAAGCGGGCCGGGCTCTGCGCGTCCACCACGTGCAGGTCGGTGAACTGGGTGAACGCGACCACCGGAACCCGGCGGTCGACGCGGTCCGTCCTGCCCACCACCAGGTCGGTGCGGACCACCTGCGGCCACCCCGGGCCTGCCGTGAGCCGCCGGTAGCCCTCCCCCGCTTCCGGCTGCGCCACGGCCTGCAGCGTGGTGCCCGCGCTGTAGGCCAGCCGGGGCCTCGCACCCCTTCCGAACGACGGTGTCGCGCTCACCAACCCGCTGCCGAGTACGGCTCCGGTGATGCCCGCAGCCCGGAGGAAGCCACGCCTGTTGATCCCTGCCATGTCGGTACCCAGCCCATCCGCCCTGATCATCGAACTGATCAGAAAATCTTTCACGTTTGATGGGCGCAGTCCACCCCCAGACAGGTGACGAGCTCACGAACAGCTGGCAACACCGTGGAAAGTCCACAGTGGCCAATGCGGCAGCGCTTCTCGTGCCGTGGCCGAGCGGGTGGGTGATCACCGGTTCAGCCGCACGAACGGCCTGATGGCTGATCAGACCAGCGGGCGACCGGTGCGGATCCGGCGGCGGAGATCCCAGAGGACCAGGTTGTACGGGAAGTGCCGCAGCACGGGCGGCAGGTGCCGGACGATCGCGCCGATCACCGCCATCGACCGGTCGAAGCGGCGCTGATCCCGGGCTGTCCAGGGCAGGTGCATCTCCTCCCGGAACCGCTCTGGAAGGAATCCGGCCGTGACGAACTTGTTGAAGCGTCCGAACAGCACCGACAACGGGCGGGGAAGCCAGGCCAGCATCGTCACGTCGAGGAGGTATTCCCGCACCGTGTCGTCGATGGCGATCCGGTCCAGGGATTCGGTCCAGTACCGCTCGAACGCGGCGCGATCGCTCGGCCACACCTCGGGCGGCACCTGCAACGTCGTACCCAGCACCGCAGCGTCGCGGTAGAACGCCTCGGCGGTCTCCGCGTCGGGTTCACCGAAGAAGAGGAGGTGGAGGTCTTCGAACCCCTTGTACAAGCAGGCAGCGACCCACAACTGAAGATCCGGGTCGAAGGCGTTGTAGGCGACCGGACTGGAGTCGGTGGAGCGCACCTGGGCGTGGGCGCGGTTGACACCGCGTCGGAACAGCTCGCGCTCGCGGGCGGTGCCCATCGTGGCGACGGCGATGTAGGCCAGTGTCGTGCGGGTCCGCTTGACCGGGTGCCGGAACAGCTGACCGCTCTCCACCCGGCTCTCGACCACGCCGTAGCCCACCCCGGGCCTGGCCAGCTGCATGATCACGTTCGCGTTGCCTGCGAGGAGCCCAGCCCCCGTCACCGCGTTCCGGACCCGGGTGGTCGTGTCCGCCGAAGCCGTCACCGTCCGCCACCCTCCGCACGAGGTCAATTCTGCACACGGCCGTTTCCAGTTAGGGAACCAGCGATGCCGCTGATCTGTCAAGATTGTGCCCATGGGCACGTCTCCACTGCGGGTCTACGGCGGGGTGCAGGGTGATCACCGCAGGGCGGAACGCCGGGCTCAGCTGCTCGAGGCCGGGCTGGACCTGCTCGGTGCCTCCGGCGACGGCCCGGCGCTGACGGTGCGCGGCGCGTGCCAGCAGGCCGGGCTGGCGACGCGCTACTTCTACGAGAGCTTCGCCGACCGCGATGCGTTGGCCGCGGCGGTGTACGACCACGTGGTGGACGACCTGGCGACCACCACGCTTGCGGCCGTCACCACCGCCGGACCGGACGAGCGGGTCAAGGTGCGTGCCGGGCTGGAGAACATCGTGCGGACCGTCGCGCGGGATCCGCGCCGCGGTCGGCTGCTGTTCTCGGTCGGCTTGAGCAGCCCGTTGCTGGCCCAGCGACGGTTGGACTCCTCACGGCTGTTCGCCGCGCTGCTGGGCGGTCAGGCGCAGGACTTCTACGGGATCACCGAGAGTCCGCACCTGGAGCTGACCACGCACTTCATGGTGGGCGGCCTGGCGCAGGCGCTCACCGCCTGGCTCGACGGCACGCTGCGGCTCGACGAGGGCGGACTCGTCGAGCGGTGCACCGAGGTCTTCCTGGCCATCGCGGCCGGGTTCGGGACCGCGGACACGGCCGACTAGCGCTTGGCCCGGGGCAGTTCGGCGCGGACGCCGAGCAGCCGGACCGGCCGGTTCAGGGGGAAGCGGTCCAGCGCCGTGCGGGCGGCGCGTTCGAGGGCGTCGGCGTCCCGCGTCGGGCTGGGCAGCGATACGCCGTGGGTGTGCGTGGCGAAGCTGGAATCGCGCACCTTCACCACGACGCGGCGGGCCACCTTGTCCTCCACCGCGAGGTCGGCTGCCACCACGTGGGACAGCCGCCGAACCTCCGCGCGCATCTCCTCGACATCGCGGAGGTCGCGCTGGAAGGTCACCTCGCGACCGTGCGAACGGGCTTCCTCGGGTTCTTCGGTGACCGGGGTCGAGTCGTAGCCGTGCGCGAGCGCGACCAGCCACGGCCCGATGTTGGGGCCGAATTCGCCTGCCAGATCCGCCATTTTCGTGCGGGCCAGATCGCCGACCGTCGCGATTCCCCTGGCCGCCAGCTTCTTCGCGGTCTTCGCGCCGACACCCCAGAGCGCGTCCGTCGGCAGCTCTGCCATGACCTCGACCCAGTTGGCCATCTCCAGCCGGAACACCCCGGCCGGTTTGGCGAAGCCGGATGCGATCTTCGCGCGCAGCTTGTTGTCCCCGATGCCCACCGAGCACGCGAGCGCGGTGCGCTCCCGGACCTGCTGCTGCACCACTCGCGCGGTCTGCTCGGCGTCTTCGGTGTCGACGAGCATGAACGCCTCGTCCCACCCGGCGACTTCCAGAAGGCCGCCCAGGTCGCGCAGTGCGCTCATCACGTCGGCCGAGGCGGCCAGGTAGGTTTCGTTGTCTGCGGGCAGGAACACCGCTTCGGGGCAGCGGCTGGCCGCTGTCCGCAGTGGTGTCCCGGAACGGACTCCGGCGGCACGGGCCTCGTAGGAAGCGCCCGCCACCACTCCGCGCTGCGTCGGGTCGCCGCTGCCGCCGACGAGCACCGGCCGCCCCCGCAGCTCCGGGTGGCGCAACAGCTCGACGGCCACGATGAACTGATCAAGATCCACGTGCAGCACGACCCGTTCCACGCTGCCAGCATCGACGGGTTCCGCCGATTCCGCCAGACCTCGGTGCGCGACACTGGCGGGATGAGCAAGCGAAGCGCTGGCATCCTGCTGTTCCGGTTGGCCGACGGTGTCCCGAAGGTCCTGCTGGTCCACCCCGGTGGGCCGTTCTGGAAGAACAAGGACGCGGGTGCCTGGTCGGTGCCCAAGGGCGAGTACGAACCCGGCGAAGACGCGCGGGCGGCGGCGGTCCGGGAGTTCACCGAGGAGACCGGTGCTGTGCCGTCCGAGCACGAGCTGCTCGCGCTCGGGGAGGTCAAGCAGCGCAACGGCAAAGTCGTCACCGCCTGGGCCGTCGAGGGCGATTTCGACGCGACCGCGTTGCGCAGCAACGAGTTCGAGCTGGAGTGGCCGCCGCGATCCGGTCGCCGCCAGCTGTTCCCGGAGGTCGACCGCGCCTTGTGGTGCGATCCGGACACCGCGCGGGAGAAGCTCAACCCGGCGCAGGTCGCATTCGTCGATCGCCTCCTCGACTCACTGCGCGAGGCCGGCCGGCTCGCCTGACCAGGGCCCCGGAACGAACTCCGCCCCGCCTGGCTCGGTGGCCAGGCGGGGCGGAGCTGTCCGTGCGGGAAGGCTCAGTCCTCGATCGAGCTTTCCTTGGTCTCCTTGCTGATCACCAGCGCGATCAGCGTGGTCGCGCCCATCGCCGCGAGGTAGACCCCGACCCAGCCCAGGCCGTAGGAGCTGGCCAGCCAGGTCGCGATGTAGGGCGCGACCGAGGCGCCCAGCAGGCTGGCCAGGTTGTAGGACACCGAGGCCCCGGTGTAGCGCACCGCGGTGGGGAACAGCTCCGGCAGCACCGCGCCCATCGGCCCGAAAGTCATGCCCATCAGGCCGAGCCCGACGATCAGGAACGACACGGTCGCGACGGTCGAGCCCGCACCGAACCACGGGCCAAGCAGCAGGCCGAACACGATGATCGCGCTGGTGGTGACGATCAGCGTGGGCCGCCGCCCGTAGCGGTCGGCCAGCAGGCCCGCCACCGGCACCGTCAGGCCGAAGAACACCACCCCGATCATCAGCATGATCAGGAACGACGAGCGCTCGTAGCCCAGTCCGGTCTCGGCCGTGCCGAAGGACAGCGAGAACACCGTCATCAGGTAGAACAGCACGTAGGTGGCCAGCATGATGAAGGTGCCCAGCATCAGGGCCTTGAAGTCGCTGCGGAAGACCTGCGCGAACGGCACCTTGGCCCGCTCGTTGCGCGCCACGACCTTCGAGAACGCCGGGGTCTCGTGCATGTTCAGCCGCACCCACAGGCCGACGACCACCAGCACCGCGGAGACCAGGAACGGCACCCGCCAGCCCCAGGACAGGAACGCCTGCTCGTCCATCAGCTCGGACAGCAGCAGGAACAGCCCGTTGGCGAAGAAGAACCCGATGGGCGCGCCCAGCTGCGGGAAGGTGCCGAACAGGGCGCGCTTGCGCGGCGGGGCGTTCTCGGTGGCCAGCAGCGCGGCGCCGCCCCACTCACCGCCCAGCCCCAGCCCCTGCCCGAACCGGCAGAGCGCCAGCAGCAGCGGTGCGAGGACGCCGATCTGCGCGTAGCCGGGCAGCAGACCGATCACCACGGTGGAGATGCCCATGGTCAGCAGCGAGGCCACCAGGGTGGACTTGCGGCCGATGCGGTCACCGAAGTGACCGAAGAGCGCGGAGCCGACCGGGCGGGCCACGAAAGCGATCGCGAAGGTGGCCAGCGACTGCAGGGTCGCGGCCGTCGGATCACCCGCCGGGAAGAACAAGTGCGGGAAAACCAGCACCGCCGCGGTCGCGTAGACGTAAAAGTCGTAGAACTCGATGGACGTGCCTACGAGGCTGGCGATGACCACCTGCCGGGTCGAGTTTCGCGGGGTGGGATCACCCGGTGATCCGGAGTCCCGCACTCCTGGTGCTGGGACGTGGCCGACAGCCATGGCGCCGCAACCTCCTCGTTAACACGATCGGACTACAGCACTGTAATCCGCGACCGACCACTTGCCGAGACGGGGTTCCCGCATCGTGGGCATGCTCACCTGGGTGCGCACGCTCCGCCGAGACGTGCGAACGGTCCGTGAACACCAAGCCTGGCGGAGGACCCGCCATCGCGGACCAGGAAGGAGCATTCCTTCCCGGATGCTGGGAATCCTGCGCGATCGTCCGTCCGGATGATCACGGCGGCGAACCGCAGCCGCCCGGCGCTGCGGATTCCTAGACTTGAGCGCTCCCCCGAACTCCGCCCCGCACGTGTCGTGACGAAGGAGTGCGCCGTGTCCCAGGTAGCGAAGCAGGACCTCTCCGCCCGCGGGACGCCGCGCCGACTGCGCGATGCCGAGCTGCGGCTGATCGGGATGCCGATCGGCGGCATCGGCTGCGGTCAGCTCTACCTGGGCGGCGACGGACGGTTGTGGCTCTGGGACGTCGACAACCGGACCGCGCCGGCCGCCATCCACGACCTGCACTTCACCCGCCCGCAGGCCCCGAGCTCGCCGTTCGAGCACGGGTTCGCGGTGCGCATCGGTGAGCAGCCCGCGAGGTGGCTGGACGCGCGCGGTTTTCCCGACGTGGCGTTCACCGGACGCCCACCGCTGGCCGAGGTCGACTACCCGGACTCGGAGGTGCGGATCCGGCTGCGCGCCTGCTCGCCGTTCATCCCCACCGAGATCGACGACAGCTCCTATCCCGCGGTGTTCCTGGACTACGCGATCACGAACACCTCGAAGTCCACAGTGGAGGTGGAGATCGGCGGGTTCCTGGAGAACCCGGTGTGCCTCGGCAGCCGGCACACCCGGCCGTTGCGGCTCAGCGCTGAGGAGTTCACCACCGGCACCGCGGCAGGTGTGCAGTTCGGGGCCGCCGAAGGCAGCGTCGAGAACCGCATGCGCCCGGATCTGCTGCTGGAGGACTGGGAGAAACCCGACTACGCCGGCTGGTCGGTGACCGGTGACGCCTTCGGTGCCGGACCGATCCGCACCCTCGACCGCCCGGGTTACCAGGGCGAGGCGGGCGCGTTCGGGATGCGCATGGTCGACTCGCACGCGAGCGCTCCGGGAACCGACGCCGGTGCCCGCGACAGCGCCACCGGCAGGCTGCGCAGCGCGCCGTTCCGCATCGAGCGCAACTACCTGCGGTTCCGCGTGAGCGGCGGCAGCTATCCGGGCACCTGTTGCCTGAACGTCCTGGTCGATGGCCAGATCGTCGGTTCGGTGACCGGTTCGGTCAGCGACCGGCTGGCCGACCGGGTGCTGTTCCTGGGGCCGTGGCAGGGCCGCGAGGCCGTCGTCGAGATCGTCGACGAGGAGACCGGCCCGTGGGGCCACATCGGTGTCGACCAGCTCGTGCTCACCGACCACGCGCCTCAGCAGCCGCTGTCCGAGCTACCCGACAACGGCAGTGCTGCGCTGGCGATCCTCGGCGCGGACCAGGTCCGCACCTGCCCTGCCGCGGTGTCCTGGAACGCCCCGGAAGACGTGCTGGATCCTGCCCCCGGGCCTCCGGAAGTGGACGGGATCTCCCAGCGCACCGCGGGCACGGTGAGCGCGACCGTGACGCTGCCGCCAGGCGAGGAGCGGACCGTCCGCTTCGCGCTGGCGTGGTTCTTCCCCGTGCCCGACCGGGAAGGACTCGCCTTCCTGGAGCACAGCCGCGAACTGCTCCGGCACTACGCGAGCCGCTTCGACAACGCGAAAGCGGTCATCGCGCACCTCGCCGGAGCGCACGAACACCTGCTGGAGCGCACTGCGAGCTGGGTCCGCACCTGGTACGAGGATTCGACGCTGCCGCACTGGCTGCTCGAGCGGGTCGCCGCCAACACCACGATCCTGTCCACCTCGACCTGCTACCGGTTCGCCGACGGCCGCTTCTACGGCTGGGAAGGCGCCTACTGCTGCGCGGGCACGTGCACGCACGTCTGGCACTACGCCCACGCGCTCGCGCGCCTGTTCCCCGTCGTGGAGCGCGACACCCGGGAGCGGGTGGACCTGGGCATCGGCTTCCACGCCACGACCGGGCAGCTGAGCATGCGCGGCGAGGCCGACCGGACGCCGGCGGTGGACGGGCAGGCCGGAACGATCCTGCGGATCTACCGCGAGCACCAGATGTCGGCGGACCCCGGCTGGCTGTCGCGGGTCTGGCCGCGCACCAAGCGCGCCGTCGAGTACCTGATCGGCTCGGACGCGGAGCCGGACGGGGTGCTCGACGGGGCCCAGCCCAACACGCAGGACGCCACCTGGTTCGGCCGCAACAGCTGGCTGTCCGGCCTGTACCTGGCCGCGCTCCGGGCGGCCGCGGCGATGGCGTCGGAGGTGGGCGACGACGGGTTCGCGCAGCGCTGCCACGAGCTGGCCGACCGCGGTGCCGAGATCATCGTGCGCGATCTGTTCAACGGCGAGTACTTCGTCCACGAGCTCGACCCGGCGCACCCGGGTTCGGTCAACACCAACCGCGGCTGCTTCGCCGACCAGCTGCTCGGCCAGAGCTGGGCGGCGCAGCTCGGCCTGCCGCGCGTCCTGCCGGAGGCCGAGACGCGTTCCGCTCTGCGCAGCATCTGGCGGCACAACTTCGTGCCGCGCCCGATGGAGTACCGGGAGCGAAGCCCGATCGCGGGCGGTCGCATCTTCTACGACGATGACGTACCGGCCCTGATCATGTGCACCTGGCCGAAGGGCGGCGGTGACGAGGCGGGCGAGAACTGGTCGACCAGCTACTTCAACGAGGCCTGGCACGGCATCGAGTACCAGGTCGCCGCGCACCTGATCGCCGAAGGGATGCTCGACGAAGGTCTCGCGATAGCCCGCTCCGTGCACGACCGCTACGCCCCGCTGCGCCGGAATCCGTACAACGAGATCGAGTGCAGCGACCACTACGCGCGTTCCATGGCGAGCTTCGGCGTGTACACGAGCCTGCTGGGCTTCGAGCACCACGGCCCGCGCGGACGCCTGGGCTTCGCGCCCAAGATCACGCCGGAGAACTTCGCCGCGGCCTTCACAACGGCTGAGGGCTGGGGCCTGTACCGCCAGCAGCGCACGGACTCCGAGCGGAGCAGCACCGTCGAACTCCGCCACGGCCGCCTGAACCTGACCACGCTCGCGCTCGACGCGATCAGTGCTGAACCACGCGCCTGGCTCGACGGGGAGGAAGTCCCGGTGAGCGCGGACCCCGAGCGCCCGCTGCTCACCTTCCCCGACGGGCTCACGCTCACCGCAGGTCAAGAACTACGGGTCCAGCTCTGAACCACCGTCCGCAGAACAATTCCGATTGCGCTGCGCGGCATGATCGGTCGTATGGAGATCGACTACCGGTGGCGCGGTCCTGCCTCCGATTACGAGCTGGTGGCGTTGACGCTGTCGCACGGCGGAAATCCGGAACCCGGTTGGTGGGACCGGGTGCGGCCGCACAGCCTGGGCTGGGTGACCGGCCGGGTCGACGACGGGGCGCTGATCGGGTTCGCCAACGTGGCGTGGGACGGCGGCGATCACGCCTTCCTGCTCGATCCGAAGGTCGCCCCGGCGCACCAGCGCGGTGGGATCGGGACCGAGCTGGTACGCCGTGCCGCGGTGGGTGCCGCCGACGCCGGGTGCACCTGGTTGCACGTGGACTTCGAGCCGCACCTGCGCGGTTTCTACTTCGGGTCCTGCGGTTTCCGCCCGACCGATGCCGGGCTCATCGCGCTGAGCTGAGCTCGCCCGCGGCCAGGAACCCGGTGATCAGCGCGGTCAGCTGCGCCGGGTTGTCCTCCTGGACCAGGTGACCGCACTCGCCGATCCAGGCCACTTCGGCGTGCGGGATGCGCGCGGCCAGCTCCTTCGCGCGGGCCGGTGGCAGCCACTGGTCCTGATCGCCCCACGCGATGAGCACCGGGCAGTCGAGTTCGGCGTAGCGGTCCTCGACCTCGCGGGTGTAGCGCTCGTCGGCCTGGCCGATCTGGCGGTAGAAGGCCGCTTGCCCCACCGGCCCGAGCCACGGCGCGACCAGGTGGTCCAGCACGTCGTCGCGGAGTTCCCGGTGGGCAGCGGTGGTGATGTAGCGGCGGACCAGCGCTTCGTGCAGCAGTGGCGGCAGTGCTGTGAAGGCCTCGGAGTTGTCGTGGGCCAGCCGGAAGAACTCCGATCCCCACGGCCGCACGCTCACCGCGTCGACCAGCGCCAAGCGCCCGTAGCGGGCCCCGCTGAGCAGTGCTGTCCGCAGCGCCACAGCGCCACCGAAGTCGTGAGCGATCACAGCCGGTTCCACCAGCCCCCAGTGTTGCAGGAGCTCCGCGAACACCTCCTGCTGAGCGGCCAGCGAGACGTCCTGGCCATCGTGCATCTCCGACTGCCCGTATCCCGGCATGTCCCAGACGAACACCTGGTACCGGCTGCTCAGCGCTGCGGCGATGTCCCGCCAGACGTAGGAGGAGAACGGTGTGCCGTGCATGAGCACCACCGGATCACCCTGGCCGAAGCTCGCCCAGCGAACCGTCCCGCGCACCGACTCGAATCGCTCCGGAAGTTCCCACCCCATCGCACACCTCCGTTACCGTCTACCTTCCTATGCCAGTAACGTTACCTCCTCTGTCAACAAGCCGGTAACCTGAACGAATGGCATACGACCGCCCACCCGCACCGGACGAGCTGCGACCGGTGGAGGCGTTCGGCAACTCCGCGCGATTCCTGCAGGACGAGGACGCCCTGCGCGATCTGACGGACGCCCGGCAGTGGCTGCGCGACCACGACCGCCAGGACGCCGCCGACGAGCTGGACGAGTCCGCGCGACTGGAGCTGGTCCGGGCCCGCGAAGCGATCCGCGAACACCTGGCCGGAACCGGCTCCGCGCAGCTCAACGACTACGCGCGCCGACTGCTCGGAGCACCGAGGTGGCAGAGCGGCCGGATCGTGGTCCCGGTCGGCGGGGAGAGCGCGGTGGAGCGGATGATCGGCGATCTCGTGGTCGCGCTGGTGGTGGCGGACCTGAGCGGGAAACCCGGGCGCCTCAAGGTCTGCCAGGCCGAGGACTGCCGCTGGCTCTACTACGACCGCTCCCCCGGCAACAACAGCATCTGGTGCAGCATGGACATCTGCGGAGCCCGCCACAAGATGCGCACCTACCGCGCCCGCCGCAAGGAAACCTGAAGCCGGGGGCCGCGCTGAGACCGGAGCAGAGGCACCTCCGGGGTTTTCCGGGGGTGCCTCCGCGGGCGGTCAGACGACTGCTTCTTCGGCGTCTTCCGGGGTGGTTTCGTCCCGGGCCGGGAGGTCGGCGAAGGCTGCCGGGGGTTCCTGCCAGTACGTCGCCGCGGCACCCCGCTGGATCGCCTGCCAGACCTTCTCCGGTGTCGTCGGCATGTCGATGTGGCGGACTCCGAGGTGCTTGACCGCGTCGACCACCGCGTTCTGCACCGCTGGTGTCGAGCCGACCGTTGCCGATTCGCCGATTCCCTTGGCTCCCAACGGGTTCAGCGGGCTCGGGGTTTCGGTGTTGGTCACCTCGAAGGAGGGCAGGTCCGCCGCCGACGGGATCGTGTAGTCGGCGAGGGTGCCGGTCTCCGGGTTGCCCTCCGCGTCGAAGGTCACCTGCTCCCACAGCGCCTGGGCGATGCCCTGCGCCGCGCCGCCGTGCTGCTGCCCGCGCACCAGCATCGGGTTGATGATCCGGCCGCAGTCGTCCACCGCGACGTGCCGCAGCGGGCGGACGTAACCGGTCTCCACGTCCACTTCGACCACCGAAACGTGCGCGCCGAACGGGAACGTCGCGCCGCCCGGCGCGAAGTCGATGTTGGCTGCCAGGCGGTCACCGTCCTCGGCCGCCGCGCGGGCCAGCTCCGCCCAGGCGATGGTCGCGCTGGGCACACCGGCCACGCCGAGCTCGCCGCCGTCGGTCAGCTCGATGTCGTCGACGGAGGCCTCCAGCCGGGCCGCGGCCAGTTCCTTGGCCTTGCGCAGCACCAGGCCGCCGGCCTCCTGCACCGCGCTCCCGGCGATCTGCAGCGACCGCGATCCGCCGGTTCCGCCGCCTCGCGGCACCTCAGCGGTGTCGGACTGGACGAACTCGACGGATTCCAGCGGGATGCCCAGCGTGTCGGACACGATCATCGCGAAGGACGTCGCGTGCCCCTGCCCGTGCGCGGAGGTGCCCACCTTGATCCGGGCGCCGTTCTCGTGCACCTCGACCTCGGCGTACTCGCCCGCGCCGCCACCGGTGATCTCCACGTAAGCGCTGGTCCCGATGCCGAGCAGCACCTTCTCGCCGGCTTCGATGCGGCGGGCCTGCTCGGCGCGCAGGGCCTCGTAGTCGGCCAGGCGCAGGGCCTCGTCGAACGGCAGCGCGTAGTCACCGCTGTCGTAGGTGGCGCCGAGCAGCGTCTTGTACGGGAACGACTCCGGGGCGAGGAAGTTCTTGCGCCGCAGCACAACCGGGTCCAGGTCGAGTTCCGCGGCCGCGAGGTCCATCATCCGCTCCAGCATCGCGGCGGCTTCCGGCCGTCCGGCGCCGCGGAACGCGCCCACCGGCGTCGTGTTGGTCAGTGCGGCCACGCCGTCGTAGCTGATCTTCGGGATGCGGTAGACGCCCTGCGCCATCATCCGCGTCGAGCTCAGCGCGAGGGAGCCGCCGAACCCGGCGTAGGCCCCGCAGTCGCCGATCACGCGGCAGCGCAATCCGGTGATGGTGCCGTCACGTCGCAGGCCCAGCTCCGCGAACTGCACCTGCGCGCGCCCGTGCGGCATGCCCTGCATGTTCTCCGAGCGCGTCTCCACCCACCGGACCGGGCGGCCCAGGCGCAGTGCGGCCGCGATCGCGACCGCGTGCTCGGAGACCACTCCTGCCTTGCCGCCGAAACCGCCGCCGACGTGCGGGGAGATCACCCGCACCCGCTGCGGTTCCCAGCCGAAGGCCTCGGCCACGCCGTCGCGCAGCCCGTGCGGCATCTGCGTGGACACGTGCACCGTGACGTCGTAGTCCTGGTCCGGGCCACCGGGCTCCACGGCGATCGCGTTGCCCTCCAGCGGCACCACCGCCACGCGCTGGTTCTCGATGCGGGCGCGCACCACCACTTCCGCGTCCGCGAGCACATCGGCTCCGGCCGGGTCGCGGAAACCACCTGCGACGTTGGAGCCGAGTTCCGGGAACTGCTGCTCGGCCGCCGGGTGCAGCGCCTGCTCCGGGTCGGCGACGACGGTCAGCGGCTCGTAGTCGACGTCGACCAGCTCGATCGCGTCGGCCACCGCCGCGGCGCTCTCGCCCACGATGACGGCGACGGGTTCGCCGACGAACCGCACCCGGTCGGTGGCCAGCGGCGGGCGCGCGCAGAGCGGGTTGAACCCGCCGAACGCCGGTGGGATCGGGACGTCCAGGTCGGCCGCGGCGAAGGCGGCCACGACACCCGGCGCGGCGGCGGCCGCCGCGACGTCGATGCCGGTGATCAGGGCGTGCGCCATCGGCGAGCGGACGAATCCGAGGTGCAGGACGCCCGCGATGTCCAGGTTCCCCACGTAAGTGCCCCGGCCGCGGAGCAGTTCCGGATCCTCGACCCGTTGGACCTCGGTCCCCAGCAATGAACCCACCATGTGCGAAACCCTATCCGTCACGCCGACTCGAAGCAGCGAAATCCGCCGTTGGCCGGAGTGGATCAACAGCCGGTGCGCGGGAAAAATTCCCCGGTCAGCGATCCGCGAGCAACAGCGACTCCACGTCGGACAACCGGCGCGGGGGCGGCAGCTCCCAGCACGGCCGCACCCGGCTCAGCTCGCGGTGCGCCCGGACGAGACCGGCGAAGTCCCTCGGGAACGCGCGCGGATCCACCCCGAGCAGCATCCCGCGGCGCCCGGCCCGCTGCAGCAACCGCCGCCAGTCGTCGATGCCCGCCAGCCCGATGGACTCGGTGCCGTGCGAGAAGAGCATCAGGCGGATCTCCTCGAAGTCCCGGGTGTCGAGGAAGTCGCTCAGCGCGCGGTGCGAGCCCTCGGTGTTGAACGCCATCCAGAACGGCACCGATCCGGTGCGCAGGGTCCACCAGGGCTCCATCAGCAGGAAGGACTCCACCAGCAGCCGGTCGGCGGGCAGACCGCGCTCCGCGTACCAGGCGCGGTGCAGGTCGGCGACGAGCGGGCTCACCCGCTCGGGGTGGTCGAAGGGCATGCGCCGCAACGAGAACTGCTGCTGGTTCGCCACTTCGCCGAGATCGGCCAGCAGGTCCGGTTCGAAACCCCACTCGGCTTCCGGTGCCCGCTCGTCGGGTTCCGGGGGCCGCCAGCCGCTGCGGCGGGCGCCGTAGCGGCGCAGCAGGTCGGCCACCCTCGGTCCGCCCGAGTAGTACTCGTCCTCGGACGCGCCGCCCAGGGCGCCGAACTGGAACACGTGGCGCGGGCCGACCCGGGTCACCGGCCACGACAGTCCGCACTCGACCGTCACCACCGCGCCACCGGCCATCAGGTGGTCGCGCAGGAACCGGCGGTAGGCCTCCGGCAAGCGCCGCCACTTCACGCGGAAGTAGGACATCCCGGTGATCATCAGCCGGTCCTGGTTGGGATCGTGCATGTGGTGCAGCACCAGGTCCGGGTTGGCCGCCAGCAGCCGCTCGGCCGGCTCGCGCCCCGCTTCCAGCTCGCCCTGCGGGTCGTCGCGGTCCACTCCGCGCCGCCGCACCGGGATCAGCATGGTCTGCGGCAACCACGGCGCGTCCAGCGCCGCCGCCAGGTGCACCGCAGCGCCGTTGGAGGAACCGATGAACACCACCGGGTACCGGCGCTTCGGGTAGTGGTCGACGACCCAGGACGCGAGCTCGTCGGAATCGACCTCGCCCAGCCGGGTGGGTGGTAGCGCCTCGCTCACGCCGCTGGCCGCGTAGAGCTGATCCGCCCATCGTGGGGGCAGCCGGTTGACTCCCGCCAGCACGGCTCCGAGCACCGGTTCGAGCGCTCTCGGCGCCTGGCCGATCGCCGGGATGTCCTGGCCGGCGAGGAAGCGCGACAGGGCCCGGAGCATCCCCGTCGCGGAATCGAAGGAAGCGACTGCACGTCCTGGTCGCAAATGTCCCACCTCGCCTCGGTGCGGCCGAATGCAGTCCACAGAGGATCGCGACACCGCACCGGGTGCGGGTCGTGCTTCCGAGGTGCCCGTTGCCGACCGATCGAAAACCTGCCTCGCCGCCCGTTGACCGGCCATGTCCGCGACTGTAGCTTTCACATCCATCGCAGTCCCTTCACAGATGTGAAAATGCCCAGCTGCACGAAGGAGTGCCTGATGGGTGCACCCAATGCGACCAGCGACGACCCGTACCTGCTCACCGCTGACGGCATCAAGGAACCGCCCACCGGCTGGAAGTCCAGCCTCCGGTACCTGGGCCCGGGACTGATCGTCAGCGCCTCCATCGTCGGTTCCGGCGAACTGATCGCGACCACCGCGCTCGGAGCCGAGGTCGGCTTCGCCCTGCTGTGGATGGTGATCCTGTCCACCGCCGTCAAGGTGGCCGTGCAGGCCGAGCTCGCCCGCTGGACCATCATCACCGGCAAGCCCGCCCTGACCGGTTTCAACGAGGTCCCGCCGAAGATCGGCCGGATAGGCTGGATCAACCTGCTGTGGATGCTGATGGCGCTGTCCAAGCTGCTGCAGGTCGGCGGGATCGTCGGCGGCACGGCGGTCGCGCTGAGCATGCTGATCCCGGTCGGCGGTGATCCGCTCGGCTTCACCTCGCTGGCGGTGTGGACGCTCATCGTCGTGGCGGGCAGCATCGCGCTGCTGTACTCCAACAGCTACAACCTGATCGAGCGTGGCGCTTTCGCGCTGGTCGCGGTCTTCTCGGTGGCCACCGTGGTGATCGCCCTGGGCCTGCCGTTCACGCCGTTCGGCTACGGCGGCGGCGATCTCCTCTCCGGCCTGACGTTCACCATCCCGGTCGGCGCGATCGGCGCGGCGGTGGCGATGTTCGGCATCACCGGCGTCGGCGCCGACGAGATCACCTTCTACACCTACTGGTGCGTGGAGAAGGGCTACGCCCGCTGGGTCGGGCCGGACGACGGCAGCGAGGAGTGGCAGCGGCGCGCCCGCGGCTGGATCCGCGTGATGTACAAGGACGTCTTCCTGTCCTGGTTGATCTACACGTTCAGCACGCTGGCGTTCTTCGTGATGGGCGCGGCGGTGCTCAACCCGCAGGGCCTGGTGCTCGAGGGCAACGAGATGATCACCACGCTGTCCCAGATGTACACCGACGTGATCGGCGAGTGGGCGGCGATCGGGTTCCTCGTCGGCGCGATCGCGGTGCTGGGATCGACGCTGTGGGCGTCGATCCCGAGCTGGTCCCGGATGTACGTCAACGTGCTGGCGACGCTGGGCGTGCTGGACTGGTCGGACGCGCGGTCGCGCGGCAGGTGGATCCGCGGCTTCACGGTCGCGCTGCCGATCGTGTGGGGCGCGACCTACCTGTTCATCAACTCACCGGTGGTCATGGTGCAGATCGGCGGCATCATGACCGGCATCTTCCTGCCCGCCGTGGTGGTGGCGACCTGGTACCTGCGCAACACGCAGGTGGATCGGCGCCTGCGCGGTTCGCGGGCGTTCAACACCCTGCTGGTGGTCAGCAGCATCGCGATCAGCCTGCTGGGCGTCTACAGCCTGCTGAGCGTCTTCGGCTTCTCCCTCGACTGAGCTCAGCGGGGAGCCATCCGGATCGCGCCGTCGAGCCGGATGGTTTCCCCGTTGAGGTAGGGGTTCTCCAGGATGTTGCAGGCCAGCGCGCCGAATTCGGCCGGGTCGCCGAGTCGCTTCGGGTTGGGCACCGAGTCCTCCAGGGACTTGCGGACGTCCTCGCGCAGGCGGCCCAGCAGCGGGGTGTCCATGATGCCCGGTGCGATGGTGCATACCCGGATCGCCTTGCTCGCCAAATCCCGCGCCGCGCAGAGCGTCATGCCGACGATGGCCGATTTCGACGCGGTGTAGGCGATTTGGCCGATCTGCCCCTCGAACGCGGCGACCGAGGCGGTCAGCACGATCGCCCCGCGCTCGTCGTCCACGGCGTCGTGCTTGGCCATCCGCGCCGCACCGAGGCGCAGCGCGTTGTAGGAACCGATCAGGTTCAGCTGGATGACGTCCTCGAACGGTTCGAGCGCACCGGGCTCGCCGTCCTTCTCCACCAGGCGGATGCGGGCACCGCGCCCGGCGCAGTGCACCAGCGCGCGCAGCGGTCCAGCCTCGTCGGCCGCGTCCAGCGCGGCGGCGAACTGCTGCTCGTCGGTGATGTCGGCGGCCGCGAAACGCGCGCCGAGCTCGGCGGCGACCTCCGCGCCCGGGGAGGCGGGCAGGTCGATGATGGTGACGGTGGCTCCCGCCCCGGCCAGCTTCCGCGCGGTCGCCAGTCCCAGACCGGACGCGCCGCCGGTCACCGCCGCCGAAATGCCTTCCAGACGCATGCGCTGATCCTCTCCACACCGGTGTGCTCGGCCCATTCAAGGCAGCTCGCGCGCAGGGGGTCAAAGTCCGGTTCGCGAACGGAGCCGAAGGCCCGGCCTATATCCGGTGGACGACCGGGCGAGAATCGGACCGTGAGCACTTGGAACATCGAGCCCACCGCAGTGGACCAGCCGGACGTCCTCGGCCTGCTCCGCGAGTACACCGACGAGATGGCCAGCCGGTACTACGGCCGCCCGGCGACCGACGCCGAGGTGGACGAGGCGATCGCCGAAGATCCCAACGCCGGGCTGCACCCGCCCACCGGTGTCTTCCTCGTGGTCCGCGAGCAGGCCGAACTCGCGGGCTGCGCGGGCATCCGCGAGCTCGAACCCGGGATCGCCGAGCTGAAGCGGATGTACATCAGGCCGCAGGTGCGCGGGCGCGGGGCGGCCGCCCGGCTGCTCGCCGAGGTGGAGCAGCACGCGCAGCGGCTGGGATACCGCGCGATCCGCCTGGACACCCGCAGCGACCTCGTGGAAGCCCGCCGCCTCTACGCCAAGCACGGCTACCAGGAGATCCCGGCCTTCAACAACGGCCCGTACGCCGAGCACTGGTTCGAGAAGGCGCTGGGATGAACCAGCACCGGTCGTCGGCCACCGACCGCGAGCTGGTCCGCCTCCGGAAGCTCCTGGCGGAACCGCCGGTGCTCCGGACCGACCGGCTCGACCTGGAGCCGCTGCGCGCCGACCACGCCGAGGAGATGTCGGCGGTGCTGGCTTCCCCGGAGCTATACGAGTTCATCGGCGGCGTCCCGCTGACGGCGGCGGAGCTGCGCACCCGTTACGAGCGGATGCTGGCCGGTTCGCCGGATCCCGAGGTGTCGTGGTGCAACTGGGTCATCCGGCTGCGCGCCGAGAACCGGCTCGTCGGCACGGTGCAGGCGACGATCGGCCCCGGGTATCCCGGCCCCGCGGCCGAGATCGCCTGGATGGTGGGCACCGGGTGGCAGCGCCGCGGCATCGCGAAGGAAGCCGTGCTCGCCCTGGTCGACTGGCTCCGCCGACTACCGGTGCACGGCGTCCTCGCCCACGTCCACCCGCAACACCGTGCCTCGGCCGCGGTCGCCGAGGCCGCCGGTCTGAAGCCGACCGCCGACGTCCACGACGGCGAAGTCGTGTGGCGATTGCCCTTCAGGGACTGACTTTCCGGTCGGATGACGCCGTTGCTCGATCCGGCCGTGCGGCGGCTGCCAGGCAGACGGCGAACACGACCGGAGCCGCTGTCTGGTAGCCGATCCACACCTCGCCGCCCGCGCTGCTTCCCAGCCATGCCAGCAGCAGGGCCACCAGCGTCGCCAGCACCCAGCAGCTGTCGTAGGCGATCATGAGGCGCAGGTAGGTGCGGCGCGTGCGGCTGCGCAGGTATCCGAGCTCCATCGCGCCGCAGATCAGCAGGGCCGCACCGGAGGCGATCATCAGCCAGCAGGGCACTCCGAGCAGCTCACCCAGCGGTGCGGCACCGATCGCGCAGGCGGCGGCGAACGCGAGTTTGAACGCGCCGTCGGCGACGATTCCGGCCACCTGCGACTTCCCCGCCGACGCCGCGGTCTGCGCCTGTTCCACGAGCACCCCTCCAGTCGTAATCTTATTACGACTATAATCCGATTATGCGAAAGACGAGAGCGCAGGCCAAGGAGGACAACCGCCGCGCCCTGCTGGACGCCGCGTTCGAGGTGGTGGCCCGGGAGGGCTACCGGGCCAAGCTCGAAGACATCGCCGCGCGGGCCGAGTTGACCACCGGCGCCATCTACTCGCTGTTCGGCAGCAAGAACGGTCTGGTGGTCGCGCTGGTCACCGACCGCCTGCAACCGCACTACGCGGAGATCGAGCAGGCGGTGCCCGCCGAGCTGGACCTGATCGCCGCGGTCGGCGCTTTCGCCCGGCACCAGCGGCGCAGCTGCGACGCACCCGATGCGCTGTCCGTGCAGTCGCTCCAGATCACCTTGCTGGACATGGCCCTGCACGATCCGGTTCTGGGCGCACAGCTGGCCGAGACCGTCCAAGCGCAGGAGAACCACCTGGTCGAGCTGTTCACCGGACGGGCCCACAACGGGAGCACCGTGACCCGGCACCAAGCCGAGCGCCTGACGACGGCGCTGAGGGCGTTGTTCGTCGGACTGACCCAAGGCGTCAACCTGGGACTCGCACCCGGCGCCGACGAGCAGTACTTCGCGGATGCGGCGTGCGCCCTGGTCACCGACGCACGCCTCACCGACGATCAGACCTGAGCCGGTACCGCTCCCCCGTCGACGAGTTCGTCCAGCCAGCGCAGGGCCGCCGGGACCGGGTCGGACGACCGCAGCACGTGGTGGAGGTAGGTGTTGGCCACCAGCAGCTTCCGGTAGCCCAGTCCGGTGCGGGCTTCGTGGTCGGCCTGCTCGAACAGCAGTGCCGCCATCGTCGTCTGCGCCGCCAGGTCGGTGAATTCGCCGCACAGCGCCTGCGCGTGATCGTCGTCCGCGGCGAGCAACGATTCCCCGAGCGCGCGCACCTTGTCCACTTCGGACTTCAGATGTTCAGCGCCGGCAGCCACATCCGGGTCGGTGATGCTCTCCAGGCGCTGCTGCGCGGTGTCGGCGAGCAGCTCGTGGGCGCGGTCCTTGCGGATGCAGCGCAGGACGTCGAGTGCGATCACGTTGCTGGAGCCCTCCCAGATCGAGCCCAGGTGCGCGTCGCGCAGGAGCCTGGGGTTGATCCAGTCCTCGATGTAGCCGTTTCCGCCACGGATCTCCATCGCCTCGCCGGTCACCACGCGCGCCAGCTTGCACAGGTGGTACTTGCCCAGCGGCGTCAGGACGCGGATCAGGCTGCGCGCACCGGCGTTCCCGGCGTCGGCCTGGTCGAGCGTGGCGGCGGCTTCCAGCACGAATCCGAGGCCCGCTTCGGCGTGCAGCAGCATCGGCAGCAGGGTCTTGCGCATCAGCGGCTGGTCGAAGAGCGGTTTGCCGAAGGCCACCCGACCGCGGGTGTGCGCGACCGACTCGGTGAGCGCCCGTCGCATCAGCGCCACCGCGCGCATGGCGTTGGACAGCCGTGAGACGTTGACCATCTCGGCCATCTGCAGGAAACCGCGGGAGAGATCGCCGACGGGCAGCGCGTAGCAGTCCTCCAGCGTCACCTCGCCGCTTGCCATCGAGCGGCTGCCGAGCTTGTCCTTGAGCCGGTCGATCCGGTAGGTGTTGCGGCTTCCGTCCGGGCGCAGCCGCGGCACCATGAACATCCCGAGCCCCTTGGTGCCCTCGGGGCCGCCCGGAACCCGCGCGAGGGTGAGGATCACGTCGGCGGAAACGTTGGAGGCGAACCACTTCTGGCCGCGCAGCGTCCAGTGCTCACCGGCCGGGGTCGCCTCGGTGGCGGTGCGGCCGACGTCGCTGCCGCCCTGCTTCTCGGTCATGAACATCGCGCCCGTCAGCAGCGAGTCGAAGTGCGGCGAGCTCAACCCGTCGATCTCGCGCTCGAACAGCGACCGGTCGCCGAACCTGCGCAGCACCCGCGCGGCCGAGTCGGTCATCGAAACCGGGCAGAAGAGCCCGAACTCGGCCTGCACGAACACGTAGGACAGGCCGTACTTGACCACGTGCGGCACCTCGGTGGGCCAGTCGTGCACGCCCGCCCGGTGCGACATCGCGGCGAACCCGAACCGCTCGAACGCCAGCCGCGACATCTCGGCGTAGGCCGGGTGGTAGACCACTTCGTCCACCCGTTCGCCCGCCGCGTCGTACTGCCGCAGCCGCGGCGGGTTGGCCTCCGCGACCGCGGCCAGCTCGTCGAGCCGCCCCGCCGCCACCGCGCCGACGTCGCTCAGCACCGGCTCCACCCGGTCCATCGAGCCGACGTGCCGGGTCAGCAGGGGTCGCAGCGCTGGGTCGAGATCGGCGAAGTTCATGCCCAGCACGTTTCCACCGCCCCGGCCGAGCTGTCCAATACCGAATCGACCGCGCGCTGAGACTTCTGCCGACTCAATCCCTTCCGCGATCCGGAACGGGCGGCGCCAGCTGGCACCGCGGCCTACCGTGAAGTGGCAACCTCGGCGAGCAGGTGGGGCGACATGGTGGAAGCGCAGCGCGAGCTGGTGCTGATCCGGCACGCGAAATCGGCCTGGCCGGACGACGCCGACGACTTCGACCGCCCGCTGGCCGAGCGCGGCCGCCGCGACGCACCGGCCCTCGGCCGCTGGCTGCGCAAGCACGCGGCGGCGGTCGAGCTGGTGCTGTGCTCACCGGCCACGCGCGCCCGCCAGACCTGGGAACTGGCCTCCCGGGAGATCCCGGCCGAGCCGGTGGTCAAGCACGACGACCGGATCTACGTGGCCTCGGCCCGCGAGCTCCTGCTGGTCGTCCACGAGATCCCGAAAACGGTGCTGACCGCCGCCGTCATCGGCCACAACCCCGGCCTGGAGGACCTGGTCAGCCTGCTCACCGGAGAACCCGCAGTGCTCAAGACCGCAGCGATCGCGGTCCTCAGCACCTCCAGCCCGTGGTCGGACATCGGCGAGAACTGCGCCACCGCAGTCGAATTCGCCAAACCGCGCGGCTGAGCCCGGGGTCCCACCGCCGGCGGTCACCCGGGCTCGCACCGCGTCAGGCCGGCTGGACGCCGGGGCGGCCGTTCTCGACGACGTAGGTCGCCCGGGTGGAGATCGGTGCTCCCCGGCGTTCGATGTACGGGACCACCCGGTAGTCGCTGCGCCAGAGCTCCGGGGTCAGGGTGCAGCGGACGTAGCCGCGCTGGGCGTTGAAGAACTTCATGTGCGGGTTGGCCGCGAGCATCGTGCGGCCCTCGTCGGTCATGTCGGCGCCGTCGCCGCCGCTGCTGATCGAGGTCCCGACGAACTCGCTGGCCACCGTGGGCGAGTCCGGGTCCTCGAAGTCGCGCTTGAGGTCCCAGGCGTAGTTCTGGTGCCGGTCACCGGTGATCACCACCAGGTTGCGGACGCCGCGGTGGGCCGCACCTGCCAGCACCGCGTTGCGCTCGGCCACGTAGCCGTCCCACGGGTCCATGAACAGCTTCTTCGCCGGGCCCGCGTCGAGGTCGGTCTCGCCCATCGGCGCCTGGTTGCCGAGGATCTGCCACTTCGAGCGGTTCCAGTAGAAGCCGTCCAGCAGCCACTCCCGCTGCTGCTCGCCGAGGATGGTGCGGCGCGGGTCCAGCCGCTCGGCGCAGTCGTACTTCGAGCCGTCGCCGCAGGGCTGGTCGTCGCGGTACTGGCGGGTGTCGATCATGGTGAGGTCGGCCAGGTCGCCGAACTTCAGCCTGCGGTGCAGCCGCACGTTCGGGCCGTCGGGCATCGCGGTGCGCCGCAGCGGCAGGTTCTCGTACATCGCCTGGAACGCCGCGGCCCGCCGCCGCAGGAACACCGCGGTGTCGTCGTCGTCCTGGGAGATCTCCCCGGCCCAGTTGTTGTCCACCTCGTGGTCGTCCATCGTGGTGATCCACGGGAACGCCGCGTGCGCGGACTGCAGGTGCGGGTCGGTCTTGAACAGCGAGTACTGCAGGCGGTAGCGGTCGAGGCTCGCGGTCTCCGACTTGAACTCCGAGCCCAGCGCCACGCCCCGCTTGTTGTCGGTCTGGTCGTACTCGTAGAGGTAGTCGCCGAGGTGCACGACGAAGTCGAGGTCCTCGCCCGCCATGTGCTCGTAGGCGGTGAAGAAGCCGTCCTTCCAGTGCTGGCAGGAGGCGAAGGCGAACGACAGCGAGGCCAGCGCGGCGGCGTCGGCGGGCGCGGTCCTGGTGCGGCCCACCGGGCTCAGCTCACCGGCGGCGCGGAAGCGGTAGAAGTAGTCGCGGCCCGGCTGCAGGCCGGAGATCTCGGCGTGCACGGAGTGCCCGAGCTCCGGGGTCGCGGTGGCCGACCCGCGCCGCACCACGTCGCGGAACGACTCGTCGGTGGCCACTTCGTACTGCACCTGCACGGGTTTCGCGGGCATGCCGCCGGATCCGTCCGCGGCCAGCGGTTCCGGTGCCAGCCGGGTCCAGAGCACCACGCCGTCGGGCAGCGGATCACCGGAGGCCACGCCCAGCGAGAACGGGTAACCGCCGCGAAGCCGCACGTCGGCCGCCGCGCTGCTCCACGCACCCGTGCCCAGCAGGACCGCGGCCGCGCCCGCACCTCCGATGCCCAGCACCTTGCGGCGATTCAGCTTCCCGGACATGCACTGCTCCTTCCGATCGGACAACGGGCCGATTCTGCAGATCACGTGCGTCCGGAAGATCGCGTTCACCCGTCGCGGAGATGAACGCCGGGCGAGCCCGCGGCCGGAGTTGACCGCGAGCCCGCCCGAACCGCCGTCACGGCAGGCTGATCGCCACCACGTCGCGGCCGAACCCGGCGACCTGGTCGGCCAGCCGCCGCGCCCACGGGTGCTCGTCGGCGCTCAGCCCGCCGAGGTCGACCTTGAAGCGCACCAGCTCCGGCCCGCGCACCACCTCGGCCGAGGCACCGCGTTCGCCGATCAGCCGCTGCACCTGATCGGCGACGGCCGGACGCACCGAGAGGATCAACCGGCCCGGCGTTGCAGCGGTGGGTACCGCACGGACCGCCGCAGCGGCCTGGGGCGCGTTCGCCGGTCGTGGCCCGGTCATGGCGTTGCGCAGCAGCTTGGCCGTGCCGTTGGTGAAAGCCCGGTAGTTCGGGTCGAAGCCGAAGAGCACCACCCGGCCGCTGCCTGCGGCTTCGTCCACGACCGCGGTCTTGCCGTGCAGCTGCTCGGCGCCCTCGGCGAACCCGGAGACGTACCAGTCCGGATCGCCCTCGGCGGGGAACGCCGCCACCGACGACTCCTCCGGGGCCGACCACACCGCCTCGTACTCGTACATCGCCCACGCCGTCGGTCCCACGCCTTCGGCCAGCGGGCTGTCCTGGTCGACCTGCATCCGGATCAGCGCGCCGGGGATGTCCGAGGTCGGCTCGGCGTAGGTCGCCGAGGTGAGGCCCAGGCGCACTGCCAGCCGCGAGGCGTCGCGCAGCGCGATCAGCGTTCCGCCGCCGCGGACCCACTCGGTCAGCGCGGCCCGGCCCTGCTCGCCGAGCGCGTCGAAGGCCTCCTGGTCCGAACCGTTCGGGACCACCAGCACGTCGTGACCGGCGAGCGCACCGGCCGCGATCTGCTCGGCGGTGAGGTCGCCGAAGTCCATCCGCTGATCGTCCAGCCACCAGCGCAGCCAGCCCGCCGACTCGGTCGCCGCGCTGCCACCCGGCAGCTGCCAGACCGCCGTGCGCGGAGCGTCGACGACCGGTCGCGCCACCGGCTCAGGCTGCTCCGGCAACGGCATCGCACGCGGCCGCAGGTCGGCACCCGAACGACCACCGCTGATGTTCTCCACCAGCGGGCCGCTCCAGGCCGTCACGTCGTAGAAGTAGGGGAACGGGACGTAGCTGTTCTCGTTGAGCATGGCCTGCACCCAGTGCTTCTGGCCCTGCGCCATCGGGATCCACAGCGTCCCGGCGGGCAGCGTCGCCGGCTGCTCCGCGCGCCCGTACTCGGTGTAGTCCGGGACCTCCAGCGGCGTGGTCAGCCGGTAGACGTCGACGTCCATCCGCTGGAGACGTCGCGCGAGGCGCTGCACCTCGGCGGACTTCGCCGGGTCGTCGGTGCGCAGGAAGTAGTGCTTTACCGCGATGTCGGGCACCGGATTGGTGATCTCGCCGTCGTTCCAGTAGAGCTGGTTCGGCTCCAGCTCACCGGCCGCGCCCTGCCGCTGCGCCTCCACGTGCTCACCGCGCCACTCGGCCAGCAGCTGCCGGTCCTGCGCCCCGGCGGCCATGAGCGTCGCCCAGATCGCGGTGTACTGCTCGCCGACCCGCTCCGGAACCGGGTCTCCGGAGTTCTTCTCGAAGGTCATCCCGGCCGCGTTGAAGCCGGTCAGCGGCACGGTGTCGCCGTAGCCGAGGTACATCAGGTCGTAGGACTCGCCGTTGAAGTACGGGATGCCGAAGCGGCCGAACGCCTGCTGCATCGCCGGGCCGTACACGTTGTAGACCCAGTTCAGCGGGGTTTCGCCGATGTCGTGGTAGACCGGGTCGGCGTTGGGCGGGAAGAAGTAGTCCGGGCTGCCCATCTCGTGGGCGTCGATGAACATCTGCGGCGGCAGCTCGCGCAGCTTCTCCAGCTTGCCCTCGGTCTCGGGCTGGGTGCGGGCGAACCAGTCGCGGTTCATGTCGAAGCCGTAGGCGTTGCGGCGGGTGTCGGCCTCCCGCCCGTCCGGGTTCTGCGTCGGCAGCACCACCACGACCGCGTTGTCGAGGATGCTCTGCGCTGTGCAGTCGGTGCGGGCCGTCAGCTCGTAGAGCACGCGCAGCGCCGCGTCCGTGCCGCTCTCCTCGTCGCCGTGCACGTTCCCGGCGACCCACAGCACGGCTGGGGTGTCGCGGATGATCCGCTGCGCGACCGGTTCCGGCGTGTTCGGGTCGCGCAACCTGTTGAGCTGCCTGCCGATGTTCTCCAGCGCGCCGGGCCGCACCCACTTCTCCTGGCCGACCACGGCGTAGCGCAGCGGGCGTCCCTGCACCGAGGTGGCCAGCTCGCCGTCGACGACGTTGGGGCTCGCGTCGGCGAGCGCCCGCAGGTAGGTGTCGGACTCCTCGGTGGTGACCTCGCGCTCGCCGAGGTCGGTGCCCAGGACCTCGCGCGCCGTCGGCACCGAATCGTCGACCACCGGCGGCGTGAACGGATCGCAGGACGGCGCCGCGGCCGCCTGCGGCACCGCGAGCAGCGGCAAGGACACGACCAGCGCGGCTGCGCCGGTCGCCCACTTCGAGCGGCCGGATCCCCGGAACGTGAACATCGCCATGTGACCGTCCATCGCTAGGGTGCGGAATCGACGAGCGAGTCGATCACGCCGTCAATCCGGTCGCAAGCTCCGGAAGGACCCGAACGGGACAACGGAAACTGTTGCTCACCCCGATGAGGCGAAGATCGACCGCGCTCCGGCGTCCGGCCCGTGACATAGGGTCGCGGCAAGCGGCAGAGGAGGATCGATGTCCGAAACCACCGGTGGCGAACCGTTCTTCACCCCGGACGGCGACCAGCTCGTCCCGGCTCCGCACGCGAACAGCCCTTGGGCGCCGGACATGATGCACGGGCGGTTGTTCGGCGGGCTGCTCGCACGCGCCCTGGAACAAGAGCACGGCGACCCGGGCCTGCACTTCAGCCGGTTGACCGTGGACCTGTTCCGCAACGCCAAGCTCGCCCCGGTGCGGGTGGAGACGCAGCGCGTCCGCGACGGCCGCCGCATCCGGGTCGCCGACGCGACGGTGTTCGCCGGGGACGCACCGGTCGCGCGGGCGAGCGCCGTCATGCTGCGCCGCGGCGAGCAGCCCGCGGGCACCATCCCCGCCACGTCCGCTTGGGACGCTCCGGCACCGGGCGAGATCGGCCCGCCCCGCCCGGATCCCAACGGCTGGATCCCGCCGTTCGACGTGTGGATCCTCGACACCGACGGCAAGCCCACCGCGGACTGGCGGGCCAGCGGACCGCGCCGCGCGTGGGTGCGGGACCGGTGCGACCTGGTGGCGGGAGAGGCGATGTCGCCGCTCGTGCGCGTCGCGCTGGCGGGCGATTTCGCCAGTCCGCTGGTGAACTTCGACCAGGACGGAACGCTGGAGTTCATCAACGCCGACTACACGCTCACCCTCGGCCGGCTGCCGCGCGGCGAGGTCATCGGCGTCGAGGCGACCGGGCAGCTCAGCGCGGACGGCATCGCCGCGGGCAGCTGCACGTTCCACGACACCGAAGGTCCGATCGGCTTCAGCGCGCTGACCGCGGTGGCCAACCCCGCGAGCAAGTGACCGGATCGTTCCGGCCTGCGCCGTGATCGTGCCTTCCCGGTCGCGGTGCGGCCGGGAAGACTCCGGTCCGTGAACAAAGCACTTCTCGTCGTCGACGTCCAGGAATCGTTCCGGCAGCGACCGCTGTGGCAGGCCATCTCCAACCCCGACATCGTCACCAAGGTCAACCGCCTGGTCGACCTCGCCCGCGCCGAGGGAGACCTGGTGGTCTGGGCGCTGCACAGCGAACCCGGCAGCGGTGGCGTGTTCGACCCGGTCAACGGTCACAACCGGCTCCAGGAGGGGCTCGTGCCCGCCGACGGCGAGCCGCTGCTGACCAAGACCTCGCACAACGCCTTCACCACCACGAACCTGCACCAGCTGCTGACGCAGCGCGGGGTCCGCGAGCTCGCCGTGGCCGGCATCCGCACCGAGCAGTGCTGCGAGACCACCACTCGGGTGGCCTCCGACCTCGGCTACGACGTCACGTTCGTGACCGATGCGACGGCGACCAACCCGATCGCGCACCGCGACGCCCCGGCCGACCAGACGGTGGCCGAGCTGCTGGCCGACCCGCGGACGCTGCACAGCGCGGAGATCATCGCTCGCACCGAGTACGCGCTGTCCGGCCGCTTCGCCACCATTCGCACCGTCGCGGAGCTCACCGGCACATCGGACTGACCGGATCGTGCCCGCCCGGCGCCCGGGCGGGCACCTCTCCGCCACCTCGGTCATCGTGGTCTCGCGTAAGCTGAACCTCCCGCGCGACCGACAGGGGGCCGAGGTGGCGGAGACAGCGGTGACCGAGGTGCTGGCCGAGCTGGCCGCGCTCGAGGATCCGAAGGTGCGTGCGGTCAACGAGAAGCACGGTGACGATCACGGCGTGAACCTCGGCAAGCTGCGCGCGATCGCGAAGCAGCTCAAGACGCAGCAGGAGCTCGCTCGCGAGCTGTGGGCGACGGGCGACTCCGCGGCACGGCTGCTGGCGACGCTGATCTGCCGCCCGAAGGCCTTCGAGCGCGATGAGCTGGACGCCATGCTCCGCGAGGCGCGCACCCCGAAGGTGCAAGACTGGCTGGTCAACTACGTGGTGAAGAAGAGCCCGCACGCCGAGGAGCTGCGCCTGGCCTGGTTCGCCGATCCGGACCCGGTAGTCGCCGCCGCCGGCTGGGCGCTGACCACCGAACGCGTGGCCAAGAAACCGGCGGGCCTCGACCTGGCAGGGCTGCTCGACATCATCGAGGCGGAGATGAAGGACGCCGCGCCGCGCCTGCAGTGGGCGATGAACAGCTGCCTGGCCCAGATCGGGATCGACCACGCCGAGCACCGCGCCCGCGCGCTCGACATCGGCGAGCGCCTGGAGGTGCTCAAGGACTACCCGACCCCGCCGAACTGCACATCCCCGTACGCGCCGATCTGGATCAACGAGATGGTTCGCCGCCGGGGCTAGGACCGCAACGCGGCCTCGATGCGGGCTGCGGCGGCGACGACTTGGCTTCCGAAGCACTGGCCGGGGCTGGGTTGCAACCGTTGCGTCGGAGCCGAGAGGCACACCGCCGCCACGGTGTCGCCGTGCAGGCGGACCGGTGCGCTGACCGATCCGACGCCCGGCGCGCGGTCCTCGACGCTCTCGACCCATCCGCGCCCGTCCGGGTTCTGCTCGCCGAGCAGGACCTGCGCCGCCGAGCCGCGAGGAAGCGGCAGCAGGCTGCCCACCGGCTGGCTGGCGCGCAGCTCCTCGGCCGATTCGATGCTCACCACGCAGAGCCGGCGGTCGGCGCGGCGCACCCACAGCTGCGCGGATTCCCCCGTCTCCGCGCACAGTTCCGCCAGCACCGGCTGCGCCGTTTCGGCCAGCGCGGAGGTCGCGAAGCGCGGCCCGAGGTGGAAGCAGCCCGCCGCGTCCCGGCGCAGCAGGCCGTGCGCGACGAGCGCGGTGGCCAGGCGGTGCGCGGTGGACACCGTCAGCCCGAGGGCCCTGGCCAGGTCGCTGGTGCCCATCGGGTTGCTCTCGACGCAGTCCAGGATCGCGACCGAGCGGTCCAGCACCCCGACACCGGTGGCGAACGGTTCGGCCATCGCCTAGCGCCGCACTTCGGCCGGTACCGCGGGGATCTTCGCCAGCGCCGACGGCAGCGCGTGCCCGACCAGTCCTGCGAGGTGCTCGCGCAGCTCGCCGAGCTTCGAGACGTCGATGCCGGTGTCGACGCCCTCGCGGTGGAACAGGTGGATCAGGTCGTCGGCGGCGATGTTCCCGGTGGCGCCCGGCGCGAAGGGACAGCCGCCGAGCCCGCCGAGCGCGGCGTCGAACCGGCGGATGCCGCAGCGGTAGGCCTCCCAGGCGTTGGCATCGGCCATGCCGTAGGTGCTGTGCAGGTGCAGGCCGATCCGCTCGATCGGGAACACGTCGCGCACGGCGGTGACCGCGCGGGTGATGTCGCTGGGCGAGGCGGCGCCGATGGTGTCGGCGAGGTGCAGGACGTCGACACCGATGCGCTCGTAGTGCCGGGCGACGCGCACCACGCGCTCCACCGGGGTGTCGCCGTCGAACGGGCACACGAACGCCGTCGCGATGCAGCCCTCGGTGCTGACCCCGGCGTCGTGCAGGATCTCCGCCGCGCGGGCCAGGCGCTGCATCGCTTCCGCTGTGCTGACACCGGAATTCGACTCGCTGTGGCCTTCGCTGGCCGACATCACCAGCCGCGCGTGCTTGGCACCCGCCTCGACCGCGCGCTGCGCACCGCGCTCGTTGAGCACGAGCGTGTGGAAGGTCGCGGGCCGGCCGGCCAGCCCGGTGACGACCTCGGCGGTGTCGGCCATCGTCGGCACCCGCTTCGGGCTGACGAACGAGCCGATCTCCAGGCTCTGGAAGCCGGCGTCCACCAGCAGCTCGCCGAACCGGATCTTGTCCGCGGTGGGCACCACCACCGGTTCGATCTGCAACCCGTCGCGCAGCGACACCTCGGTGATGAGCACCATCAGATCACTCCTTCGGTCCGCAGCTCGTCGGCCTGCTCGGGCGGGATGCCCAGTTCGTCGAGGACTTCACCGGTGTGCGCGCCGAGTTCCGGGCCGAGCCAGCGGGTGCGGCCCGGTTCTTCGGAGAGCTTGGGCACGATGCCCGGGAACAGCACCTCGCGGGTCTGCTCCTGCTCGATGCGCACCGCGTGGCGCTCGTGCATGCCGCGCGCCGCGTAGTGCGGATCGGCGACGATGTCCGGCACGTCGTAGATAGGTCCACTGGGGACGGACGCGCCGGCGAGCAGCTCCAGGATCCGCGGGCTGTCCGCCGTCGCGGTCCAGGCGTTGATCGCCGCGTCGATCTCGTCGCTGCGCTCGACGCGGCCCACGTTGGTCTGCAGCTGCGGGTCCTCGGCCAGATCGGGCCGGTCGATCAGCCGCATGAGCCTGCCGAAGATGGCGTTGTTGTTGCCGCCGACGACCACGTACTTGCCGTCCGCGCACTGGTAGGTGTTGGAGGGGACCACGCCGGGGATGGTCGGGCCGGTGGCCTCCCGGGTGACGCCGAAGGCGTCGAAGTCCGGTACCGAGGACTCCATGAGCGAGTAGATCGCTTCGTAGAGCGCGACGTCGACGGTCTCGCCCGGCCGGCCGGCGCGGCGGCTCAGCAGGCCCATCAGCGCGCCGATCACCGCGTAGAGGCCGGCCACCGAGTCGGCCAGGCTGACCCCGGTGCGCACCGGCGGCAGACCCGGGTAGCCGGTCAGGTGCCGCACCCCGCCGAACGCCTCGGCGACACCGCCGAAGCCCGGGCGCTCCCGGTACGGGCCGGTCTGGCCGAAGCCGGAGATCCGCACCAGCACCGCTTCGGGGTTGACCGCGCGGATCTGCTCCGGACCGAGGCCCCACTTCTCCAGGGTGCCGGGCCGGAAGTTCTCCAGGACGATGTCGGCGCCCGCGATCAGCCGCCGCGCGATGTCCTGCCCGCGCTCGGCGCGCAGGTCCAGGGTGATCGAGCGCTTGTTCCGGGCCATGGCGCGGAACAGCAGCGACACGTCACCGCCGTGCAGCCGCCAGCTGCGCAGCTCGTCGCCGGTGCGCGGGCGCTCGACCTTGATCACGTCGGCGCCGAACTCGGCCAGGATGCGGCCCGCGGTCGGCGCGGCGATGAAGTTGCCCAGCTCGACGACCCGGACTCCGGTCAGCGGGCCGTGTCCCGTGGACGTCATCGGGTCCTCTCCTGTTGTCACGTGCGATCGGTGGGAGGGCGATGTGCGCGCCCGTGGGCCACGAGGTGTCCGCCTCCGCAAGCCCTGCTGTGCCACTATTTGGGAAACCCTTCCCAAAACTGACAAGCAGCGAACGTAGCCGCCCGAATCCGCCCGCACAAGACCCACCGCACGGCTCCCCGCCGGGAAATCCCCCACCGACTACGACGAGAAGTCGAACGGCCACGCACCGCCACTCGCTGCGGGCAGCGGAAAACCCGCCCGGCCTGCGATCTCAGCCGCGGCCAGGCGGGTTGCTGCGCAATTTCAATGGAAATCAGGCATCCGATTTCCATTGAACTTGCGCATCCGATTTCAAGGGAAGTTGCGTCCGCGCACGGTCAGCGCAGGGGGTTGGCCTCGACGAGCTCTTCGGGCGCGGAGAGGCGCCACGCCTCGTAGACCAGCTCTTCGAGCTCGTCGGCGGCGATCTTCGGCAGCTGCACCACGACCCAGCCGTAGCCGCCCGCGGTGAACTGGACCTCGAACACCTCGGGGCGCTCGGAGACCAGGGCGATCTGCTCGGACAGGGTCTGCTTCAGCCCGACCGTCTTGGTGCGCGGCCAGTGGTAGCCGAAGCCCTTGCCGCGCACGCTGAAGGACGTGTAGTCCCGCCCCTCGCGCTGCTCGACGTCGGCGAGTCCCTCGATGATCCGGAAGAACCGGCTGCTGGCCACACCCATGCCGACATCATCGCGCACCCCACCGACAAGCACCGGCGATGCCCTGCCGCGACGGCCTTGATCGCCGCGCCGCCGTGTGTATGCTGTGCCGGTCCGTCTTCGTCGCCGCCGGTCGAGCACAACTCTTCCCCGGCGCACAAGCGCTGCCCGCGGCAGAACTGGAGCCGACCCCGCGCCGGCCCCGACGAATCGGATGCTTCGAATGTCGGACATCGTTGTCTTCGCCAACACCGCGATCACCATCATCGGTGTCGTGGTGCTCATCCTCCGGGTCAAGATCAGCCCGGCGATCGCGCTGGTGCTCGGTGCGATCTACCTGGGCCTGGTGTCGGGCCTGGGGCCGGAGCAGACGATCAAGTCGATCACCACCGGGTTCGGCGACCTGATGGGCGAGGTGGGACTGCTCATCGCCTTCGGCGTGCTGCTGGGTTCGCTGATGGCCTCGCTGGGCGCGATCGAGCAGCTGGTCGAGCGCCTGGTGCGCCTCTTCGGCCCGAAGACGCTCCCCTACGCCTTCGGCTCCACGGTCGGCACCGTGCTGCAGTCCATCTTCGCCGACGTGCTGCTGGTGATCACCGCGCCGCTGGCCAGCAGGTTGTCCCGGCAGATCGGCCCGCACGGCGCGGCCCGGATGTGCGCGGCGATGGCGCTGGGCATCGAGGTCGGCCTGGTGTTCGTGGTGCCCGGCGTGGGCGCGGTCGCGCTGGCCGGCGTGCTGAACCTGCCGTTCGGCAAGATGTTCGTCTTCGGCCTCGTCACCGCCGTGTTCACCATCGTCACCACGCTGGCGCTGTTCACCGCGCTGGCCAAGCGCGGCCTGTGGAACCCGAAGCTGGACGAGACCGAGGAGCTGCCGGTCGCCGACGTCGAGCCCCCGGCGGACCGCCGGTTCCCGCCGCTGGCTCTGTCGCTGTCGCCGCTGCTGCTGGCGCTGGCGCTGATCGCGTTCGGGGCGATCGCCGAGATGATGGGCCTCAGCTCCCCGGCCGTCGACTTCCTCGGCGACCCGGTCATCGCACTGCTGATCGGCCTGGTCGGCGCGCTGGCCATCGCCCGCTGGAAGCTGCCCAAGGAGCAGACCGAAGCGGCGTTCAAGCGCGGGTTCCACGAGAGCGGGCAGATCCTGATCCTCACCGGCGTGGGCGGTTCGCTGGCGCAGACGGTCAAGGACGTCGGGCTCGGCGAGCTGCTGAAGGACTACTTCACCACCAACACCCTCGTCCCGCTGCTGCTGGTCTGGGCGGTGGCGGCGGTGCTGCACATCGCCGTCGGCTCGGTGGTGCTCGCCTCGATCACCGCGGCCGGCGTGCTGGGCCCGGTGATGCCGATGCTGGGCATCGACCCGGTCTTCGTCGCCCTGGCCGCGGGCGCGGGCTCGCTGTTCGTCATCCACGCCACCAGCAACACCTTCTGGCTCCTGCAGACCCTGCTGCCGCAGACCACTCGCGGCGCACTGAAGTCGGTGACCCTCACCGTCTCGGCGGCCTCGGTCATCGCCATGATCCCGATCCAGCTGATGGCCTTCCTGTTCTGAGCCTGGGAACGGAAGTCCGCCTCAGCCACCACCAACGACAAGGCTGCCCAAGCGGTGTTGCGGTTACCGGGCCCGGCAGGTCCTGAGGTAGCTGAGGAACGATGCCTGCAGGCCGGTCACGTGCGTTTCGCGCAGGACCGCGCTGGTGACGGCTCCGCCGCGGGAGGTGAGTCGATGAAGGACGGTGGCCACGTTCTTCGCGATGTTCTGGTAGATGGCCAGGTCTCCGAGCAGCTCTCGCTCGTTGAGGGTCACGTGGAGCTTGGCGGCATGCTGCCTGTCACCCATCTCTTGGAGCTGGGCGAAGATCTGGCTGTCCGCACCGGCGACGCCGGGGCTGCCCGCTCCGATGCTCTCGAAGAGCGTGCTGCCGGTGAGCCAGGTGTAGAGGCTGAAAAGGCCGCCGTAGGAGTAGCCGAAAAGGCCATGACCGTTCGTGGCCGTGCCGTAGTCGCGTTCGATCCGCGGGTGCAGTTCCGCGGTGAGGAAGCCCAGGAACGCATCGGCGTGAGTGTCGCGCAGTTCGGCGAGGTAGGCATCGGATTCCTCGCGTGTCCTCGCGCCCGCTTGAAACCCCGCCTCCACGGCATCGATGAGCTCCTCGGCGATGGGCTCGCCGGGTGGCACGAGGTCTCTGTTGCGCAGCCGATCCCAGTGCTGCGCGTCTTCGCCCGCGTAGCCGACGCTGACCTGGATGTAGGGCTGGATCCGCTGCATGGGGTCCGCCTGGGTGACGATGAGCGGAGCCGTCATGCCCACGGCCCAGTTGCCGTCGAGCACGTACACGGCAGGCGCTCGCGTCGTGGCGGGGTCGTAGCCCGGTGGCGTGGTGACCCAGACGCCGTAGTCGTGCCCGCCGCTGGAGCGCATCTCGAAGTAGTCGGTGTCGGCGAGGCAGCCCTGCCACATGGTGCTCATCAGAAGTCCTTCACAACACGTCCGGCTTGGACGACGAGTACGGCGTCGGCGAAGAGCTTCGGATCTTCGACCGGACAAGGTCCCACGAGCCATGTCCTCCGCCGTCGGTGAGCTGACTGCAACCATGGTCGAAGCACCACGGCACCGTCAGTCTTTTCCAATGGATAAACTGTGGGAGTGATCCTGTCAAGCGCGGAACGCACCGGCGACGCACGCGAGCGCCTCCTGGCTCGGCTTCTCGACGCCTTCGACGAGGCCCTTCCCGCACCGGAGGTGTCACTCCGCGAGATCGCCGCCCGGATCGGGACCAGCCACGCCCTCCTGCGATACCACTTCGGGTCGCTCCCGGGCGTCCTGGCAGCCATGCTCAAGGCGCAGCGATCCCGTGACAACGAGGCGCTTTTCGAGGCCGCCCGGCAAGGCACCTTCGACGACCTCGTCGTGGCGATCTGGCGGACCTACACCCGCCCGGAGCAGCTGTCGCGCGTTCGCGGCTTCTTCCACGTCGCAGGTCTGGCCGCGTACAGTCCGGAGAACTTTCGCGAGTTCATCGACTCACTCGACGACCTGACCAAGATTCTGGCCTCGCTCGCGGAACGCGAAGGGCTCGAGGTCGAGGAAGCGATGGTCACGGCCTCCGTCACCATCGCCGCGATTCGCGGCCTGCTCCTCCAGGAGGTCCTGGCTCCGGCAGTCAACTCGGAGGACGCGGTCACCTTGATCCTGCGCATGAGCAAGGGCCAATCCGCGCCGCGGACGCATCCGGAACCTTGAGCAGGTAGTACCGCAACGACGGAGGGCACAAAACACTCACGGGTCTTGACCTGCGGCGGGTGTCGTAGGCTGGGCGGATCGTGCGACGCATCGTCTTCCTGCTGCTGCCCCGGCTGCACCTGCTCGACCTCGCCGGGCCCGCGCAGGTGTTCTCCACCGCGGCCAACCTCGGCCTGGGCTACGCGCTGTCCTACGTCGGACAGGGCGAGAACGTGCTGAGCGCGCAAGGACTTCCGCTGCACGCGGGCACCGAGTGGCCGGAGCTGACCGCGGACGACCTGGTGCTGGTGCCCGGGTCGCGAGTGCCCGATCCGCCGCACTGGCCGCGGCTGCACGCGGCCTCCGCCGAGCGGCTCCGCGCACACCACGCCGCCGGTGGCGCTGTGGCCAGCGTGTGCTCCGGCGCCGACGCGCTGGGGCAGGCCGGGCTGCTGCACGAACGGCGCTGCACCACCCACCACGGCCTGCAGGACGAGCTCGCGCGCCGGTACCCCACGGCGACCGTGGTGCGCGACGTGCTGTTCGTCGAGGACGGCCGGATCACCACCTCGGCGGGCATCGCCAGCGGGATCGACCTCGCGCTGCACCTGGTCGCCGCCGACCACGGCCCGGGAGCGGCGGCCAGGGTCGCGCGCGACATGGTCGTCTACGCCCGCCGCAACGGCGAGGACCAGCAGGACAGCGCGATGCTCCGCCACCGCGCGCACCTCAACGACGCGGTGCACCGCGTCCAGGACCTCATCGACGCCCGCTTCGCGGAGCCGCTGCCGCTGGCCGAGCTCGCCGCCGCCGGCGGCTGCAGCGAGCGCACGCTCACGCGCTCCTTCGTGCGCGCCACGGGGCTGACGCCCCTGCGCTACCAGCAGGCACTGCGCATCGAGCGCGCCGAGCACCTGCTCGCCCAGGGCGCGACCGCCGACGCGGCCGCCCGAGCGGTCGGCTTCACCGACTCGCGCATGCTCCGCCGCTTGCGCGCCCGGGAGCGCTGACACCGGATCGGCGTATCCGTTCGCCGTGACATCCTGGGATCGGCTGTTTAGCATCGGGTTCGCCACTTGGAAGTGTCTTCACAATCATGAAGTGAGGGTGATCCGGTTGCCGTCGCTGGATGAGTTGGGATTCCGCCTGCACGCCGACGATTCGGTCCTCATCGCCCGCACCGACGTGGCCGCGGGCACCTACTCCGGAATTCACGTGCCCGCCGAGGTGCCGCGCGGACACAAACTGGCCACTGTGGACATCGCGGCGGGCGCGCCGGTCCGCAAGTACGGCCAGATCATCGGATTCGCGTCGCGCCCGATCACCGCCGGTGAGCACGTGCACACGCACAACGTGGCCTACCAGGAGTTCCACCGGGAGCACGCCTACGGCGCCGACGTGGTGCCCACCGAGTACGTGCCGAGCGCGCAGCGCGCCACCTTCCAGGGCTTCGTGCGCCCCGACGGCCGGGTCGGCACCCGCAACTACCTGGCGGTGCTGACCTCGGTGAATTGCTCGGCGACCGCGGCGAAGATGATCGCCCGCCGGATCGAGGCCTCCGGCGTGCTCGACGACTACCCGAACGTCGACGGCGTCTGCCCGCTGACGCACACGCTGGGCTGCGGGCACAGCGGGCAGGGCAACGAGGGCTTCGAGGTGCTGCGCCGCGCGCTGCGCGGTTACGCCGGGCACCCCAACCTCGCCGGGCTGCTGGTGATCGGGCTGGGCTGCGAGGTCAACCAGGTCAAGAGCCTGACCGAGGACCTGCGGCTGCCGCCGGGCATGCCCGTGCACGCCATGACCATCCAGGAGCTCGGCGGCACGAAGAAGACGGTGGCCGAGGGCGTGCGGCGGATCGAGGAGATGCTGCCGGTCGCCAACGCCTACCAGCGGCAGACCGTGTCCGCGGACAAGCTGGTGCTGGCCATGGAGTGCGGTGGCTCCGACGCCTACTCCGGCATCACCGCCAACCCGGCGCTCGGCGCGGCGGCGGACCTGCTGATCCGGCACGGCGGCACCGCCGTGTTCGGCGAGACCACCGAGATCTACGGCGCCGAGCACCTGCTCACCCGGCGCGCGGTCAGCCGCGAGGTCGGCGAGAAGCTGGTGGACCGGATCGCCTGGTGGGAGAAGCACGTCCAGATCGACGACAGCTCGATCAACAACAACCCCTCCCCCGGCAACAAGGCGGGCGGGCTGACCACGATCCTGGAGAAGTCGCTGGGCGCGGCGGCCAAGGGCGGCACCACCAACCTCGTCGACGTCCTGCAGTACGCCGAGCCGATCACCGGCCGCGGCCTGATGTTCATGGACACCCCCGGCTACGACCCGGTCAACGCCACCGGGCTGATCGCGGGCGGCGCGCAGCTGCTGTGCTTCACCACCGGCCGCGGCTCGGCGTTCGGCTGCAAGCCCGCGCCGAGCATCAAGCTGGCCACCAACACCCCGCTCTACGAGCGCATGACCGACGACATGGACATCAACTGCGGCGTCATCGCCGACGGCGAGCTGACGGTCGCCGAGATGGGTGAGCAGATCTTCGAGCACATCCTGCGGGTCGCCTCCGGCGAGGAGACCAAGAGCGAGGAACTCGGTTACGGCGAAGAGGAATTCGTCCCCTGGCACCTGTCCACAGTGCTCTGACAGCGGCGTCCGATTCCCGCGAGACACCGGCACCGGCGGCACCGCATGCGGATGATCCGGGCTCAAGCGTCCTGGGCGCAGCGGAAGCCGGTGTTGCCGGTGGAGGTGTCGGGGGTCAAGCCCTGGCGGGCCGATACCCGGTAGCGGCGGCAGTACGAGTCGTGGCACAGGTAGGAGCCGCCCCTGGCACTGCGGCCGGGGCTCCCGGGGGCGAACCGGTCGGCACACCACTCCCAGACGTTGCCGGTGGTGTTGTGCAGGCCGAAGGCGTTCGGTTCGAACGCGGTGACCGGGCAGGTGCCGACCCAGCCGTCGGACCGGTCGTTGTGCTGCGGAAACGTCCCCTGCCAGACGTTCATCCGGTGTTCCCCGCCCGGTTCCCGCTCGTCGCCCCACGGGAAGGGGCTGCCGACGAGTCCGCCGCGCGCGGCGTACTCCCACTCCGCCTCAGCCGGGAGCCGCAATCCGGACCACGTGCAGTACGCCTGCGCGTCGTTCCAGGACACGTGCACCACGGGATGATCGGCCCTGCCGTCCACATCGGACCCCGGCCCTTCCGGGCGGCGCCAGTCGGCTCCCTCGACCTGGCGCCACCACTGGGCCGCCGCGACTCCGCGGGTCGGCGGGAAGTCGTCGGGCAGCAGGCCCGCGAACACGAAGGACCAGCCCCACCGCTCGGCCTCCGTGCGGTAGCCGGTGGCGGCGGTGAACTCGGCGAACTCCGCGTTGGAGACAGCGGTGCGGCTGATCCGGAACGGCCCGACCCGCGCTCTCCGGACCGGCCCTTCCTCCGCGTAGGCGAGCTCGTCCTCGCTGCCCATCAGGAACGAGCCGCCGTCGAGCCGCACCATGCCCTCCGTCCGGGGAACGGCGGCGGGCGAGACTTCGGCGTCCGCCGTGGGCCGTCCTGCCGAAGGTGCGCAGCAGGCTCGTTCAGTCATGGGCGGCCTTGAACCGGGCGCGATCCCGGTCGGTCTCGGCGTTGTCGTGCAGGTCCTCGCCCAGGTCGACGCGGACCCGGTGCAGCCGGCCGGTGAAGGCGTTGTCGGCCACCGGGTAGTCGTCGGTGACCGGCGTCGCGCGGTCGACGCCGATGTCGAAGGTCTCGTCGAAGGCGAAGTAGTACGGGATGGTCTTCGGGACGACGACCTCGCCGACCTGCTCCCCGTCGACGTGCAGCGTCACGTCACCGCCCCGGCCGACACCGCCGCCGTGGTAGGCGAAGTCCACCTGGATCTCGTGGCTCCCGGCAGCCAGTGGCGCGCGGGCCCGCGCGGTGTGCACCTCCAGGCCGAAGTAGTTGTAGGCGTAGCAGAGAAGACCCTCGTGGAAGTACACCGACCAGCCGCCGAAACGGCCGCCCTGGGCGATGATCACGCCCGCTGCCGCGCCATCGGTCTCGACCCAGGCGGTCACCCGGTGCGAGCGGTTCTTGACGTTCGGCGCCGTCTCCTCCGTCAGCCGCTTGGCACCGGCGTGGAAGGTGATCGACCGGCGCTCGCCCATGAGGTCGAGCCGCCCGGCCTCCTTCGGGTTCTCCCGCTCGGTCATCCGGTCGTCGAGCGGGAACACGCCGTGCCTGCCCGCCTCGACGAGGAACAGCTGCTTGAGCTCGTTGAGCTTGCCCGGGTGCTCGGCGGCGATGTCGCGCGCCTGCGTCCAGTCGACCGAGGTGTCGTAGAGCTCCCACTGGTCGTCGTCGAAGTAGCGGCGCCGCTCGCCCTGGACCATCTCCCACGGCGTGCCGTGGCGGGTCACCGCCATCCAGCCGTCGTGGTAGATGCCGCGGTTGCCGACCATCTCGAAGTACTGCAGCCGGTGCCGGTCCGGAGCATCGGCGGCGTTGAAGCTGTAGAGCATGCTGGTGCCCTCGATCGGCTTCTGCGCGATCCCGTCCACCTCGACCGGGTGCGGGATGCCCGCCGCCTCCAGCACCGTGGGCACCACGTCGATCACGTGGTGGAACTGGTGGCGCACCCCGCCCCGCTCGGCGATCCCGCGCGGCCAGTGCACGATCATCCCGTCCCGGGTGCCCCCGAAGTGCGAGGCGACCTGCTTGGTCCACTGGTAGGGCGTGTTCATCGCCAGCGCCCAGCCGACCGGGTAGTGGGCGTGGGTCGTCGCGTCGCCGAGCGCGTCGGCGTTGTCGAGGATGAACTCGGCGCTGTCCGGGATGCCGCTGGCGAAGCGGTGCTCGTTGAGCGTGCCGCCGAGCCCGCCCTCCGCGGAGGCGCCGTTGTCGCCGAGGATGTAGATGAACAGCGTGTCGTCCAGCGCGTCGAGCTCCTCCAGCGCGTCGACGAGCCGGCCCACCTGGTCGTCGGTGTGCTCGGCGAAGCCCGCGTAGAGCTCCATCAGCGAGGCGGCCGCCCGCTGCTCGGTCGCCGACAGCTCGTCCCAGTGCGGAACGCCTTGCGCCCACGGCGCCAGCTCGGCGTCCTCGGGCACCACGCCGAGCTCCTTCTGCCGCCGCAGCGTGATCTCCCGCTGCCGGTCCCAGCCGTGGTCGAACGCGCCCCGGTACTTGTCGCGGTATTCGCGGGGCACGTGGTAGGGCGCGTGTGTCGCGCCGAAGGGCAGGTAGGCGAAGAACGGGTGGTCCGGCTTCAGGGATCGCTGGTCGCGCACCCAGTCGATCGCATGATCGACGAGGTCCTCGGACAGGTGGTAGCCGTCCTCCGGCCTGCGCGCGGGCTCCAGCGGGGTCGTCCCGTCGAACAGCAGCGGGTACCAGTGGTTCATCTCGGCGCACAGGAACCCGTAGAACTTCTCGAAGCCCTCCCCCGTCGGCCACCGGTCGAACGGCCCCGCGGCGCTGACATCGCGAGCCGGGGTCTGATGCCACTTGCCGAAAGCGGCGGTGTTGTAACCGTTTCCGCGCAGCACCTGCGCGAGCGTCGCAGCGCTGCGCGGGCGGATGCCGTTGTACCCGGGTGCGGCGCTGGCCATCTCGGTGGTCACGCCCATGCCCACGGAGTGGTGGTTGCGGCCGGTCAGCAGCGCCTGCCGGGTCGGCGAGCAGATCGCGGTGACGTGGAAGCGGCTGTAGCGCAGACCGCCGTCGGCGAGCCGTTCGGCGGTCGGCATCCGGCACGGGCCACCGAAGGCGCTGGGCGCGCCGAAGCCCATGTCGTCGATGAGCACGACCACCACGTTCGGGGCCGACTCCGGTGGTCGCACGGGTTGCACGGGTTCGAACGGGGGTTGCTGGTCACGCGCGTCCAGCGCGGTAGTCGGTGTCCCTGTCTCGTCCGGGATCGGCAGTCGCTCGCGGGAACGGGCGGCGTCGCTCATCCACACCTCCAGGCGCATCCACGGAGATCTTCCACGTCCTCCGCGAATCCACCAAGAAGACGGGCATCGCGGTCTCACCGAATGAGACCGTCGACGACCGCGCCGCACCGGATTCCGGGCTAGGACGAGTCGCCCAGGACCAGCCGCAGGATCTCCTCGAACCGCTCGGTGGTCGGCGGCTGGTCCCGGAGCAGGCTCTGCAGGAGCACTCCGTCCATGAGGCCGACCAGCACGTCGATGCGCACCGGGTCGTCGGTGTAGCGGCGGCCGAACTCCGCGACGGCGTCCATCCAGCGGTGGGTCGGCGGGCGCAGCCGCGGGTCGCGGGCGGCGCGGAGGTACAGCTCGTACTCGGCGAGCAGGTGCGCCGAGCGGGCGACGACCTCGGTCATCAGCTCGGCCAGCGCGCGCAGGCTGTCGGCACCGCCGTCGGCTCGCTCCGCGAGCACGCGCATCCGCTCGGCGTCCTCGTCCATGCAGCGGGTGAGCGCCTCGGTGAGCAGGTCTTCGATGCCGTTGAAGTAGTAGGCCGCGGCGGTCGCGGGCAGGCCTGCCTCGCGGGAGACCGTCCGGTGGCTGACGCCTGCCACGCCGTCGCGGGCCACGACGCGCAGGGTCGCCTCGATCAGTTCCTGCTTTCGCCGCTCGCCCTTGAGCCGGCGCCCGTCGGTGGTCGGCTCGCTCAGCGTGCCACCTCCCAAGTGCATGTTCACGCCGCCCGTACTGTACGCAGAAGCGGTGGCCTGCTCGCGCAAGCCACCGCCGGGTTCACACCGCCACCGGGTCGACCTCCCGCGACTTCCGCCTGAGCAGCGGGAAGGCCAGCAGCGCCACCAGGAAGGTGAGCCCGCCCGCGCCGGCCGCGATGACGAATCCGCCTTGGACGCCGAAGGCCTCGATCGCCTGGCCCGCTGCCGCCGCGCCGAGCGCGACGCCGATGTTCAGGCCGGTGATCGCCCAGGTCATGCCCTCCGTGAGCTTGCCGGCCGGGACGAACTTCTCGACCATGCCCATGACCACGATCATCGTCGGGGCGAAGAAGATCCCGGCGAAGAACACCGTCACCGACAGCGCCGGGATACCGCCCACGACCAGCATCGGCAACGTGGTCAGCGCGGTGCCCGCGGTGAACACCAGGAGCAGCCGCGGCAGCGGAACGGTCAGCCGGCGCATCCCGAAGACCAGTCCGGACAGCCCGGAACCGAGCGCGTAGACCGAGACCACGATCCCCGCGGCCGCGGGCTGCCCCAGGTGTTCGGCGAAGGCCACGCTGACCACGTCGACGGTGCCGACGATGACGCCGCCCGCCACCAGCACGAGCACCAGGAACTTGACCGCGCCGCCCTCGATCGCCGAGCCGCCGGTGACCTCCGCGGCCGGCACCACGACCGGCTCGGTGCGGCGTTGCGCGACGAACAGCAGCACGCCGACGGCCAGGAACACCGCGGCCACCAGCGGGCCCGCCTCCGGGAACAGCGCGGTGCACAGCGAAACCGACAGCGCGGGGCCGATGACGAAGGTCAGCTCGTCGACGACCGACTCCAGCGAGAACGCGGTGTGCAGCCGCGGCGAGTCGCGGTACAGCTCCGACCACCTGGCCCGCACCATCGCGGCCATGCTCGGCATGAACCCGGCCAGCACGGCGAAGACGAACAGCGTCCAGACCGGTGCGCCGTAGCGGGCGCAGAGCAGCAGCGCGCCGAGCGAGGCGACGCTGATCCCGGTCACCGGCAGGAGCACCCGGCCCTGCCCGAGGCGGTCGACCAGCCGCGACACCTGCGGGGCGATCAGCGCCATGGACAGCGTGAACGCCGCCGAGACCGCGCCCGCCAGGCCGTAGTCGCCGCGCATCTGGGCGAGCATCGCGATGATGCCGATCCCGGTCATGGGCACCGGTATTCGAGCGACGAGTCCCGCCGCGGCGAAGGCGAGCGAGCCTGGTGCCGAGAACAGCTCTCGGTACGGGTTAGCCATGGTGCGCACCGCTTCCGGCGACGTCCAGCAGCGTGCAGGGCATCGGGTCTCCCCTCAGAAATTTGAACGTTCGTAACAATTGAAACGATCGTTAGATTAGATACCACGAGCCGGCGCGTGGATCTACCGCGGGAGCCGTGCGCGAGACGAGGCGGAAGCCGCCGACGAGGGCCGACGGAGCGGAAAGCGGGAGTGCGACCTTGACCACAGGCAGGTTCGATGCACTCTGCAACTAAGAGTGCAATAATGCACTATGCAATGAATCGTGCAAATGATGTGCGCCGCCGACGTATCGCGCAGATGACTTCGTTCGCCCGCAGGCTGACCGCGGAACGCGGCCTGTCGGGATTCACCGTCGAAGAGGTCTGCGAGCACGTCGGGATCTCCCGGCGCAGCTTCTTCAACTACTTCACCTCGAAGGACGACGTCGTCCTCGGGGTGCCCGCCCGCAGGGACGACGAGGACCTCACCGCCTGGTTCACCGGCCGCGGCCGACCGGACGACCCCGGGATCTCGCCGACCCTGCTCGACGACCTGGCCGAGTTGTCGGTGCGCCGCTGGGACAGCTCGGGAATCACCGCCGAGAGCATGCACGACGTCCGCGCGGCGTTCGAGCGCGAACCGCGGCTGCTCACCAAGGGTTTCGAGCGACTGCTGCGCGATGAGCAGTCCGACGTGGAGCTCGTCGAGCGGCGCGAAGGACTGCCCTCCGGAGACCTCCGGGCGGCTGCCGCCGTGCAGCTCATCCAGGTCCTCGTCCGGGCCAGCGCCTGGGAGTTCCTCGCTCCGGCCGACACCGGCACCTACGCGGAGATCCTGGGCCGCCGGCTCGCCGCCGCCCGCGAGCTCCTCGCACCACCCCACGACCCCGAACGGACATCATGACAACGACCGCTCCCGCCCCGCTGCTGCTGACCCAGCGGCGGATCTGGATCATCTTCAGCGCGCTGATCGCGGGCATGCTGCTGGCCAGCCTGGACCAGACGATCGTCTCGACCGCGATGCCGACGATCGTCGGCGACCTCGGCGGCGTCGAGCACCAGGTGTGGATCACCACCGCCTACCTGCTGGCGACCACCATCGTGATGCCGATCTACGGCAAGTTCGGCGACGTGCTCGGCCGCAGGCGGCTCTTCCTGGTGGCGATCGCGATGTTCACGCTCGCCTCGGTGGGCTGCGCCTTCGCCACCGACTTCTGGACGTTCGTGGTGTTCCGGGCCATGCAGGGCCTCGGCGGCGGCGGGCTGATGATCCTCTCGCAGGCGATCATCGCCGACATCGTCCCGGCCAGCGAGCGCGGTAAGTACCTCGGACCGCTCGGCGGCATCTTCGGCCTGTCGGCCGTCGGCGGGCCGCTGCTCGGCGGGTTCTTCGTCGACCACCTCACCTGGCAGTGGGCGTTCTACATCAACATCCCGATCGGCATCGCCGCGTTCATCATCGCGCTGGTCGCGCTGACCCTGCCGAACAAGAAGGCGACCCAGCCGATCGACATCCTCGGCGTGGTATTCCTCTCGGTGGCCACGACCTGCCTCATCTTCTTCACCGACTTCGGCGGCGACAAGGCGCACGGCTGGACCGCGCCGGAGACCTGGGCCTGGGGCGCCGGGCTGCTCGCCTCGGCGATCGCGTTCGTGATCACCGAATCCCGCGCCGCGGACCCGATCATCCCGCTGAGCCTGTTCCGCAACCCGATCTTCATCAACGCCACCGCGATCGGCCTCACCCTGGGCCTGGGCATGTTCGCCGCCATCGGCTTCCTGCCGACGTTCCTGCAGATGTCCTCGGGGACCTCGGCGGCCGTCTCCGGTCTGCTGCTGCTGCCGATGATGGTCGGCCTGCTGGGCACCTCGATCGCCTCCGGTGGCCTGATCACCAAGACCGGGCGGTACCGGATCTACCCGATCATCGGCACCGTCATCACCGGCTCCGCCATGGTCATGATGACCACGCTGGCCGCCGACACCCCGATCTGGCTGATCTGCGTCTTCCTGTTCGTCTTCGGCGCGGGTCTCGGCCTGATCATGCAGGTGGTCGTCCTGGTGGTGCAGAACGCGGTCCCCGCTGCCCTGATCGGCACCGCGACGAGCACGAACAACTACTTCCGCGAGGTCGGCGCCGCGCTCGGCGTGGCGGTGTTCGGCACGATCTTCACCACTCGCCTCACCGAGAACCTCACCGAGGTCTTCACCGGAGCGGGCGCGTCGGCGGCCGATGCATCGACGGCCACCGCCACCCTCGACCCGAAGACCCTGAGCCAGCTGCCGGAACCGGTCCGCGACGGCGTGGTGACGGCCTACGCCGACGCCCTCGCCCCGGTCTTCTGGTACCTCCTGCCGTTCATCGGCATCGCCTTCCTGCTCGCCCTGTTCCTCAAGCAGATCCCGCTCTCCGACGTCGCGGGCCTGGTCGACCGCGGTGAAGCGATCGGCGGCGAGGAAGCCGAGCGACTGGAAGCCGAGCAGCGCAAGGGCAAAGCAGAAGGAGTCGCCGCCACCCGGCACGACAGCCCGACGCCCTGAGCGCCCCCTGGACGCGGCCGGCCCCTCGTCGGCCGCGTCCAGGGCTGGGTGAGGCACCTTTCGCGAGTGATCACGCAGGAGCGTCGTCGGCCCGGATCACGAAGGTCAGCAGGGCTCGGGGTCAGATCAGGATCTGCAGCGGGTTCTCGACGGTTGCGGTGAAGACGTTGAGCCACTTCGCCGCCAGAGCGCCGTCCGCCGGGCGGTGGTCGACCGACAGGACCACGTCGATCACCTTGGCCGGCACCACGCTTCCGTCGCGGACCACCGGTTCCTCCCGGATCGCTCCGATCGCCAGGATCGCCGCTTGCGGCGGGTTGATGATGGCGTCGAACTCCGCCACCCCGAACATGCCCAGGTTGGAGATCGTGATCGAGCCGCCCTGCAGGTCCTCGGGGCGCAGCCCGCCGTTCCTGGCCTTGTCGGCGCATTCGCGCATCCGCCCGGAGATCGCCGAGACCGACATGTCCTCGACACCGCGCAGCACCGGTGTCACGAGGCCGTTGTCGGTTGCGACGGCCACCGAGATGTCGACGTGGTGGAACCGGCGGACGGCCTCGGGAAGCCACACCGCGTTCATCTCCGGGACCGCCGCGTGGGCCTTGGCGACCGCCTTGATCAGCAGGTCGTTGACCGAAACCCGCACCGGGCCGGTCGAATTGACCTGCTCGCGCAGCGCCAGCAGAGCTTCGACCTGGAGGCGAGCCCGCAGGTAGAAGTGCGGCGTCGTCTGCTTGCTCTCGGTGAGCCGGGTCGCGATCACCTTGCGCATCCGGCTGTGCGGGATGTCCTCGTACGCTCCGGCAGCCGCCGTCGGCTGCGGGTCCTGCGGTGCGGCGGCCGGTTCCCGGCGGCGGGCGGCGATGGCCGCTTCGATGTCGCGGCGCACGATCCGGCCGCCCGGACCGGTGCCGGTCAGCTCGGCCAGGTCCAGCCCGGCGTCCTTGGCCTGCCGCCGCGCCAGCGGGCTGGCGAAGATCCGCCCGCTGCGGTCCTCCACCGGAGCCGGCGCCGCGGGTTCCGGGACTTCCCGCCGCACCGCCGGCTTCGCCTCGCCGGGCTGCGCGACCGCGACGCCCAGCCCGTCCAGCAGCGCGTCGATGTCCCCGGTTCCTTCGCCGTCGGCACCCAGCACCGCGACCGGTGCCCCGACCGAGACCTCGACGCCCGGTTCGTACAGGGTTTTCAGCAGCACGCCAGCGGCGTCGGCACTGACCTCGACCTCGGCCTTGTCGGTCTCGATCGAGACGAGCGGGTCACCGGCGGCGAACGCGGCGCCTTCGGCGAGCAGCCAGGTCGACAGCACCACCTCGGTGGTGTCGGCGGCCACCTCGGGCACGCGGAGAAGCTCAGCCATGATGTACCTCCTCAAGCGGCCTCATCAGCGGCCCGTGACGTTCTGGAGACGGTCGACGACCTCAGCGGTCCGCGCGATGGCAGCGCGTTCGAGGACCTTGCTGATGCTCGGCGAGGCTTCCGCACCGGTGACGCGCTGCACCGGCTGGTCGAGCCAGTCGAAGAAGCGGCGTTGGATCTCGTCGGCCAGCCACGAGCCGTAGGAGGTGCCGATCGGCCCCTGCTCCGCGATGAGCACGTTGTTGGTCTTGCGGATGCTGGCGCCGATGGTGTCCCAGTCGATGCTGGCCCGATCCAGCCAGCGCAGGTCGATGACCTCCGCGTCGACGTCGCCCAGCTGCTCGACGGCATCCAGCACGTAGCCGGTCATCGCCAGGTACGACAGCACGGTGATGTCCCGGCCGGTGCGGCGGACCGCGGCCTTGCCGACCGGCAGGCAGTAGTCGAAGTCGTCGACCGGGGCTTCACCGACCGTGCCGTACAGGTCGACGTGCTCGATCACCACCACCGGGTCCTTGCAGCGCAGCGCGCTGTTCATCAGGCCCACGTAGTCGAACGGGGTGGACGGGGCCACGATGCGCCAGCCGGGGGCGGTGGCGAAGATCCCGGCGGGATCCATCGAGTGCTGCGAGCCGTAGCCGGTGCCCATGGCGACCTTGCTGCGCAGCACCAGCGGGACGTCGCTGTCGCCGCCGAACATGTGCCGGGCCTTGCCGATCTGGTTGAAGATCTGGTCGGCCGCCACCCACATGAAGTCGGCGTACATCAGCTCCACCACCGGCACGTAGCGCCCGTCCAGGGCGATGCCGCCGGCCAGGCCGGTGAAGGCGTTCTCGCTGATCGGGGTGCCGAGCACCCGGTCCGGGTGGGTTTCGGCCAGGCCGCGGGTGGCGCCGTTGGTGCCGCCCTTGAGCCGGTGCACGTCCTCGCCGAGCACCACCACCGACGGGTCGGTGTCCATCCGGCGGCGCATCACCTCGGCGACCACGTCGATGAACTTGCGCTGGGTGGTGGCGCCGGTGAAGGTATCGCGGTCGGCGGTGCGGGCGCCGGTGAACTCGCTGAGGTCACCGCGCACCCCGACGTCGCGGAACGCCGGGTCGGGCCACTCGTCCGGTTTGATCCGCCGCTGTCCGGGCTTGCCGTTCGGATCGGATTCGAGGATCTCGTCGCCGATGGCGGCCATCAGCTGCTTGGCCTGCTCGGTGCAGGCTTCGACGTCCTGCGGGCTGAGGATGCGGCGTGCCACCAACCGCTCGGCCAGCTGGGCCAGCGGGTCGCGCTCTCGCCACTCCTGCTCCTCGGCCTTGCTGCGGTAGCCGAACGCGCTGCCCGGGAACGGTCCGTTCTGGTGGAAGTAGCGGTAGACCTCGGCTTCGACGACGGTGGGGCCGGCACCGGCGCGCATGTGCGCCACGGCCTCGGTCATGGCCAGGTGCACGGCCAGTGGATCCATGCCGTCGACCCGCCAGCTGGGGATGTTGAAGCCGAGGCCGCGCGCCGACAGGCGTGGCTCGGCGGTCACCTCGTCGACGTGGGTGGACACCGCGTACCGGTTGTTCTCGATGAAGAAGCACACCGGCAGCCGCCACGCGGCGGCGAGGTTCAGCGTCTCCAGCACCGAGCCGATGTTGACCGCGCCGTCGCCGAAGTACGTCACCGACACCGCGTCGGTGCCTGCCTGTTTGGCCGACCACGCGAACCCGGCGGCCTGCGGGACGCCGCCGCCGACGATGGCGTTGGTGCCCATCGCCCCGGCTTCCTTCCACTGCAAGTGCATGGAGCCACCGCGGCCGCGGCAGAAGCCGCGGGACAGGCCGCAGATCTCGGCCAGGCTGCGGGACAGGACCTCCCGGACCGCCGGGGCGACGGGTTGCTGCGGGTCGATGCCGTCCGGGGCGACGTGGCCGAGGGCCTTGGCGAGGAACTGGTGGTGCCCGCGGTGCGAGCCGTTGACGAAGTCCTGGCTGGTCAGCGGCAGGATCGAACCGACAGCCCCGCCCTCCTGCCCGATGCTGGAGTGCGCCGGGCCGTGGATCAGGCCCTGACCGGCGAGTTCGAGGACGTACTCCTCGAAGGTTCGGATCAGCAGGGTCTGGGCGAACATCGACCGCAGCAGCTGCGGGTCGGCGGCCTGCCAGTCCGCCTTGGTGGTGGTCACCTCGATCCACGGTGATGACGCGGTCAGCTTTCGGTGTGTGGGCATGGTGCTCTCCTGCTGCGCCCCGGCTCGGCCGGGTGTCCTCCAGGGGGTGGGTGCGCCGGCCGCGGCCGTGGAAACCGGCGCGGCGGGCGGAAGATGGATCCAACAGTGGCACCGATTGGATCCATTTTCAAGCCTGGTCCGGTGAAACTTCGCAAGATTGGCCGCATAACACGTATTGACACGCCACTGGCGCTACCCCAAACTTGTCGCAACTTCGCCATTGGATCCAATGGTGACTGCTCCAGTGGTGGAGGTGATCATCGCGATGTCCGGATCGCGTGGGCTGCCCGGCCTGACCGGCGTCGAGCACGTGGGATTCACGGTGCCCGACCTGGAAGAGGCCACCAGGTTCTTCGTGGAGGTGATCGGCTGCGAGCTGGTGTACTCCCTGGGCCCGTTCCGCTCCGACGGCGACTGGATGGCCGAGCACCTGGCCGTGCACCCCCGCACGGTGATGCGGGAACTGCGGTTCTTCCGGTGCGCGAACGGACCGAACTTCGAGATCTTCGAGTTCGACGCGCCCGACCAGCGCACCGCCCAGCCCCGCAACAGCGACGTCGGCGGGCACCACCTGGCCTTCTACGTCACCGATCTCGACGCTGCCATCGCGCACCTGCGCCGCCACGGTGTCCGCGTGCTCGGCGAGCCCACGGCCAGCTCCGGCCCGAGCTCCGGGCAGCGCTGGGTGTACTTCCTGACGCCGTGGGGGATGCAGCTGGAACTGGTGTCCTTCCCGGACGGCAAGGCATACGAGGAAGGGGCACCGGTCCGGCTGTGGCAACCTCAGCGGGACCAAACCGGCTGAAACGCGGAGGAGAGATCGTGTCCGAGAAGGCAGCGGCGTCGGGAGTGGCCAGCCAGCGGGTCGCCGAACACCTGCGGAACATGATCCTCAGCGGGGAACTGGCGCCAGGTGCCCGGATCCGGCAGGAGGACGTGGCCGCCCGGCTCGGCGCCAGCCGGTTGCCGGTCCGCGAGGCGTTGCGGATCCTGGCCGCCGAAGGACTCGCGGTGCTCAAGTCCAACACCGGTGCTTGGGTGTCCAAGTTGGACCTCAACGAGTGCGAGGGGGTCTACAAGATCCGGGAGCGGATCGAACCGCTCGCGCTCGCCGAGAGCATCCCGAACCTCACGCCCGAAGACATCGCCCACCTGGAGCGGCTGCAAGCCGAGATCGAGGACAACACCGACGTCGACCGGTTCCTCCGGCTGGACCGCGAGCTGCACCTGGCCACCTACGCCGGATGCCACAACCGGGAGCTCACCTCGATGGTGCACCGCTTCTGGAACACCACCCAGCACTACCGGCGGGCCTACGCCCGGGTCATCGATTCGGCGGGGCAGCAGCTCATCAACTTCGAACACCGGCTCATCATCGAAGCGGTCAAGCGCGCCGACACCGTCGACGCCGAGCGCTTCCTCACCGGCCACATCCGGCGCACCCGCCTGGAACTGGCCAAACATCCCGAACTCTTCGCCGAGGACGAACATGACTGACTTCCAAGGGGAAACGCTGCTGCTGTCCGGGGCGGGCGGTTCGATCGCCCGCGCGGTCGCCCAGCAGTTCTTCACCGCCGGCGCGAACCTGGTGCTCGGCGACCTCGACGGTGCGGCCCTCGACGAGTTCGCGCAGGAACTGGACCCGACAGGCGCCCGCACCGCCACCTTCGTGCTCGACGCGGCTTCTTCGGCCAGCAACGACGAATTCGTGCAGCTCGCGGTCGAGCGGTTCGGCGGCATCGACCACCTGGTGCCCGCCGCCGGGATCTACCCCGAACAGGCCGTCGCCGAGATGACCGACGAGCAGTGGCACCGCGTCGTGTCGATCAACCTCGACGGGGTGTTCTTCCTGGTCCGCGCGACGCTGCCGCACCTGAACCGAGGCGGCTCGATCGTGCCCATCGCCTCGGTCGCCGGGCACCGCGGCAGCGCCCGGCACGCCCACTACGCCGCCACCAAGGGCGCGCTGCTGTCCTTCTCCCGCAGCCTGGCCTGGGAACTGGGCGACCACGCGCGGATCAACGTGGTTTCGCCCGGAATCATCAGAACACCGATGACCGACGACCTCGTCGCCGTCAAGGGCGCTGATCTGCTCTCGGCCACGCCGATGGGGCGACTCGGCGATCCCGGCGAGGTCGCCTCCGTGGTGTCCTTCCTCTGCAGTTCCGCGGCCGCTTTCGTGCAGGGCGAGGTCATCCACGTCAACGGCGGCCTGCACATGGCCTGATCCGGCACTCCGCGAGCAACGCCGCGCTCACCGGATCGCGGTGCCATCCCCACGCGCGCGAAAACAGTTCTCCCTTCACGCACAACGAGGTGACCGACCATGACGAAGAGCGCTGCACCGACCGCGGCGGCCGATCCGAGAGCTCGTCGCAAGCTCATGGCCGCCGGACTGATCGCCAGTTCGATCGAGTGGTACGACTTCTTCATCTACGCCACCGCGGCAGCGCTGGTGTTCGGCACGCTGTTCTTCCCCGGCGCTTCACCGCTGGTGGGCGTGCTGCTGTCCTTCGCGACGTTCTGGGCCGGGTTCGTCGCGCGTCCCATCGGTGGGCTGATCTTCGGTCACCTGGGCGACAAGGTGGGCCGCAAGCGCGCCGTCGTCATCTGCTTGATGCTGATGGGCTCGGCGACCTTCCTGATCGGCCTCCTGCCCACCGCCGCCACCATCGGGGTGCTGGCCCCGATCGCGCTGGTGGTGCTGCGCTTCGTCCAGGGCATCGCGGTCGGCGGCCAGTGGGGCGGGATCGTGCTGCTGCTGACGGAGAACGCCGACCCCAAGCGCCGCGGCTTCGCGGGCACGTTCGGGCAGATGGGCGTACCGCTGGGCGTGATCCTCGGCAACGTGGTGTTCCTGGCGGTCACCGCCGCCACCAGCCCCGAGGCGTTCACCTCGTGGGGCTGGCGGGTTCCGTTCCTGGCCAGCGCGGTGCTGGCGCCGGTGGTGCTCTACATCCAGCTCAAGGTCGAAGACGGTCCCGTCTACCGGCAGCTCGAGGAGCAGCGCAAGGCCAACGCGGATGCGGTCCCGCAGGCACCGCTGTCGGAGGTGCTGCGCAACCACAAGCGGCCCGTTCTGCTGGGCACCGGTCTCCTCTTCGCCACCAACGCCATCTTCTACGCATGCATCTCAGGACTGCTGGACTACGCGACCCGAACCCTCGGTGTGGCGCGGACGCCGCTGCTGCTGGTGTCGCTGGTGGCGACCGGGGTGATGGTGTTCGCGATCCTGATCGGCGGTGCGCTGTCCGACCGGTTCGGCCGCCGACCGCTGATCCTGGCCGGTTCCGGGTTGATCGTGCTCTGGGCGTTCCCGCTGTTCTGGTTGGTGGACACCGCTTCGCTGCCGCTGATCGCGATCGCCACCACGGTGGGCCTGATCGGTTCCGCCCTGACGTACGGTCCGCTGGCCGCCTACCTCGCGGAGCTGTTCGCGCCGCAGATCCGCTACTCCGGTGCGTCGCTGGCCTACCAGCTGGGGGCGATCCTGGTCAGCGGCGGCACCCCGTTCCTGATGACGACGCTGCTCGCCGCCACCGGCACCTCGGCCTCGGTTTCCCTGTTCCTGGTCGTGATGGGCCTGGTGACGTTCGTGTCCGCATGGCTGCTGCACGAAACCGCCGGCGAGAACCTCGACGCGCAGGCCGAGCCGGCCAAGGTCGCCTGAACCTGGAGGAACCATGACATCCGACGGAATCACCTGCCCGGATCTCCGCGGCAAGTCGGTGGCGGTCACCGGCGGTGCGCGCGGCCTGGGACTGGCGATGGTGGAGGCGTTCGCGCGCAACGGGTGCCACGTGCTGCTCGTCGACGTGGACGCAGCCGAGCTGGAGCGCGTCCAGGAGCACCTTTCCGCCGAGTGTCCACAGCAGACTGTCTCGGTGGCGGCAGTATCGGTTGCCGAGGCCGAGGCGGTGGCGGATGCGCTCGCCGATTTCGCCGAGCGCACCGGGAGTCTCGACGTGCTGGTGAACAACGCCGGGATTTCCGCCAACGTGCCGTCGCTCGATCTCGACGTGGACCGGTGGCGACGCGTGATCGACGTCAACCTCACGGGCGTGTTCGTCTGCGCCCAAGCTGCCGGGCGGATCATGCGGACTCAAGGGGCCGGAGTGGTCCTGAACATCTCGTCGATGTACGGCGTGGTGTCGGCCGCGGAACGGGCGTCCTACTGCGCTTCGAAGGCCGCGGTGGCGTCGCTGACGAAGGTGCTGGCCGTCGAGTGGGCGGCACACGGCATCCGCGTCAACGCGATCGGCCCCGGCTATGTCGAGACCGATCTGCTGTCCTCGCTGGCCGAGCAGGGGCGGCTGGATCTGGACGTCCTGCGCCGCCGAACGCCGAGCGGTCGTCTCGGCAGCACCGGCGACATCGCGCAGCTCGCGCTGTTCCTCAGCTCCGCCGCGTCGGCCAACATCACCGGCCAGGTGGTGGTCAGTGACGGCGGCTGGACGGCGGACGGCTTCGGTGTCGCCTGACCGAAGAACCAGCGGGGCAGGTGCGAGGCGACTGCTTCGACGACCGCATCCGCTGCTGAATCAGCCGTTCGGGGTCGCGAAGAGGAACGCTGGGGGTTCGCCGCCTCCGTGGCATTCGACCGCCGCTCCGCTGACGTAGGAGGCCAGGTCGGAGGCCAGGAAGAGGGCGACGTTGGCGATCTCCTCCGGGCGAGCCATGCGGCCCAGGGGGATCGTGCGCTCGATAGCTTCGACGCCTTCGTCCCCGCCGTAGTGGTCTCCGGTCAGCTCCGTTCGGCACAGGCCCACGTTGATCGCGTTCACCCGGACTTTCGGGGCCCATTCCACCGCCAGGGAGCGGGTCAGGGAGTCGAGGCCCGCTTTCGCCGCGCCGTAGGCCGCCGTGCCGGGCGAGGGGCGGAGGGCGCTGACGGAGGAGATGTTCACGATCGCGCCGCCGCTGTCCTGCCGCTGCATCGCGGCGTTGGCGGCTTGGGCCACCTGCAGCGGTCCGGCGAGGTTGAGGCCGAGGATCTTGTCGTGGAAGCGCGGGGACGCCTCGGCCGCCAGCGCGTACGGTGCTCCCCCGGCGTTGTTCACCGCCACGTCGATGCGGCCGCGCTGGGCGAGCAGGCCGTCCATCATCGTGCGGACCGAATCCGCGTCCCGCACGTCGCAGCGCAGGTGCGAGGTGCCCGGCGCTGGTTCGTCCACTTCGGACCGGGCGCACGTGACCACCTGGGCACCTGCCGCCACGAACGCCGCGGCGATGGCGCGGCCGATGCCCTTGGTGCCCCCGGTGACCAGGACGACCCGTCCCGCCATGTCCAGTTGAACCGCCATGCGCTCCTCCGTGGTCGAGAACCGGCCGCCAGCCTACCAAGCAATTGCTTGGGTTCGAACCGTTCAGCCGAACTCGACTTCGCCTCCGGTGAGGACGGGGCGCTGCTCGACCTCGGCGCTGAAGGCGATCGCACCGGTTCGCCAGCAGCTCACCGACAGCTGATCGCCCGGGAAGACCGGGCCGGCGAAGCGGGCTTCCAGCCTGCGCAGGTCGGCCGGGTGAGCGCGGTACTGCTGGGCCAACGCCAGCGTTGTGGCGGCCAGGGTGCACAGGCCGTGCAGGAACGGTTTCGGTTGTCCGGCCGCCCGGGCCGCTGCCGGGTCGATGTGCATGTGGTGGCGATCGCCCAGCAGCCGGTAGAGCGCCGCCTGGTTCGGCGCGGTGGCGACCGTCAGCCGGTGGTCCGGCGTGGTCTGCGGCGACTTCGGACTCGTGGGGCCGCGCTGGCCGCCGAACCCACCGCAGCCGGGGGCGAACAGTGTCCAGGTGGCCACGAAGCAGTCGCTCTCCACTGCCACTTCGAAGAGAGCCGCCGAGCCCTTGTCCCACACCTCCGACACGGTGGCCATCATCGTCAGGGAGCCGGATCCGGGCAGCGGGCGCAGCACTTCGAGTCGCTGGGCGCCGTGCACCGCTGTGCTGGTGTCGAACGCGCCCCTGGATCCCAGCGCGTCCGGTGCCCACTGGGCGAGGGTCAGCGCGAACGTCGGCAGGACCCGCAGGCGCTCTTCGAAGACCAGGTCCAGGTCCTGCGCGGTGGCACCCACCGCCAGCGCGTAGAGGATCGCGTCGCGCTCGGTGTAGTCGACGGTGCGGCTGCCCAGTTCGACTCCCCGCCAGCTCGCCGCCGTCACTCGGACGCACCCAGGATCAGGCCGCTGGTCGGCACGCCGGTGCCCGCCGTGACCACCACGTTGCGCACGTCCGGCGGCTGGTTGACCGAGGTTCCGCGCACCAGCCGGACCGCCTCGGCGATGCCGTTCATCCCGTGCAGGTACGCCTCGCCGAGCTGACCGCCGTGGGTGTTGGCGGGCAGCAGGCCGTCCAGTTCGAGCTGGCCGTCGCGGATGAAGTCCTTGGCCTCGCCGCGGGCGCAGAAGCCCAGTTCCTCCAGCTGCGGCAGGACCAGCGGGGTGAAGTGGTCGTAGAGGATCGCGGCCTGGACATCGCCCGGGCGCAGCCCGCTCTGGGCCCACAGCTGCTCGCCGACCAGCCCCAGCTCGGGGATGCCGGAGATCGACGAGCGGTAGTAGCTGGTCATCATGTGCTGGTCGGCGCCCGAGCCCTGCGCCGCGGCGAGCACCTGCACCGGGACGTGCGGCAGGTCGCGGGCGCGCTCCGCCGAGACCAGCACAAGCGCCTGCCCGCCGTCGGTCTCCTGGCAGCAGTCCAGCAGGTGCAGCGGCTCGGCGATCCACCGCGATTCCTGGTGCTCGGCCAGGGTGATCGGGCGCTGGTGGAACCACGCCGCCGGGTTGGTGGCGGCGTGCTTGCGGTCCAGCACCGCGACCCGGCCGAAGTCCTCCGACGTGGCACCGAAGTCGTGCATGTAGCGGCGGGCGAACATGGCCACCCACTGCGCGGGCGTGCTCAGGCCGAACGGCGTCATCCACGAGTAGGCGGCGCGATCGGCGCTGAGGTCGACCGGGCGGTCGGCCTGCCCGAGCCCGTAGCGCTCGCCCGACCGCTCGTTGAACGCGCGCCAGCAGACCACCACCGAGGCCAGGCCGGTGGCGATGGCGGCCGCCGCATGTGCCACCGTGCCGCACGCCGCACCGCCGCCGTGACCGACGCGGGAGAAGTAGGTGAGCTCGCCGATTCCCGCGTTGCGGGCGACGTGGATGTCGGAGCTGGACTCCGCGGTGTAGGTGACCATCCCGTCCACATCGGACGGTTCGAGCCCTGCGTCGGACACCGCCGCCAGCACCGCCTCGACGGCCAGGCGCAGTTCGCTGCGGCCGGAGCGCTTGGAGAACTCGGTCGCGCCGATGCCTGCGATCGCCACCGAGCGGGACAGGACGCCGGTCATGCGGGCTCCTCCTCGGCCGGAAGGTGGACGTCGACCGTGCCGGTGACGTGCGCACCGCGGCTGTTCTCGCCAGTGACCGCGATGCGGACGCAGCCGCGATCGGCGTCCTTGCCGGTCACCTCGCCGGTCAGCACCATGGTGTCGCCGGGGTGGTTGGGGGCGCCGAGCCGGATGCGGATGGCCTTGACCACCGAGGCCGGGCCCGCCCACGAGGTGACGAACCGGTCCACGAGGCCGTTGGTGGTCAGGATGTTCATGAACACGTCCTCGGAACCGCGCTCGACCGCCAGCGCCGGGTCGTGGTGCACATCCTGGAAGTCCCGGCTCGCGATGGCGGTGGCCACGATCAGCGTGCGGGTCAGCGGGATTTCCAGCCTCGGCAGTGCATCGCCGATGTTCACCTCGTCGAACGTGGTCACGAAGTCACCTCCGCGGCCGCCAGGTGCGCGCCGAGGTCTGCGAGCGCCGCGGCGGCTCCGCCGAAGGTGCCCGCGATCTCCTTGCCCCACAGGAAGTACCGGTGCGCCGGGTAGTCGATGTCGACGCCGATGCCGCCGTGCACGTGCTGGGTGCGGTGCACGACGTCCAGCCCCGCCTGGTCGGCCCACCACTTGGCCACCAGCACCGCGCGGTCGGCGTCGGGTGCGTCGTCGGCGAGCGAGGTGATCGCCTGCCACAGCGTCACCTCCACGGCTTCGACGTCGATGTAGCAGTCGGCGAGCTGGTGCCGGACCGCTTGGAAGGTGGCCAGCGGCCGACCGAACTGGTGGCGCTCAGCGAGGTATCCGGCCGCGAGCGCCAAAGCGCCTTTCATGACGCCGGTTTGGACCGCCGACAGAGCGACGGTCGCGCGGCGCAGGGTCCGGCGGAACCCCTCGGCGCCTCCGATCGGGCGTGCGGCGGCGCGGTCGAGGTGGAGGTGCGCGCTGCGGCCTCTGGCCGTGGTCTCGACGGGTTCCCAGCGCAGCCCGTCGGCATCCACCAGGAAGAGCCCGGGGCCATCGCCGGAAGTCGCGGAGACGAGGACCGCGGCTGCACCCTGCGGTGATGGGACGACCGCCTTGGTTCCCGAGAGCAACCATGAGCCGTTCTCCAGCGTCGCGGTGCAGGTCGGCGCATCCGGTTCAGCTGGCGCGAATTCCTCCAGCGCCAGGGCGGTCCGTCCCTCGGCGAGGACGCTGTGCTCGGCGAGGGTCAGTGCTGCCACGCCCGCCGACCACAGCGGAACGGGCGCGACGGCCCGGCCCTGCTCCTCCAGCAACACGCACAGGCCCGCGAGGCCGAGTCCCGCTCCGCCGCAATCCTCGGGCAATGCGATGTCCACCAGCCCCGCCTTGGCCAGCTCCGCCCAGAGGTGCTCGTCCACTCCCGTCGGCGAGGCCTCCACCTCCCGGATCCGGTCGGTGGTGGCCTGGTCGGTGAAGATGTCGCGGGCCAGGTCCCGGACCGCGGCGAGCTCCTCGCCGAGGTGGAAGTCCATTCGGTGCTCTCCTTCAGCTCTCGGGGCGGAACACGGGCAGCACCAGCTGCGGATCCGCTTCCAGCCACTCCAGGCGGACCGGCATGCCGATGGCGACCTCGTCCGGGGCGATGCCCACCAGGTTGGTGATCAACCTGGTGCCCTCGGCCAGCTCGACCAGCGCGATCAGCAGCGGGTAGTCGAACGCCGGGTGCGGCGGGTGGTGGGCGATCACGTAGCTGTGGACGGTGGCGCGGCCCGATGCCTCCACGGCGTCCCACTCGAAGGACCGGCAGTGCGGGCAGCACGGCCCGGGCGGGTGGCGCAGCTCCTCGCAGGACCGGCACCGCTGGATGACCAGGCGTTTCTCCATGGCGGCTTCGAACCAGAACGCGTTGTCCTGGTTCACCGCCGGTCGCGGGCGCAACGCCCGCTTCTGCGCCGGCCGGAACCGCAGCGTGCGCCACTTCTGGACCGCGACGACGGCGCCACCGGCGTCCCGGTAGGTGCGCACCGTGGTCACGAACCGCCCCGGGCCGAGGCCGGTGTGCTTCTCCGCCGAGATCGACTCCACGACCTCCTCGGTGCTGACCTCGTCACCGGGCACCAGCTCGCGGACGAACTCGAACTCCGAATCGGTGGCCACCACCGACGTGTAACCACCTTCGGCCAGCAGCTCCACGAGCTCGTCGAAGGCGGTGCGGGTGCTCGGCGCGGTGCTGGCGGCATAGCCCCGCATGGTCCACGCCTGCATCATCGATGCCGGGGCGACGATCCCATCGCGGCCCGTGGCCCGCGCGGCACCAGCCGAGAGGTAGACCGGGTTGGGATCGCCCATCGCCTCGACCCAGTGGCGGATCATCGGCACATTGACCGGGTCCTGCCCCGCCCTGGCCGGGACCAGCACGCGCCCGACGTAGGACTGCAGAGCTTGTTCGTAGTACTCGCTCATGCGCCCCTCTTCCCCCGCGGCAGGCCCAAGCCCTGGGTGGCGATCATGTCGCGCAGGACTTCGTTGACGCCCCCGCCGAAGGTGTTGACCACGCTCTGCCGGGAGAGCTGCTCGACCTGCCCGCCGAGCACGGCTTCCAGGGATTCCGGCCGGATCCGCCCGGCTGCTCCGAGCACCTGCGTCAGGGTGCGCTGCACGTCGATGTGGGTCTCGGTCCCGTACACCTTCGCCGCGCCCGCCGTCGCACCGGTCAGCGCTCCCTCCGCGACCGCCGTGGTCATCTTCCAGTTCATCAGCCGCATCGCCTCCAGCTTCGCGAAGGCGCGGGCCATTTCGGTTCGCACCCACGGCTTTTCGAGGACCCCGCTGTCCCTGGCCCAGGCCAGCACCTGTTCCCAGAGCTGGATCGTGCGACCGCCGAGCGCCGCCAGGCCGATCCGCTCGTGGTTGAGCTGGGCGGTGATCAGGCGCCAGCCGCCGTCGACCTCGCCGACGACGTGGTCGAGCGGTACGCGGACATCGCTGTAGTAGGTGGCCGTGACGGAGAGGCCGCCGACGGTCTGGATCGGGCTCCAGGAGAACCCTTCGGCGTCGGTGGGCACGATCAGGATCGAGATGCCTCGGTGCTTGGGTGCTTCCGGGTCCGTGCGAGCCGCTAGCCAGATGTGGTCGGCGGTGTTCGCGCCCGAGGTGAAGATCTTCTGCCCGTTCACCACGAACTCGTCGCCGTCGCGCACCGCCCTGGTCGTGAGCGAGGCGAGGTCGGTGCCCGCGTCGGGTTCGGTGTAGCCGATGGCGAAGACGATGTCACCGCTGAGGATTCCGGGCAGGTAAGCCTGCTTCTGCTCCTCCGTGCCGTGCTCCATGAGGGTGGGGCCGACGGTGTTCACCGTGACGAACGGGAACGGCAGCCCGGCGCGCTGCACCTCGTCGAAGAACACGTACTGCTCCTCGGCCGACCGGCCCTGCCCGCCGTACTCGCGCGGCCAGCCGATGCCCAGCCAGCCGTCGCGACCGAGCATCTTGACGACCTCCCGGAACCGAGAGCCGCCGACGCCCTCCTCCCCCGCCCGCCGGCGTTCGTCCGACGGGAGCAGCCCGGCGAAGTAGGCGCGCAGCTCCTGCCGGAGCCGCTGCTGCTCGGGCGTCTCGCGCAAGTCCATCGGAGGTCCTCTCGTGTTACCGCCGCTCAGGGCAGGAAGCGCAGCCGGCCGTTGGTGGCGAACTGCTCGCGCAGGTCCTGCTTGTCCTGCTCGGTCATCCGGGCGTACAACGGCGCTCCGCGGCCCGGCCACCAGTGCACCTCGTCGGTCGTGCGCCAGCCGTCGGCCTGCATCTCCTTCTTGCGGAGCTTGTTCGACCCGGTGGTGGGCAGTTGCCGGGACACCCGCACGTAGCGCGGGATTCCCTTGGGGCCCAGGTCCTCCTGCGCGGCGAGGAAGTCCGGGAGGTTCAGGTCCTCGAACCGGGCGCGGGTTTCGACTGCCGCCATCACCTGGTCGCCCGAGCGCGGGTCGGGCACCGCGAAGACCCCGGCGGCGAGGATGTCCGGGTGCCGACGCAGGATCCGCTCGGTCAGCAGCGCGGAGATGTTCTCACCGTCCACCCGGATCCAGTCGCCCGAACGGCCCGCGAAGTAGAGGTAGCCCGCGCTGTCGAGGTAGCCGAGGTCCCCGGTCCAGTACCAGCCGTGGCGGACGCGTTCGGCGTTGGCCGCCGGATTCTTGTAGTAGCCCTCGAACTTCGCCGCGCCCTCGGTGTTGACGAGCTCGCCGATCGCCTCCTCGGCGTTGCGCACCCGGCCGTGCTCGTCGAGCTCCGCGGGCGGGCACGGCTCGCGGGTTTCCGGGTCGACGACGCGCACTCCCGCGTGCGCCGGAACGCCCAGTGCGGAAGGTGGTCCGGACGGCGCCTGGTTGATCATCCCGGCACCTTCGCTCGACCCGTAGCCCTCGTAGAGGACCGCGCCGAAGCGGCGCTTGAACTCGGCCCGGTCCTCGGGCGAGGCCTCGGTGCCGAACCCGTGCGTCAGCGTGTTGTCGGCGTCGTCCGGCCGTTCCGGCTGGCCGAGCAGGTAACCGATCGCCTTGCCGACGTAGGTGAAGTACGTCGCGCCGTAGTGCCGCACGTCCGGCATGAACCCGGATGCGGAGAACTTCGGCGCGAGTGCCACGCAGGCTCCCGCGAGAAGCGCGGGTGCCCACAGCGCCATCAGGGCGTTGCCGTGGAACAACGGCATGCAGCAGTAGCAGACGTCGTCGCGGCCGATGTGGTACTTCACGGTGTTCTGGCGCGCGAGCCCGACCAGGCGCCCTTGGGAGCAGATCGCGGCTTTCGACGCCCCCGTCGTGCCGGAGGTGAACAGCAGCAGCATGCGGGTCTCCGCGCTGATCGACGGATCGCGCACGGGTTCCCCGGGCGGCAGCTGTTCCGCGTACTCCGGCGAGTCCACCAGGATGAAGCGGTCCCTCGGCACGCCGATGTCGAGGCCGTCGAGGAGCTCCAGTCCCGCCGAATCGGTCACCAGCAGCTGGAGGTCGGTGTGGCGCACCTCCGCTTCCAGGTAGGCGCCGCGGCGGGTGGGATTGATGCCCACGACCGTCGCTCCGGCGAGCGCGGCGGCCCCCAGCCAGAGGACGAACTCCGGGACGTTGTCCAGGAGAACACCCACGTGGAACGGGCGGTCTTCATCGCGCAGCTGCCGCAGCCGGGCGGAGCGGGCCGCGCTGTCGCGGACCACTTCGTCCCAGGTCCAGGTCCGCTCCCGCGAGCGCAGGCCTGGCCGGTGGTCGCCCAGCCGGTCCAGCAGCAGGTCGGCGATCGTCTCACTCCGGCGGCTCATCGGTGGCCGCTCAGGAGACGTAGCCGGCGTCGGTGCCCCAGGTCTGCGACCGGGGACTGCTGCGGTCGACCAGGACGCAGCGCGCGCCCGTGAAGTTCGTCGGCATGCAGCGGTTGTTGTGGTTGCACAGCGACCGCACGCCCGGATCCGCTTCCATGCGGTTGATCAGGTCCGGCTCCCGGAGCAGTGCTCGCGCCATCGCCACGAACTCGAAGCCCTCGGCCATCCCGCGGTCCATGATCACCTTGTTCGTGATGCCGCCGAGCAGGATCATCGGCAGCTTGACCGCGGCCCGGATCTGCCGGGCGTCGTCGAGCAGGTAGCCGTCCTGGTAGGGGTATTCGCGCAGCATCGTGCGGCCCAGCAGCTTCACCCCCAGCTTGATCGGCTGCGGCATGACCTCGGCGAAGGCGTCCAGCGGCGCATCGCCCTTGAAGAGGTACATGGGATTGCTCAGCGAGCTGCCCGCGGTCATCTCCAGGGCGTCGACCGAACCGTCGGACTCCAGCCACTGCGCCACCGCGATCGCTTCGTCGAGCCAGAAGCCGCCCGGCACGCCGTCGTCCATGTTCAGCTTGGTGACGATGGCGATCCGGTCGCCGACCGCCTCCCGCACCGCCAGCATGATCTCCCGCGCGAGACGCGCCCGGTTCTCCAGGCTGCCGCCGTGGGAATCGGTGCGGTGGTTGAGCTTCGGGCTCAGGAACGAGCTGGCCAGGTAGTTGTGCCCCAGGTGCACCTCGACCGCGTCGAACCCCGCCTCGATCGCCATCCGCGCTGCTCTGGCGTGGTCCTGCACCACTCGGCGCAGGTCGTCGCGGGACGCTTCGCGCGCGAAGCTGAGCGTGGTCTTGTGGAAGTGCCTGCTCGGTGCGAGCGCCGGCGCCCCGTTCGCCTTGGGATTGGCGACCGGGCCGGCGTGGCCGAGCTGCGCCGACACGGCAGCACCCTGTTCGTGCACGGCTTCGGTGAGCTTCCGCAGGCCCGGCAGGGCTTCCGGGGTCCACAGGATCTGGTGCCGGTCGGTGCGGCCATCCGGCGACACCGCGCAGTAGGCGACCGTCGTCATGCCCACCCCACCGGCCGCGTGTCGAACGTGGAAGTCGACCAAGTCGTGGGTGACCTTCCCGCGGTGGCTGAGGCCCTCGTAGGTGGCGGCCTTGATCGTCCGGTTGCGCAAGGTCAGCGGACCGATCTTCCCAGGGCTGAAGACGTCCGGGACGGGTTGGGTGGTGGTCACGAGCACTCCTGTTCCGCTGGGTTGCCGCGAAGGTAGGGCGATCCGGCGGCGCCGCACCGCTGCCGGTCCCGCTCATCGGGAAGCGGCGGAGTTCAGCCGAAGAAGGCCTGACCTCCGTCCAGCGGCACGGTGGCCCCGGTCAGGTAGCGGAGGTCCGGGCCGACCAGGGCGACGACCGCGCGCCCGATGTCGGCCTCGCAGTCACCGATGCGGCCCAGCGGGATGGAGGCGACGAACTCAGCGGCCTCCTCAGGGTTGCGCTCCGTCCAGGTCTTGAGCCCCGGCGACAGGGCGTGCGGCGCGATCGCGTTCACCCGGATCCCGTCCCGGCCCCACTCCGCCGCCGCGGTCCTGGTCAGCGACTTCAGCGCCTGCTTGGCCGCGGCGTAGGCGCCGTAGGACGAGGTGTCCCACCGCACCATCGCGGAGGACACCAGGTTGATGACCGAGCCACTGCGTGCCTTCAGGTGCGGGTGGCAGGCCTTCATGAACGCGAACGCGGCGAACGGCGCGGTGCGGAAGCCCCGCTGGAAGTCGTCGTCGCTCATGCTCAGCAGCGGACCGAAAGCGCCGGTGTAGGCGTTGTTGACCAGCACGTCGATGCCGCCCAGCGAGATCACGACCTGCTCGACCACCGCTGGGATCGCGTCGGTGTCGGCCACGTCGATCGGAAAGGACTCGGCCCGGCCGCCGCGCTCCCGGATCAGCTCGCAGGTGGCGTTCAGCTTCGCCTCGGTGCGCCCGGCGACCGCCACCGACACGCCCTCCCCGGCCAGCGCGAGCGCGATGCCCTGCCCGACGCCCTGCCCTGCTCCCGTGATCAGCGCGACCTTGCCCTGCAGACCGCCCATGCAGCACCTCCCGCTCGCCCTGCGCTTCCCATCCGCCTGCAACAGTGGTGTGTTCGGGAGAATGCCGAGCGCGCTGTCCCGCTCAGCGGGAGAACGGCCGAGCGCGGATCCCGATGAACGGAACCGGGCACCGCTCGTCGCTGTCCGGTGCCGCACGCTGTGCTGCGCAGAATCCCGGCCAGCAGCAGGAGGAACGCCAGCACATGAGCACGATCGATCCGGACACTGCTGCCCCTGTCAGCGCGCTGACCGGCCCCGGTGGCGAATTCGAACTAGTGGAGCAGGACGTGCTCGGCACCCGGCTGCCGGTGTTCCGCAACCGGGCGAGGTCGCTGGCCGAGCTCGTCGCGGCATCCGCCCGGCACGGAGACCGCGACTACATCGTGACCGCGGACCGGAGGATCTCCTTCCGCCGGCACGCCGACCAGGTCGCCGCGCTGGCCACGGCGCTGCGCGAGGAGTACGGCGTCGGCAAAGGAGACCGGGTCGCGATCGCGGCGGCCAACGCACCGGAGTGGATCCTCGCGTTCTGGGCGGCGATGTCCGTCGGAGCCGTCGCGGTCGGCTGCAACGCCTGGTGGTCGGCCCGCGAACTGGACCACGGCGTGCGGCTGACCGAACCGGCCCTGATCATCGCCGACACCAAGCGCGCCGCGCTGCTGACTGGCTCGCCCGTTCCGCTGCTCCCGCTGGAACAGGTCGACGAACTGGCCCAGCGGTACCCGGGCGCACCGATGCCCGCCGTGGATGTCGAAGAGGACGACCCCGCGATCATCCTGTTCACCAGCGGAACCTCCGGACGCCCCAAGGGTGCGGTCCACTCGCACCGCAACGTGTGCTCGGTCATCGAGTACCACCGCATGAACGATGCCCTCGCCGCAGTTCACGGCGACCCGATCGATCCGCGAGACCGGCGGTACCTGCTGGCGCTGCCCCTCTTCCACATCGCCTGCCTGCACAACCTGGCAGTGCCGCGCCTCGCGACCGGCAGCACCGTGGTGATGCATCAGGGTGCCTTCGACGTGGACCGGGTACTCGATCTGGTAGCCCGCGAGCGGGTGACCAACTGGGGTGCCGTGCCCACCCAAGCACACCGGATTCTGGAGCACGGCGACATCTCGCAGTACGACCTGTCGTCGCTCACCACCTTCTCGCTGGCCTCCGCACCGTCGTCGGCAGCGTTCAAGCAGCGGCTGCGGGAGAGGTTGCCCGTAGCGGAGAAATCCCTTGTGGACAGCTACGGGATGACCGAGACGTGCACCGCGCTCACCGCTGCCTCCCCCGCTGATCTGGCCGAAGCCCCGGAGACGCTCGGACGGCCTATCGCGGGTGTGCAGCTGGAGATCCGCGATCCGTTCGGCAACCCCCTGCCCGACGGAGAGGAAGGCGAGGTGTGCGTTCGCAGCGCCTACAACATGCTCGGCTACTGGAACGACCCGCGAGCCACCGCTGACGCCATCCGTGCAGACCGCTGGCTGCACACCGGTGACATCGGCGTCATCGAGCACGGCCGTCTCCGGCTGAGCACTCGCCGCTCGGATCTGATCATCCGAGGTGGCGAGAACGTCTACCCTGCGGAGATCGAGGGCGTGCTCGCCGAGCATCCCGGGGTCCAGGAGTGCGCCGTACTGGGCGTCTCCGATCCGGACCTCGGTCAGGAGGTGTTCGCAGTCGTGGTCATTGCGCCCGGGAGCGTTCTCACCGAGCAGGAGCTGCACGACTACGCCCGGGGGCAGCTCGCGCACTTCAAGGTTCCGTCCCGATGGCGGATCACTCAGGAGCCACTTCCTCGCAACGCCACCGGCAAGGTGATCCGGGCCGAGGTGCGTCCCACCGTCTGACGCCTCGCACGTGGCTATAGCTGTATCGGCACTCGGGGTTTGGGTTCCCTGACAGCTGGGCTCTCTGCTGTCAGGGAACCCACCAATTTGTGGTCGCCTTTTGTTTCCGCTCTTGTGTTTTCAAGGTGCGTGCTACGGGTGTTGTTGTGTTGTGGTGGGGGTCATCCCCGTGGTTTGGGGGATTGTGGGGGCTGTGGTCCGGATGTCAAGCCCGGCCTGGCGGCCGCCCCTTCGGGGTTGGCAGGCTTGACATCCGGCCCACAGCCCCGTTTTGGCTTTATGTCACGGGGATGACCCGGTATGGAACGGACCCCGGCCGTCATGGACACCTTGCGGGAAGCAGGTAGCCGGGGCCGTTACTGGTTGAGTGGTGGGTTGCTCCGTCACCGGCAGGTGGTGTGCGGAGTTGCCGTGCCGCGCGGGCTGGCCGTTGATCGCGGAGTTGCGGCGGAGAGCAGTGGTGCTGGCCGTTGCGGGCTGGGCGGTGGCGGGTTGGTTCGTCATCGGCGGGTTCCCTTTCTTCGTTGGGCTGGGTTTTCGGGTGTTGTGGTGGGGGTGGTGCTCGGGTGTTGGTGGTGGGTGGAGGTCGCCTGGCGGCGTGTCGTGCTTCCGGAACTGTCGGCTCACCCGACCCTGGGCAGGGCGGGGTGCCCCACCCAGGGGGTCGGGTGAGGTCGTCAGGTGCTCGCCAGCGGTCTGGCCGCTGGCGGCCCGCCCTCCGGTGATGAGTTCAGGCGGCGGAGGGCGTGGCGATGTGTGGCGGGTTGGGCTCTCCCGCCAGGCCTGGGCGTGCGTGCCGGATCGACACTTGCCGGTGGTGTGAATACCGGGCGGCCACGTTCCAGTTGGATGTGCCAGTGGTGGTTGTGGATGGTGCGATGGTGATGGGCACACAGCATCACCATGTTGTCGAGGCTGGTGGGGCCGCCGTCGACCCAGTGCACGATGTGATGGGCCTGCGGCGTTCCCGCCGGGTGGTCACATTCCGGGAAGGCGCAGACGCCGTCGCGGGCCAGCAACGCGGCACGGATATGCGTCGGGGCGGTCCGCTGCGAAGCACCCACGTCGAGAGGCAGGCTGTCGCCGCCGAGGACCATGGGCAGGACCTCGCAGTCACAAGCGATCCTGCGCACCGTCTGCGGGCTGAGGTACTGGCCGGTGCCTTCCAGCATCCCCGCACCACCAGCGGTGACCTCGCCGTTGGTGGTGGGGAGCTGGTTTTTCAGGTCGGTGTAGTCGATGGTGACCGTCAGGTGCGGCTTCTGCCCACCGGTACGCGGCATCCCGTCGGTGTCGAGCACCAGGTCAAGCAGGGTCGACAGACCGTCGGCGTTGCGCTGCCCAACCGTACGCGGGTCCTTGACCCCGTCGGCCTCCGGGCGCGGCGCGGCCAGCGGGCGCAGGGCGGTGACGAACTTCGCCCCGGTCTCGCGGTCCAGCCGGGCCTTGATCACCAGCATCCCGTCACGAGCGGTCGCGTAGTGCAGCTCGCGGGACTCGAACTGGGCCTGCTCGTCCGCGACGGCACCGTCGGCGTCGAGCATGTAGCGCACCCGGTCGGCCAGCTTGGCCAGATCACGGGGGCACTGACGGCAGGCGTTCTCCACCAACAACCGTTCCACCTCACCGGCACGGTGCTGGGCGTGCTCAGGCAGCCGGGACACACAGCGGGAGATCACCCGCGCGTGCTCCAGCCCGATCACACCCTCACCGAGTGCTTGTCCGGTCGCCGGTAGCGCAACCTCTGGCCCAGCGACACCAGCGGCGTTGTCGGTGTCCTCACCGGTGTTCGGCAAGGTGGCGGTGGCGATACGGACACGGTTCGTGGCGTCCTGGCCGTCGATGTTGAGCAGGTTCTTCAGCCACACCTGCGTGGAGCGCACACCACGAGCGGCGTGCAGGCGGCGGCGGTCGGCCTCGGCGATCAACCGCAGCTGCTCCATCCGCGCCTGACGAATCTGCCGTTCCACCTCACCGATCCGGGTCGCGAGTTCCTCATCGGTCAGGGAGGTCACCGCAGGCGGGCACGACCCGCCCGGCGTGGGCATGTCCCACGCGGGCAAGGCGGACACGACCGCACCCGCGCCAGCGGCGGGCGTCGCGTCCTGGGTGGTCATCAGCGGTGTCATGCATCAATTCTCTCAAGAATCGAACGTGGTTTCGAGCGAATAACCGTCCCACAATCAGGTGATCACAACACGGCTCAAACACGAAAATCCTTAGCTGGAACCAGAAGCGGCAAATATTCGAAGGGCAATACTCGGCGTGTCGTTGGCATTTACCCGTGTCGAAACGTGAATCCGTTATTGTCCTGTTAGGACTAACATGACGTCTGTTGCTTCGTCGACGACTAAGGCCGGTCGGTCGACAGCCAGGCCTCAGAAGCCCAAACCGTCAGCCCGCGTGGCCCAGCAACCCCGCACACCACCTGCCGGTGACGGAGCAGCCCACGACTCAACCGGCAGAGGCCCCGACCACCACGCTCCCCGCAAGGTGTCCAAGACGGCCGGGGTCCGTTCCATACCGGGTCATCCCCGTGACATAAAGCCAAAACGGGGCTGTGGTCCGGATGTCAAGCCTGCCAACCCCGAAGGGGCGGCCGCCAGGCCGGGCTTGACATCCGGACCACAGCCCCCACAATCCCCCAAACCACGGGGATGACCCCCACCACAACACAACAGAAAAAGCCCCAACCACCAACCCAACAGCCACCAAGCCGCACCGGCCCAAAGCCGGCAACAGAACGGTCCCAAGCTCAACGCGGACGAGGCAGATGCTTGGCAATGAACAACCCCTCAGCCGACACGCAAACCTCACCGCCGGCCGTGACGGCACCGCTCGTACGGATCTTCCGCCCGTCGACACCGGTCTGCACCCCGGTGATGGTCAACGGCTCGAACAACGGTGTCGGCCGGTGGTATCGCAGCGTCAGCTCCGCCGTCATGCCCGAGACCCCGGCCCAGTGGTTGGCCACCCCGAGGGTGTGATCGAGGATCAGCGCCGAGATCCCGCCGTGCACATGGCCAGGCGGTCCCTGGTACGGCAGGCCGAGCGTCAGGACGCCGCGCACCGAGCCATCGGACTGGCCGATCAGCTGCAGCGGGGGTGCGATCGCGTTCTCCGGGCCGGTCACGGGGTCGTGGCGGGTGGTGCCCTCCCCCGCCCACATGTCCACCATCCGCTGGTTCATCGCCGGTGCGTGCTCGTCGAGGTTGTCCGCCACGGAGTTCAGCTGGTCGGCGATCCGCCCCATCTCCGCCGTCGAACCGCTGCCGGCGCGCAACAGCGACTCGATCACCCGTCGGGCTGCCGTGACCGCCGCGTCGACGCCGTCCTGGTGCGGATCAGCAGTCAGCTCCTGAGGTGCGGTCATGCCTTCACCTCCGCGGTTGCGTGGGTCAGCACCGGCGCGTCGTCGCGCTCCGGGCACGTCGAGCGAAGCGCGAGTCGATCGCTCTCACGCCACACCTCCGTGCGGATGGTTTCGCCGGGCAGCAGTGTTCCGGCGAATCGCGCGGACATCGCGCGCAGGCGGGTTGCGTCGCCGTCGAGCAGTCCGTCCACGATCGCCTTCGCGACCAGTCCGTAGGTTGCCAGACCGTGCAGGATGGGCCGGTCGAATCCCGCTGCGCGGGCGAATCCGGGGTCGGCGTGCAGCGGGTTCATGTCACCGTTGAGCCGGTAGAGCAGCGCCTGGTCCGGTGCGGTGGGCGAGTTCAGCACCGCGTCCGGCTCGCGTTCCGGCAGCGCGGTGGGGGCTTCCGGGCCGGGGTCACCGCCGAAGCCGCCTTCTCCGCGCGCCCAGATCTGCATGGTCGTCGTCCACAGTGCCGCACCGGCGTGGTCCGCCGCGGTTGATTCGAGGACGATCAGCGCTGCTTTTCCCTTGTCCCTCACGTCGGTCACGCGGTTGCTGACCGTTGCCGCGCCGGATTGCGGGAGCGGGCGGTGGACTTCGAGGGCTTGGCCCGCGTGCAGGATCTTGCGGAGGTCGACGTCGATGCCGGGCAGTGCCAGGCCCGGCGTGCCGCGGTCGCCTGCCGAGATCCCCTGCCCGGCCACCAGCGCGAAGGTGGGCAGCACCTGGAGGTTGGCCTCGTAGGTGTAGGGCAGCTCCGGTTCGACGTCTGCGCGGGCGCCTGCGCCGAGCGAGAGGTGGTACAGCAGCACGTCGCGCTGCGTCCACGAGATCTCGCGCGTCGTGGGTGGGGCCGCCAGCGCCGCAGCGGGGTCGATCGCCATCTTCGGGTTCTCTCCTGTGTCGTCGGTTCCGCGCGGGTGTCGATCTCGCGCGAAATCGGCCGTCACCCGGGTGAACGTCGGTTCCGCGCGAAATCGAGCAGGTTCCGGGTGACGGCCGGTGGGGCGGGGTCAGGGTTTGGGGTGGGGTTCGGGGTCTCTGGGCAGGCCGAGGAGTCGTTCTCCGATGATGTTGAGCTGGACCTCGGTGGTGCCACCGGCTATCGACAGGCACCGGGTGTTGAGGAACTTCCAGGTCGCGGTGGGGACGCCCGTGTCCGGGCGGTGGTGGTCGGCGTGCAGCGCCGCCGGGCCCTGCCACTCCATCGCCGTTTCCCACACCTGCTGGACGTGCTCCACGCCGAGGAACTTGGCGATGGAGGACTCCGCGCCGGGCTGTTGCCCGCTCAGCGAGCGGATCGTCTGGCGCAGCCCGAGCAGCGCGCCCGCTTGGGCGTCGGCGAGGATCTGGCCCAGCACCGCGAGGCGGTGGTCGTCCGCTCGTGCCGCCGCCAGTTCCAGGAGTGCCTCGCCGCCCGCGCCCAGCGAGGAGTCCTGGGACAGGGCGACGCGCTCGTTGGCCAGGGTGGTGCGGGCGAGCTTCCAGCCGTCGCCGGGCTGGGCGACCAGCATGTCGTCGGGCACGAAGACGTCGTCGAGGAACACCTCGTTGAACAGGGCCTCGCCGGTGAGCTCGCGCAGCGGCCGGATGGTGATGCCCGGGCTGTCCATGTCCAGCAGGAAGTAGGACAGTCCCTTGTGCTTGGGCGCGTCCGGGTCGGTCCGGGCCAGGAGGATGCCGTAGTGCGCCTCGGTGGCCACCGAGGTCCACACCTTCTGGCCGTTGATCTTCCAGCCGCCGTCTACCTTCTCGGCCCTGGTGGACAGGCCGGCCAGGTCGGAGCCCGCGCCGGGTTCGGAGAACAGCTGGCACCAGGTGATGTCCCCGCGCAGGCTGGCGGGCAGGAACCGGCGCTGCTGCGCCTCGTCGCCGTGCCGGATCAGCGTCGGCACCACCCAGTTCCCGATCACCATGTCGTGCGCCCTGACCTGCGCGGCCCGCATCTCCTCGGCGATGGTGAGCTGCTCGACCGCGTCGGCGCCCCGGCCCCACGGCTTCGGCAGGTGCGGTGCGGTGTACCCGTGCTCGGCGAGGAAGGCGATCCGCTCTTCTTCCGGCAGCGCAACGGCTTCGGCGAGTTCGGCGCGGACCACGGCCCGGATCTCCGCCGCTTCCGGCGGCAGGTCCACCGTCACCTCGCGGCGAGCACCGCCGAGCGCCAGCCGCGCGATCCGCTGGTGCCAGTGCGCGGTGGAACCCAGCAGCAGACGCGAGGTTTGCGCGCGGCGCAGGTGGAGTCCGGCGTCGTGCTCCCAGGTGAACCCGATGCCGCCGAGGACCTGGATGCAGTCCTTCGCGGTGCTGAACCCCGCCTCGACGCAGGTGGCTCCCGCGACCGCAGCTGCCAAGGCCACTTCTTCGGCAGCATCCTCGGCATCGTGCGCGCGAGCCGCGTCCCAGGCGCAGGCCCGGGCGGCCTCGGTGCGGGCCAGCATCCGCGCGCAGCGGTGCTTGACGCCCTGGAACTGCCCGATCGGTCGGCCGAACTGCTCGCGAACCCCGGCGTATTCCGCAGCTGTCGCGGTGCACCAGTCGGCGATGCCGCACGCCTCGGCAGCGAACAGGATCGCCGCCAGGTCGCAGGGCCGGTCGGCCGGGATGTCGAGGACATCCGCAGCGGGCACGTGCACTCCGGTCAGCGTCACGGTGGCCAGCCGCCGCGTGAGGTCGTGGCTCGGCACCTCGCTCACCTCAGCCGCCGCGCCCGGCAGCACCACCCAGGAATCCGCGTCGACGCGGAGGACGAGCACGTCCGCGAGGTGTGCGCCGAGCACCGGCGTGGCGGAGCCGGACACGAACAGGCCGCCGTCCTCGGCGCGCTCGGCGGTGAAGCCGTCACCGAGTCCGACCGCGCCGGTCGCCGAGCCGTCTGCCAGCACCGGCAGGTGCTCGTGGTGCCCGGCTTCCAGCAGCACCGCGCTGGCGAGCACGGTCGGCAGGAACGGTCCCGGTGCCATGTTGCGGCCGAGCTCCTCCAGGACGACCGCGAGTTCGAGCAGCCCGAAGCCCGCGCCGCCGACCGAATCAGGCAAGTGCAGCCCGAACAGGCCCTGCTCGGCCAGCTGCGCCCAGAACGGCGGCAGCTGCTCGGTCTTCGCATCGACCGCGGCGCGCACCTCGGTCTCGGTGATGTGCCGTCCGGCGAAGGCCCGCACCGAGTCCCGCAGGTCCCGGTGCTCTTCGCTCAACCCCAAGGTTTCCCGTGCCATCTCAGATCCGTTCGACGATGGTTGCGGTGGCGTGCGCGCCGCCTGCGCACATGGTGATCAGTGCGGTGGAGCGGTCGCTGCGCTCCAGTTCGTGGACAGCCTGGGTGATCAGCCGGGCGCCCGTGGAACCGACGGCGTGTCCCAGCGCGATCGCACCGCCGTTGACGTTGACCTTGTCCATGTCGGCCTCGTGCACCTGCGCCCACGACAGCACCACGGAGGCGAACGCCTCGTTGATCTCCACCAGGTCGATGTCGCCGAGCTTCATGCCCGACCTCGCCAGCACGTGCTCGGTCGCGAGCACGGGGCCGTCGAGGTGGTAGTACGGGTCGGCGCCCACCATCCCGGAGGCGATGATCCGGGCTCTCGGCCGCAGCCCCTCGGCTTCGGCCCGCTCGCGGCTCATCAGCAGCACGGCCGCCGCCCCGTCGCTGATCTGCGAGGAGTTGCCCGCCGTGTGGATGCCGTCGGCGATGACCGGGTGGAGCCCGGCCAGCGCCTCGGCCGTGGTCTCGCGCAGGCCCTGGTCACGGGTCACTTGGCCGACGGGGATGATCTGGCCGTCGAAGCGCCCCTCCGCCCAGGCGGCCGCCGCCTTCCGCTGGGAGGCGAGGCCGAGCGCGTCGGCGTCGGCCCGCGTGATGCCGCGGTGGCGCGCGATGCGCTCGGCGGCGGTGAACTGGTCGGGCATGTCGATCGCCCACGAGTCCGGCACCGGCATCCCGGTGTCCGGGGCCAGCGCCGCACCGAGGAAGACGCGGCTCATCGACTCCACGCCGCAGCCGATCCCGATGTCGATGGCGCCGCCGGCGATCAGCCCGGCCACCAGGTGCACGGCCTGCTGGGACGAGCCGCAGGCGCAGTCGATGGTGGTGCACGCGGTGCCGTGCGGCAGCCCCGCGTGCAGCCAGGCGTTGCGCGTGACGTTGTTGGACTGCTCGCCGACCTGGGTCACGCAGCCGCCGACGACCTGGTCGACCTGCGCCGCATCCAGTCCGGCTCGCGCGAGCACACCTCGCTGGGCGTGCCCGAGCAGCTCCGCCGGGTGCAGCCCGGACAGCGCGCCGGAGCGCTTCCCGACCGGTGTGCGACCGGCCTCGACGATGACGGCTTCGGGCATCTGCTCCCCTCCTTCGGGCGCGAGGCGGCGATACCTCGCACTACTAGAATTCGTTATCCATCGCATCCAACCGGCTCTTCACGGTGTTTTGCTGCGGTATATCCACTCAGCGGGACAGCGCAGGATCGAAAAAGAGAACGAATACTAGCTTCGTGCGGCAGTCGATCGTCGGACGAAGGAGAACGCGATGGGTGGCAGCACGCTGGAGGGCCGCACCGCGGTCGTGACCGGTGCCGGTGCCGGGCTCGGGCGCGCGGAAGCGCTCGCGCTGGCCGCGCAGGGCGCCAACGTGGTCGTCAACGACATGGGCCCGGCAGCGGAAGGCGTCGTGGCCGAGATCAAGGCCGCGGGCGGCGACGCGGTGGTAGTGACCGGCGACGTCGGCGAGTGGTCCACCGGCGACCGGCTGGTGGAGGCCGCGGTGGACACCTTCGGCAGCCTGGACGTGGTGGTGAACAACGCGGGCGTCCTGCGGGACACGATGCTGTTCAACCTCACCGAGCGGGACTGGGACGACGTCATCCACGTGCACCTCAAGGGGCACGCGTCGGTCTCGCGCGCGGCGGCGGTGCACTGGCGCAACGCCAGCAAGGCGGCGGGCGGCCCGGTCTACGGCCGCATCGTCAACACCACGTCCGAGGCGTTCCTGTTCGGCGCCGCCGGGCAGCCGAACTACTCGGCGGCCAAGGCGGGCATCACCGCGCTGACCCTCTCCACCGCGCAAGGGCTCGCCCGGTACGGGGTGCGCACCAACGCGATCTGCCCGCGGGCCCGCACCGACATGACGGCCCACGTCTTCAGCGCCGACCCCAGCGGCGGTGAGCTGGACATCCTGGCCCCGGAGCGGGTCGGCACGTTCGCGGCCTACCTGGCATCACCGGCGGCGGAGGAGATCAACGGGCAGGTCTTCGTGGTCTACGGCGACATGGTCGCGCTGCTGGCCCCGCCCACGGTGGAGCGGAAGTTCACCGCGGCGACGGGGACCTTCAGCGTCGACGAGCTCGACGACAACCTCACGCCGTACTTCTCCGGTCGCGAACCGCACCGGACCTACGCGGCCTACAGCGTCGCGGAGCTGGACACCACGGGAATCCAGAACATCGCATCCCGCAGGTGACCGGCTAGGCGTTGGAGCGGGCGGCGAGGAGGAGACCGCAGGCCAGGCTGATCTCCTCCTCCACGTCGGCCATGGACAGCCTGCCGTTGAGCGCCGAGCTCAGCATCCCGTACCAGCACTCGATCACCAGGCTCACCAGGCGGATGTCCCGGGCCGTCGGGCTGTCGATGCCCAGCATCCGCAGCACCGCGTCCTGCATCAGCTTGTCGATGCGGATCGCTTCGCTGACCGTCGCGGCGTTGGCCTGGACGTTGGACTGCATCATCGCGCTGGCCAGCAGCGGGCGGCTCAGCAGCTTCCGGCTGGAGCGCAGCAGCAGCTCGCACACCGCCTCGACCGGGTCCTGCCCGGGCCGCGGCGGGCGCGCCAGGCCGTCCAGCTGCTCCACCTGCTCGGCCATGACGGCGGTGAACAGGTGCGTCTTCGAGGGGAAGTAGCGGTACAGCGTGGCGATCGCGACGCCTGCTTCCTTCGCCACGTCCTGCATCTGCACGCGGTCGAGCCCTCGCTCGGTGGCGAGGCTCGCGGCGGCTCGCAGGATCCGGCGCTGACGCGCCTTCTGCTCCTGCGAGCTGGGCTCCGCGGGCGGCCTGGCCTCGGCGATTCTGGGCACCTGTTCCCCCTCGGTCGATCCGGTCGCGCCCCTGATTGTGCGGGGCGCCTGGTCGCCGTCCCCGCCAACGTACCGCTCACCGGGACGGGTCGCGCCGCCCGCTCGCGCTTGCACTCGATCGAACCGCGAGGAGCCGCACCCGAGCTCAGACCAGCGTGTCCTCGACCGGCAGGTCGAACTCCCCCTTGCCGTACAGCGCGAGCGCGCGCTGCGCGTCGTTGGCCACGTGCATGCTGCCCGCGTGCGCGTCGCGCCAGGCCCGTTCGACCGGGTTGCCCCGTCGCAGCGAATTCCCGCCTGCGCTCTGGAAGAGCAGGTCGATGGCCCCCACCGCGCGCTCGGTGGCGCGCACCTGGTCCCGGCGGGTGCGCAGCCGCAGCTCCGCCGGGATCTCCGCGCCGCGCACCGCGTGGTCGTAGAGCTCGGTGATGTTGCGGTCCAGTTGCAGGACCGCCGCGTCGATCTCCGATGCCGCGCGCGCCACCGCCACCTGAGCGCCCTGGTCCTCCACGAAGCGGCCACCGCCGAGGCTCAGCCGCACCCGGTCGCGCATGACCGAGACGTAGCCGGCGTAGCTGCCCGCCACGACGCCGACGACCGGTGCCGCGACCGCCGTGGTGAACACCGCGCCGAACGGCATCGCGTACAGCGGCCCCCGGTTCACCGCCCGGCCGGGGCCGCGCAGCTGCGCGATGTCGTAGTTGCGGACGATCCGGTGATCAGGCACGAACGCCTTGTCCACGACGACATCGTTGCTCCCGGTGCCGCGCAGGCCGACGGGATCCCACACGTCCAGCACCTGGAAGTCCGCGCGGGGAACCAGGACGCTGAGGAAGTCGACCGGTCGCCCGCCGTCGCCGACGACCAACCCGCCGAGCAGCGCCCAGTTCGCGTGATCGCAGCCAGAGGCGAAGCTCCACCTGCCGTTGAGCACGCAGCCGCCGTCAACCGCGCGGAGCCGCCCGATGGGTGCGTACGAGGAGCAGATCAGCGCATCCGGGCCGTCCGCCCAGACCTCCTCCTGCGCTTCGCCCGGGAACAGGCCGACGTGCCACGGGTGCACGCCGAGCACCGAGAGCACCCAGCCGGTGGAGCCGCACACCGCCGACACCTCGCGGACGACCTCGTAGAACTGCGCCGGATCGCCTTCCAGACCGCCGAACCGCTCCGGTTGCAGCATCCGGAACGCACCGGCCGAAACCAGGTCCGCCACCGTCTCCGCCGGCAGTCGCCGGGACTCCTCCGCGTCCCGGGCTCGCTCCGCGATCGCCGGCAGCACGTCGCGGATCCGTTCCAGCACGCAGTCCGCCTCTCCGCGATTTTCAGTGGTGGTTTCGCCCGAGATCAATCTCGCGTTTCCCGGTTTCTTGTGACTGCGTTGCATCACGGTCCCCTGAGGTGCGGTTGAGCAGGACTCCGGTTGGCGCAATCCGGTTGGCGGAAGGGCTGTCACTGCGCCATCCTGCGATCGGGCGGGGCACCGGGCCGCCGGGAGGTACCGGTGAGTGGGATTACCGGCCATTCCGGCCGCCGCGGGCACCTAACTTCACGGCCAGACCTGCTGCCCACCGGAAGGGACGACGAGCATGACACCCCCTGTGTCAACCCCAGCCCTGCTCAACCGCACCTCAGGGGACCGTGACGCAACCCAGCCACAAGAACCCCCCAAACGCAAGATCACTCCCGAACGCAACCACCACTGAAAAACGCGGAGAGGCGGGACAGGGAGAGGCGGGACAGGGCATGACCGCTGTGGAGGAGGTCCGGCAGATCGAGGTGGACGAGGCACCCACCCGGTTCGCCCGCGGCTGGCACTGCCTCGGGCTCGCCGGCGGCTTCAAGGACGGCAAGCCGCACACGGTGCACGCGTTCGGGCAGAAGCTCGTCGTCTGGGCCGATTCCCGAGGTGAGCTCAACGTCCTCGACGCCTACTGCAGGCACATGGGCGGCGACCTGTCGCAGGGCCGTCGAATCGGTGCTGATCAACTGCCACTACCCGGTCACCGCGAACTCCTTCGTGCTGCAGTACGGCATCATCGTCAAGCGCTCCGACCGGCTGCCGGACGCCGACGAGACGGCGCGCAAGATCGGCGAGTTCATCAAGATCGGCTTCGAGCAGGACGTGCAGATCTGGCGGAACAAGACCCGCATCGACAACCCGCTGCTGTGCGAGGAGGACGGCCCGGTCTACCAGCTGCGGCGCTGGTACGAGCAGTTCTACGTGGACGTGGCCGACGTGACGCCGGAGATGGTGGACCGCTTCGAGTACGAGATCGACACCACCCGGCCCAACGAGGCGTGGCGCCGCGAGGTCGAGGCGAACCTGGCCGCCGCGAACGGGAACGCCTGATGGCGGTCCGCGCCGACGGCCGGTTGGCCGACTCCCCCATGCGGCCCGTGCGTTGCGACGCCTGCGGTGGTCAGGTCGAGGTCCGCAAGAGCAGCTGGGAGCAGACCAGCATCCAGTGGCACGCCGACTCGCTGCGCGCCTGCGCCGAGCGTCGCGCCGCGCGGCCCGGGACCGGCCCGAACGGCGAGTTCTTCAGCGGCTGCACGGCATTGCGCGATTCCGTGCGCGCGGCGGCGACCCGAGGCGAGATCCCGATCCAGGTGGAGGACTGACGTGCTGGACTCCTACGGCCCGTGGGCGGTGATCGCCGGTGGCTCCGAAGGCGTGGGCGCCGCGTTCGCCCACCAGCTCGCCGACGCCGGGATCAACCTGGTGCTGATCGCCCGCAAGCCCGGGCCGCTGGCCGACACGGCCGCGCAGGTGCGGGCCAAGGGCGTCGAGGTGCGCACGCTGGAGCTCGACCTGCTCGCACCGGAGGCTCTGCGGACCATCCGGTCGGTCACCGACGACCTCGACGTGGGGCTGTTGATCTTCAACGCGGGCGCCAACAGCTACGGGCACGAGTTCGTCACGGGCGATCTCGACCGGGTGCGCGAGGTGATCGACCTGAACATCACCGCGCAGCTCGCGCTCACCCACCACTTCGGCGCGCGGCTGAAGCAGCGGGGCCGCGGCGGGGTGCTGCTGGTCGGCTCGATGGCCGGATACCTGGGGCAGGCGCAGATCAGCGTCTATTCAGCGGTGAAGGCGTTCTCGCGGGTCTTCGCCGAAGGCCTGTGGCTGGAACTGCGGGAGCACGGCGTCGACGTGCTGGAGCTCGTCCTCGGCGTGACCCGGACTCCGGCGATGGCGCGCGCCGGGCTCAACTTCGACATCCCCGGGCTGAACGTCGCCGAGCCCGACGACGTGGCCCGGGAAGGCCTGGCGCACCTGGCGCACGGCCCGGTGCTGGTGGCCGGCGGCAACGCCGACGCCGCGGTGAAGCGCAGCGGCCCCGACCGGGCCGCGCTCGCGCTCGGGGCGCACGAGGCGTCCAAACGCCTGCTGCCGAAGGCATGAACGGCGTTGCGGGCTGCCGATTTGGCAGGAAATCGGCAGCCCGCCGTTCGTCCTGAGTGGACTACTCGCTCAGGCGCATCACGAGGTTTCCCCGGCGGATGTTGCGCTCTCCTTCGACGGCCTCGCGCAGCACGCGGCCGACCTCGACGAACCCGGCTTCGCGGCCCAGGCGCGCCAGCTCGTCGACCGGCCACCGGTAGGCCGTGGCCACCTTGTGGTCGAACGGCTCGACCGGGCCGTCCCCGGCCTCGAAGAACCCGAGCAGCAGGTGGCCGCCCGGCGCCAGCACCCGGCTGAACTCGGCGAAGAAGCCGGGCACCTCCTCCGGCAGCGCGTGGATGATCGAGAACCAGGACACGATGCCGCGCAGCTCGTCGTCGGCGAGGTCCAGGGCGTCCATCGATCCGACCTCGAACCGCAGGTCGGGGTAGGTCTCGCGAGCGATGTCGATCAACGCCGAGGACAGGTCGACGCCGAAGACGTCCAGGCCCAGGTCGCGCAGGTGCGCGGTCACCGGGCCCGGCCCGCAGCCGAGCTCGGCGACGGTGCCGGGCGAGCCGGCCCGCACGTGCTCGGCGAACGCTGCGAGCGCGGCTCGGTCCAGGGGCAGCCTTTCGAGGTCGTCACGGGGCAGCTCGGCGTAGAGGGCGGCGACGGCGCTGTAGGCGTCCGCCGCCGCCCGGGAAGTCGAAGAAGGGTCGGTCACGACCGAGGACCGTAGCGGTCAGGTCCGACGACGAAAGCGCCGGAGGCCCGTTCCAGGCCTCCGGCGCGCGAGTTGCCGGGTCAGATCATCGAGCGCAGCGGGCCGTTGGGCGGTTCGACGCCGAGTTCGGTCAGGGCGGAGACGTGGAAGACCGCGCCCGGGACGTGGATCGCGTGCACCATGCCCATGTGGCCGTCGCGCCAGAAGCGCTGGATCGGGTTGTCCATCCGCAGGCCGTTGCCGCCGGAGCGGGCCACGATCTCGTCCATCGCGCGGACCGCCCGCCAGGCCGCCGAGACCTGGGTGCGGCGGCTGACCGCGCGCTCGGCGAAGGAGATCTCGACGCCCGCCGCCACCTTGTCGTAGATGCGGGAGACGTTGTCCAGCAGCGCGACGCGGGAGGCGTGGATCTCGGCCGCCGCCTCGCTGATCGCGTAGAGCACGTACGGGTCGTCCTTGACCTTGGTGCCGGTGATCTGCACGCGTTTGCGCTGGTAGGCCAGGTGGTGCGCCAGCGCCCCCTCGCAGATGCCGATCACCGCCGCGGTGATGCCCAGCGGGAACGCCGTGGTGAACGGGACGTGGTAGGTCGGGTTCACCAGGCCGGCGTCCGCGGGCGCGGAGCCGTCGAGCATCTTGCTGAACGGGATCACCCGGTGCGCCGGGACGAAGGCGTCCTCGACGACGATGTCCTTGCTACCGGTGCCGCGCAGGCCCACCACGTCCCAGGAGTCCTCGACGATCCGGTAGTCCGACCGCGGCAGGATCACGTGGTAGGACACCGGCGGCTTGGCCACCTCGCCCGACTCGTCGCCCAGGAAGGCGCCGAGGAAGATCCAGTCGCAGTGGTCGGTGCCGGAGGAGAACTGCCAGTGCCCGGTGAAGCGGTAGCCGCCGTCGACCGGCGTGAGCACGCCCATCGGCGCGTACGGCGAGGCGATCCAGGTGTCGTTGTCGCCGCCCCAGATCTCCTCCTGCACCCGCTCGTCGGCCATCGCCATCTCCCACGGGTGCACGCCGACGATCCCGGCGACCCAGCCGGTCGAGCCGTCGCAGCCGGCCACCTCCATCACCGCTTCGGCGAATTCGGCCGGGTGCGCCTCGGCGCCGCCGTAGCGGGCGGGCTGCAGCATCTTGATGACACCGGTCTCGCGCAGCACCTTGGCGGCCTGGTCGTCGAGCCTGCCGAGGCGCTCGTTGGACTCGGCGACGGCGGTGATCTCCTCGGCGCGCTCCTCGACGGCCGTCAGGACGGGGTGCGGCATCAGCTGGCCCTCGATTCGGTGTCGGCACCGCGACCGGCGAGGTCCACGGCGAGTTCGATCAGCTGGTCCTCCTGGCCGCCGATCAGGTTGCGCCTGCCCGCCTCGACGAGGATCTCGGCGCCGGAGACGCCGTACTTCGCCGCGGCCCGGTCGGCGTGCTTGAGGAAGCTGGAGTAGACGCCGGCGTATCCCATGGTCAGCGAGAGGCGGTCGAGCAGGCACTCGCCGTCCATCACCGGCCGGACCACGTCCTCGGCGGCGTCGATGATCTTCATGGTGTCCACGCCGGTGGAGATGCCGAGCTTCTCGGCGACCGCGACGAACGCCTCCACCGGCGTGTTCCCGGCACCGGCGCCGAAGCGCCTGGTGGAGCCGTCGATCTGGGTGGCTCCGGCGCGCACCGCGAGCACCGAGTTCGCCACGCCCAGGCCCAGGTTCTCGTGGCCGTGGAAGCCGACCTGCGCGTCGTCGCCGAGTTCGGCCACCAGCGCGGCGATCCGGTCGCTGGTGTCCTCCAGCACCAGCGCGCCCGCGGAGTCCACGACGTAGACGCACTGGCAGCCCGCGTCGGCCATGATCCGGGCCTGCGCGGCGAGCACCTCCGGCGGCCGGCTGTGGGCCATCATCAGGAAGCCCACCGTCTCCAGGCCCAGCTCCCGGGCCAGCCCGAAGTGCTGGACGGAGACGTCGGCCTCGGTGCAGTGCGTGGCGATCCGGCAGATCGCGGCGCCGTTGTCCGCCGCCGCCCGGATGTCGTCCTTGACGCCGACGCCGGGCAGCATGAGGAAGGCGATCTTCGCCCGTTCCGCCGCGTCCACCGCGGTCTTGATGAGCTCCTGCTCGGGAGTGCGGCTGAAGCCGTAGTTGAACGACGAGCCGCCGAGGCCGTCGCCGTGGGTGACCTCGATGACCGGGACTCCGGCGCCGTCGAGAGCCGCCACGACGTCGCGCACGTGCTCGGTGGTGAACTGGTGCTGCTTGGCGTGCGATCCGTCGCGGAGCGAGGAATCGGTGATCCTGATCCGGTGCGTCATCGCCGTCCCTCCTGCGCGAGGATCCGCTGGGCGAAGCCTTCGCCGACGCGGGTCGCCGCAGCGGTCATGATGTCGAGGTTTCCGGAGTACGGCGGCAGGAAGTCACCGGCGCCCTCGACTTCGAGGAACACCGCGACCCGCGCCATGCCACCGTTCACAGTGGACGGATCGTCGAACTGCGGATCGGCGCGCAGCCGGTAGCCGGGCACGTAGCTCGCGACGTCGGCGACGACCCGGTGGACGGATTCGGCGATCGCGTCGCGGTCGGCGTCGGCCGGGATCGCGCAGAACACGGTGTCGCGCATCAGCATCGGCGGTTCGGCCGGGTTCAGGATGATGATCGCCTTGCCCCGCCCGGCGCCGCCGATGTCCTCGATGCCGCGAGCCGTGGTGATGGTGAACTCGTCGATGTTCGCCCGCGTGCCGGGACCGGCCGACGGCGAGGCCACGCTGGCCACGATCTCGGCGTAGGCCACCTCGACCACCCGCGAGACCGCTCGCACGATCGGGATGGTGGCCTGCCCGCCGCAGGTGATCAGGTTGACGTTCGGTGCGTCGAGGTGCGCCCCGAGGTTCACCGCGGGCACCACCGCGGGCCCCAGCGCCGCCGGGGTCAGGTCGATCGCCTGGATGCCCCGCTCGGCGTACCTGGGCGCGTTCTCCCGGTGCACGTGGGCCGACGTCGCCTCGAAGACCAGGTCCGGCTGCTCGTCCTGCGCGAACAGCCAGTCGACGCCCTCGGCCGAGCTGATCAGGCCGTTCTGCCGGGCGCGCTGCAGGCCGGGGCTGCCGGGATCGACGCCGATCATCCAGCGCGGCTCGATGGTCTCGGAGCGCAGCAGCTTGCACATCAGGTCGGTGCCGATGTTGCCGGAACCCACGACGGCTGCGGTCGCCTTGGTCACTGTTCGTCCTTTCCGGTTCCCGGCTCACGCGAAGCGGGCCGTGACCGGCCCGGGGCCGGTGAAGTCGGCGCGGAACTCCGCGCCCGGTGCGACGTCGACTGCTCTGGTGCACGAACCCGGCAGGACCTACCGCGTCCTGTCGAGCATGCTCGAACGGTGCCAGCTGCCGCGGCACGACTGGGGTGCCCTTCCCGCTCACCGGGACTTCTCTTCCCCGGCAAGCGAAAACCCGCGGCACGCGCGTTCTGCGCCGCGGGTCTCGGCCGTTCACCGGGATCAGGGTTCGTAGGTCACCTTCAGCCGGTCGGTGAGCGGAATCGCCTGGCAGCCGAGGATGAGGCCGTCGGCGCGGTCGTGCTCGTCGAGCACTTCGTTGCGCTCCAGCTCGACCTCGCCGTCCAGCAGCACGCAAGCGCAGGCGCTGCACGCTCCTTCGCGGCAGGAGTACGGCGCGTCCAGCCCGGCTGCGAGCAGCGCGTCGAGCAGCTTGCTGCCCCGCGGCCAAGTCACGGTGCGCGTCTGCCCGTCGAGCGTCACCTCGACCTCGCTCACCGGCCCGGTTTCGGCCGGAGCTTCGGGTGCCGCGAACGGATCACCGGTCAGCGACGTGAAGCGTTCGACGTGCACCCGGGACGTCCCGAGAGCCTTCAAAGACTCCACCGCCAAGTCCATGAAAGCCGCTGGCCCGCAGACGAATGCCTCGCGATCGGCGTAGGGCCGCAGCAGTGCGCGCAGCGCGGCGGCGGTCGGCGTTCCCTGCACGGATTCCAGCCAGTGCACGACGGTGAGCCGGTCGTCGTCGCGCCCGAGCGCCACCAGCTCGTCGCGGAAGATCACCGAGTGCTCGTCGCGGTTGGCGTAGAGCAGGGTGATCCGGCCACGGCCGGCGCGCAGCGCCGACTTGACGATCGAGAGCACCGGCGTGATCCCGCTGCCCGCGGCGACCAGCAGCAGATCGGTGTCCAGCGACGGGGGCGTGAAGGTGCCCGCCGGGCTCAGCACGTCGAGCACGTCGCCCGCGACGACGTTGTCGCAGATCCAGTTCGAACCGTAGCCGTCCTTGGTGCGCTTGACCGTCACCTTCAGCTCGTCGTCGCAGACCGGTGAGCTGCACAGCGAGTAGCAGCGCGCGGCCCCGCCCGGGATCCGGATGGTCAGGAACTGACCGGGGCGGTAGTCGAAGTCCTCGCCGGGCCGCTCCAGGACCAGGGTGTGCGCGTCCGCGGTCTCCCGGACCACCTCGACCACGCGCAGCTGCCACATGGTGCCTCCCACCGGTTCAGAGCTCGCCGGCGGCCACGAGGTGGCCCAAGACGATGGTGGAGCCGGGCCCGTCGAACTCGTCGTCCCGGGTCACGACCGCTCCTCGCGGGTCAGGAATGCCAGCACCGCGCTCTCCCAGGCTTCCTTCTGCTCGATCATCGCCCAGTGCCCGCAGTCGGGGAAGACGTGCAGCTCGGCGCCGGGGATGGTGCGCATCGGCAGCAGCGCCATGTCGACCGGGCTGACCCGGTCGTCGCGGCCCCAGGTGATCAGCGTCCGGGCCCGGATCCGGTGCAGCATGGCCCAGTACGGCGGCTCGGCGGATGCCGCGGCGGCCTCGAAGGCCTGGCGGCTGTACATCTTCCGCGCGCTGGCCAGGGTGCTCGGCTCGGTGGCGTGCGCCCAGCGCTCCTCGATCAGCTCCTCGGTCACCAGCGACCGGTCGTGCACCATGGAGTTCAGCCAGGCCACGAGCCGTTCGCGGGTGGGTTCCTCGGTGAACTCGATCAGCAGGTTGATGCCCTCGCCCGGCGACGGGCTGAACAGCGCCCGTCCCACCCCGCCGATGGTGACCAGCCTGCGCACCCGGTCCGGGTCGCTGATCGCGAACCGGGCCCCCACGATGCCGCCCATCGAGTTGCCGATCACGTCGGCCCGCTCGATGCCCAGGCCATCCAGGAAGCGGCGGACCGCGGTGGGTGCGGCGACCATCGGGTGCTCGTCCACCGGGTCGCTGACGCCGAAGCCGGGGAACTCCAGCACCAGGCAGCGGAAGTGCTCGGCGAAGACGGGCAGGTTGCCGCGGAAGTTCCGCCACCCGGTCACGCCGGGCCCGGAACCGTGCAGCATCAGCAGGGGTGGCCCGGCACCGGCTTCGTGGTAGCGCAGCACACCTCGGCCCGTCCGCAGCTCGCGCAGCGTGGACTCGTAGCTCAGTTCGGTCATCTCGCGCCCAGCTCCCAAGGACTTTCGGGGGTTTCGCCGGTGCACGTTAGGCGCGATCGCGCGGGAACCAGGGCGCGAACTCCCGGTCAGCGGGATCGCGGCCAGCGGCGTGGATCGCGACCGGAAAGGGCCTCCCGCTCAACGGGATGCCGGGCCGGTGTCCTCGGCGACGCGCCTACCGTCGATCTCGTGAACCCCCATCTGCCCACACCGCTGGAGATGCGCCGCGCGATGGGTTCCTTCGCCAGCGGCGTCACGGTGGTCACCGGGTGCGACGACGGCGAACCGGTCGGCTTCGCCTGCCAGTCCTTCGCCTCGGTCTCGCTCGACCCGCCGCTGGTGCTGTTCTGCGCCGATCACCGGGGCCGGAGCTGGCCGCGGATCCGCACCGCCGGGCGCTTCTGCGTGAACGTGCTCGCCGAGCAGCAGACCGATCTGTGCGACCGGTTCGGCTCCAGCCGCGGGGCGAAGTTCGAGGGCTTGCCCTGGCAGCTGTCCCGGTGGGGCAGCCCGGTGCTGCCGGGCGTGCTCGCCCGGGTGCACGCGCGAGTGCACGAGGTGCACGCCGCCGGGGACCACGACGTGGTGATCGGTGAGGTGCTCGAACTCGAGACACCGGCGCAGGACCGGCCGATGGTGTTCTTCCGCGGCGCCTTCGGGATCGACCCGGAGCTGGTACTGCCCGAAGCCTGGGACTGGGCCTAAGAGCCTGTTGGTGATCGAGTTGCTTGACTGGTCGCCTAGCGGAACCTGAGCGCTTCCCTGGACTGCGGGTGCCCCTCCTGATGTATGAACGAATACACGGCGGAGGGGCCGTCCTCGCCCAGAGAGCCACCCAGTGGCGGGCCACCGTACCCGCCGGTGGTCACCCTGCATACGTGCTCGAAGCGGCTGCCGCCGCTTGCAAAGCGCGGACGGCTCCGCCGACAGTGCTCTCAGAACCAGTCGCCGGAGCCCGCCGCCATCATCCGGTCCAGCGTCGCGCTGGACCAGGTCCGCTCCGGTGCGACGACGTGCATCTGCCGCCACGAGCGGGTTTTCGGCACCGGCGGGTGGAGCACGTCGGAGACCTGCCGCGCGGCGTCGACGACCAGCGGTGCCACCTTCTCCAGCGGTGTCTGGACGCGCCCCACCAGGGAGATGCTGCCCACCGGCCCCTCCGGGCCGCGGACCGCGACCGCCGCGCAGGCCAGCGAGCGGACGCACTCGCCGCGCTCGAAGGCCAGCCCGCGGCGCCGCCGGATGCGGTCGAGCTCCTGGTGCAAGGTGTCGAGGTCGGCGATGGTGCGGTCGGTCAGCCGGCCGATGCGCTCGCCGAGCAGCTCGTCCACCGCTTCCGGTTCCAGCCACGCCAGCATCGCCTTGCCCAGCGCGGTCGAATGCGCCGGAGCCCGGCCGCCGACCCGCGAGGGCACCGATGCCGCGAACCGCCCGCCCACCTTGTCCAGGTAGCGGATCTCGACCCCGTCGAGCACCGCGAGGTGAACAACCATTCCAGTCCGGATCTGGAGGTCGTGCAGCAGCGGCGCGGCGGCGTTGCGCAGCTCGCCGTGCGCGTTGGCCCGACCGCCGAGGCTCAGCGCCCGGCGGCCGAGCGAGTAGCCCGCCGCGCTGTGCTGGAGCCAGTCCAGCCGGACCAGCTGATCGAGGATCCGGTGCGCCGTCGACCTCGGCAGATGCGTTCTCCGCGCGACGTCCTCCAGGGTGAGCCGGACCGAGCACCGCTCGAAGGAGTCGAGGATCAGGGTCATCCGCTCCACCATGGAGGGCGGCAGCTCGCGACGCGGGGAGGCGGGAACGGCAGGGACGGTCATGGTGCTCCCCTCAGCCCGGTTGACGAAGGCAAAACTGAAATGAATTCCACCCGTCTTCCCGACGGTAGCAGCGCCGCGCCCGAGGCGGAACCCTCGCACGGAGTTTCGCCGCTCCCGATGACCGGGACGGGCCTGGAGGTCCGGGTGCCCGCTGGGCTACACCTGGTTGCCGGTTCCGGCGAGGAGAGGTCTGCGGATGAGGATCGGCATCGTCAGCCCGGTGGTGACCCGGGTTCCCGGGGCGCATTCGGAATGGGAGAGCACCGCGGGGATCGACGACCTCGGGCGGATCGCCGAGACCGCCGACCGGCTGGGCTTCCACCACCTGACCTGCAGCGAGCACGTGGCCGTGCCCCGGGAGGTCGCCGCACAGCGAGGTGCGACGTACTGGGACCCGCTGGCCACCTTCGGGTACCTGGCCGCGCGCACCAGCCGGATCCGCCTCGTCACGCAGGTACTGGTGCTCGGCTACCACCATCCGCTGGAGATCGCCAAGCGCTACGGCACCCTCGACCGGGTCTCCGGCGGCCGCCTGGTGCTGGGCCTGGGCGTCGGCAGCCTCGAAGAGGAATTCCGGTTGCTCGGCGCGGAATTCGCCGACCGGGGCGCCCGCGCCGATGATGCGCTCGCCGCACTGCGCGCGAGCCTGTCGCGCCGGGAACCGGCGTACCACGGCGTGCACTACGACTACGCGGGCTTCGTCGTGGAGCCGCACGCCGTGCAGGACCGCGTACCGCTGTGGATCGGCGGCCGGACCCTGCGCTCGCTGCGGCGCGCGACGACGCACGGCGACGGTTGGGTGCCGTTCGGGCTCACCAGCGCACAACTGCGGGAGATGCTGGCGAAGGTGGATCCGCCCGCAGGCTTCGAAGTCGTGCTCCCCGCCGGTGAGGTGCTCGACCCGTCCGGCGACCGGGCTGCGACCGAGGCGGCGCTGGCGCGGGCGCGCGATGCGGGCGCGACGCTGGTCGGCGCGCAGCTGCGGGCGCGATCGGCCGAGCACTACTGCGAGCAGCTCGAAGCCCTGGCAGCAGCAGCCGACATCGACTGAGCGGAGGCACCGATGGCCGAGCAGTCCACCGAACTCGCCGAACTGGCGGCCCGCCTGCGGAGGCTGGAGGACCAGCAGGAGATCGCCCGGCTCATCGCGAGCTACGGCCCGCTGGTCGACAGCGGCAGCGCCGACGCCGTGGCCGACCGCTGGGAACCCGACGGCGCCTACGACGTCGACGAGCTGTCGATGAACGGCCGCGACGAGATCACCGCGATGGTCGCCGGACCGCGGCACCAGAGCTGGATCCGCGGTGGTTGCGCGCACTTCCTCGGCCCGGCGCACGTGACGGTCGAGGACGACGACGCGGTCGCGGTCGGCCATTCGCTGATGATCGTGCACCGCGACGGCGAGTTCGTCGTGCGCCGCGCCACCGCCAACCGCTGGCAGCTGCGCAGAGGACCGCAGGGCTGGCGCGTGACCCGGCGAACGAGCCGGGTCCTCGACGGCCGCGCGGAGGCGCCCCGCCTGCTCGCGGCGCTCGACATCGATCAGGAGCACCGCAGCGAGGAGGACCGATGAGCGACCGGGACGACATCGCAGAGCGACTGGCCGAACTGGCCGCCGCGATCGACGCCCGCGACTGGGAATCGGTCCGAGCGGCCTTCCTCCCGAACGCCCACGGCTACCGCAAGGACGGAGCGGAGGCGATCGTCCGCCAGATCAGCGACCACCTCGGTGCCTGCGGCCCGACCCAGCACCTCCTCGGCAACCACCGCATCACGGTCGACGGCGACACCGCGCGCTCCCTCACCTACGCCCGCGTCCACCACTCCGGGGCAGGCGCGATGGCCGGGAAGTTCTTCGAGTGCATGGGCGAGTACGACGACCGCTGGGTGCGGACACCCGAGGGCTGGCGACTGTCCTCCCGCGTCTTCGACATGCGGATCTTCCTCGGCGACTTCGGCGTTTTCGGCCCGGCCGAATCCTGATCCCTCTCGGTGAGCGGGACCACACCGAACACTCCTCCGCCGGGTGGCTAGCGTCCGGTGCACCGCCCTCCCCGGGCACCACGACCAGCCGCGATTCCCCGCTGCTGGGCCGTTTTCGACGCTCCCGCCACCCGACTCGACGAGGGTTCACGATGGAACAGGCACCTCCACCGCAAAGAACGGCCGCCGCCACCGGATCGGACGCCGACGGCGAATCCGTGCGCCAGGACCGCTCCACCGCGCAGAACTGCGCGATCGTCGCACTCCTCGTCCTGCTGGTGGAGATCACCGGCCTCACCTACACGATGGTCACCCCGGCGCTGTCGGAGATCGCCGCCGCCTACCGCTCACCGGACATCTCCTGGATCGTCACCGCCGTGACCCTGGTCGGCGCCATCGCCTTCGCGGTGTGCGGGAAGCTGGGCGACATCTACGGCAAGAAGGCGATCGCGCTGGTGTGCACCGCGGTGTTCGCCGTCGGCACCGCGCTGTGCGCGACCGCCCCGGTGCTGCCGCTGCTGATCGCCGGTCGTGCGCTGCAGGGGTTCGGGCTGGCCGTGCTGTCGCTGGCCTACGGGCTGGTCCGGGACGTGCTCCCGAAGCGGCTGATCCCGATCGCGCTGGGCTTCATCGGCACCGGCATGGGCGCCAGCGCGATCATCGGTCCGGTCATCAGCGGGCTGCTCGTCGAGCCGTTCACCTTCCGCGGCATCTTCTGGTTCCAGTTCGGCTACGCGATCGTGGTGGGCCTGCTGGTGTGGCGCTTCGTCCCGGAGAGCGGGCTGCGCGCCCGGGCCGGTGTGGACTGGATCGGCGCTTCACTGCTCGGGTTCGGCGCGCTGGCCTTCCTCTTCGGCGTCGGCACGATCAAGAGCGCGGGCTGGCTCTCGGTGCCGGTGCTGGGCGGGATCGGTGCGGGCGTGCTCCTCATCGCGGGGTGGTTCCGCTACGAGCGGCGCGCCGCCGATCCGCTGGTGCGCATCGACCTCCTCGCGCAACGGCGGGTCGGATTGCCGCTGCTGGCCAACGCGTGCGTCCAGTTCGCGCTGGTCGGAAACTCGATGCTGGTCCCGATGTTCGTCATGTCCGCGCCGGAGGGCGGTTTCGGGTTCGGCGCGACGGCGCTGGAGGTGGCCGGGTTCCTCGCCGCATCGGGCGTGTCGGCGATGGTGGCGGGTCCGGTCAGCGGCCTGATCTCGCGGCGCTTCGGGCCCCGCGCAGGCATGACCTTCGGCGCTTCGGCGCTCGTCACCGGGGCGGCCCTGATCGCGTTCGTGCACGACACCGCGACGGCGGTCCTGCTGGCCCAGCTGGTGTTCGGGATCGGCATCGGCTCGGCGTCGGCGGCGCTGCCGAACGTGCTCGTGCACGCGGTTCCGGCGGACGTCCAGGGCGTCAGCGGCGGAATGCTGAACCTGGTGGGCAGTTTCGGCAGCTCGATCGGCTCGCAGGTGCTGATCGTGCTGCTCCTGCTGCCCGGCGCCCACTACACAGAAACCGGCTTCGTGCTCGCCTTCCTCGCCACCGCCGCGTGCGGCGCGATCGCCCTGACCAGCGCACTGCTGGTCGGCCCGCTACGCGACCGGGAATGACCATTCGTCACGCGGCCACGGTGATCACCGCCGCGACCAACGAATGACTGCGACATTTGGAACGCTCCTGGAACCGTTTCGGCGCCGTATTCACTGCCGGACGCGATCGGATAATTCAAGACTTCCGTCGCCACTGGACTTTCCCTACCGTGGAGCGCGCAACGCCCCTCTGGCCACCGAGTCCGCGCGTGGCCGGATCGCGGAAACCCGTTCCTCAAAAGAAGATGAAGGTGACGCGCGCTATGCGCCGGAATATCAGCGAGACGGCGACCGAGTTCCTGCGAAGGCTGGCATCGGGTGATTTCGACCGCGTGCGCGAGATGTGCAACGACACGGCCACCGTGTGGCACAACGACGGTGTGGGAGAACAGGCCATCGGCGAGAAACTGGACCAGCTCGAGTTGCTGATGCCCACCGTTCACGCGCTGGAGTACGACGTGTTCCGCCAGTTCCAGAACGACGACGAAGTGCTTCAACAGCAGGTCCTCCGCCTCGAACTGGCCGACGGGTCCTGTCGCGAGGTCCACGCCGCGATGCACCTCCGTTTCGAGGGAGATCTCATCGACCGGATTGAGGAGTACACCTATGTCATGCCGCGCGACCAGGAGATTCCGCTCTCCGGTGGGCGGCAGCTGTGACTTCGGCCGGAACAGCGGAAGGCAGGATTTCGGTTCCGGGCGGCAGGGTCTGGTACCGCAGGATGGGCAGCGGTGGCGTACCACTGCTCTTGGTCCACGGCGGGCCCGGCTATCCGAGTGACGTGTTGTTCGAGGCGTTCGAGCCGCTCGCCCGGGAACGCGAGGTCATCTGGTACGACCAGCTGGGAGTGGGACGCTCGGATCGCATCGAGGACACCGCTCTGCTGACGGTGGACCGCTTCCTGGACGAACTCGGCGCCGTGATCGAGGGCCTCGGCCTGGCGCGGCCGCACGTCTACGGCCACTCCTGGGGTGCCATGCTCGGCCTGCAGTTCGCGGCGGAGCGCGCACCGGCGTGGACGAGCCTGGTCTGCGCCAACGGCCTGGCCAGCGTGCCGCGGTTCGAGGCGGAGGTCCGGGCTCTGCTGGCGAAACTGCCCGGCAACGTGCTCGACCGCACCTACGGTCGCGAGCTGCGGGGCGAGACGGACCACCCGGACTACCAGGTCGCCCAGGCGGAGTACCTGCGTGCGTGCGTGGTGCGCACCGCCACGCCACGGCTGGTCCCGGAGCTGATGAGCCTGACGACGTTCCGGACGATGATCGGCCAGGCCGACTACCACGTGACGGGAACGCTGAAGGAGTGGGACATCTTCCACGAGCTCGAACGGATCAGGATCCCGACGCTCGTCCTCGGCGGGGAGTTCGACGAATGCGTTCCCGCGCACCTGGCCGACATCGCCGCCCGGATTCCGGACTCGGAGCACATCACGCAGGCCGGCGCGGCGCACATGGGCTATCTGGAAGCCGAACCGCTCCGCAGTGAGTACGTCGGCATCGTCCGGGACTACCTGGCACGCGTCGAGGCACGTGGACGGTGACCACGTCGAGGCACACCGCTAGAAGACGCCCGGTCCGCGCAAGGTCGCATCCGCGCCACCGTCCACGTAGATCACCTGGCCGGTCATGTGCGTGTTCCCGGTGCTGATCAGCCAGGTCAGCGCGGTGGCGATGACGACGGGCCGGGCGTAGCCGTTCAGCGGCATCGGCACCGCTCGGTCCATAACCTCCTTCATCGCCTCGTCCGCGATGAGCGGCGCGACCATCGGGCTGAGCACGACGCCCGGTGCCACCGCGTTGAGCGGGATGCCCGCACCGGCCCACTCCTCGGTCACCGCCGCTCGGCGCAGCCACTGCGCGAGAGCCGACTTCGACGACGGGTAGAGCCGGTACCCGGCGCCGTTCGCGACCGCCGCGCGGGCGAGTTCCAGGGCGGCCGGTTCGTCATCCCGCAGGCAGGCGTCCACCACCGCCTGATCCACCGGCTGGGTGCCCGCGATGGAACCGACCACCGCCGCCCGCGGGTTCGGCGCGGCGGCGAGCACCGGGCGAAGGCCTTCCAGCAGCCGGACGACGCCGAAGTGGTTGACGCTCACGCTGATCGGATCGGGCGCCGAGACACCGGCGCACGCGACCACTCCGTCCAGCGGCCCGGCGCCGAGCTCAGCCACCACCCGAGCACGCCCGTCCTCAGTGGAGAGATCGGCCTGGATGTCTGCGGCCTCCCGGTCGACTCCGATGACGGTGTCGCCCTGAGCTCGCAGCACCTCCACCAGCGCCTTGCCGATGCCCGATGCCGAGCCGGTCACTGCGATGCGGCGTGTCATGCGTTCTCCTCACAAGGTTCGCAGCTCACCTCCGGCTGCACCGGCCTCATGCCTAACCGAGCGCGGCACCGGCGCGGTCCGTCCGTACCGCTGAGTGGGATCTGCGCACCCGCCGGCGGTTTCCTACGAGGTTGTCTCTCCGGAACGCCATCTGCCCGCACAGGAGGAAACGCCCGTGAACCGGCTGGCCCTGACCACCTCGCTGACCGCACTGCTCCTGGCTGGTTGCTCCGCGGGCACCTCTCCGGAACCCGCGCGCGGCACGTTGACGAGCTCGGCTCCGCTGGAGCACGAACGACTGCCCAGCGCGCAGAGCGAATGGCTGATCACCTACACCTCCGAAGGCGCCCGCGGCGAACCGGTCACCGTCTCCGGAACCGTTTCGGTGCCCGCGTCGCCACCGCCGCAGCAGGGCTGGCCGGTGATCAGCTGGGCGCACGGCACCACCGGCACCGCCGATGTCTGCGCGCCTTCCGCCGACCGCCCGGGCGGCCCGGCGCACGGCTACGTCGGGCTCGCCGACCAGACACTGGACCGGTGGGTCGCCGCGGGCTACGCGGTGGTGCAGACCGACTACGAGGGGCTCGGCACGCCCGGCGAACACCCGTACCTCAACGGGCGGAGCGCGGCGAACGCGGTGGCCGACATCGTCCGCGCCGCGCGCCAGGTCACGCCCGGCATCGGCTCGGACTGGTTCGCGATCGGCCACAGCCAAGGCGGGCACGCCGCCCTCCACACCGCAGCGGCCGACCAGCACGACCTGTCGCTGCGCGGCGCGGTGTCCATCGCGCCGGGCGGCTTCCAGAGCAGCCGGACCACCGCGTACTTCCAGCAGCAGTCGGACGAGCGGAGCGTCCGGGCGGCGTTGCCGTTCCTGCCCACGCTGCTCATCGGTGCGGCCGCCGTGGACCCGGGCATCGTGCCGGAGGACCTGCTCGACGAGCAGGCCCGACCGGTACTGGACGCAGCGCGCCGGACCTGCCAGGACGGTGTCCGCGAAGCCGCCGCGACGATCGATGCGGAGCGGGTCTTCCGGGACGGCGCCGATCTGGGCGGGCTCACCGCGTACCTGAAGTCGCAGGAGCCGGAAGGTCTGGCACTGCGCGTCCCGACGCTGGTGCTGCAGGGCAGCACGGACGCGCTGGTGAACGAACCGGGCACCGCGAGCCTGGTCGAAGCGCTGTGCGGACGCTCCCCTGCAATCGGCTACGAGGTCTTCGACGGCGCGGACCACCGCCAGGTCCTCGCCGCCTCCCAGCCCGCTGCCCAGCGATTCGCCGAAACGCTCCTCACCGGCGGACGACCGCAGAGCTCCTGCCCCCGGCCGTGACCCGGCGCCGAGCCCGCACGGCGCGGACAATCGAGCCCGGACCGGAGCGACTCCTCTTGCACGCCTTCAACACGCGCCTGCAGCATAAGTGCACACGCAAGTAATATCGCGTGCAAACAGTTTCACAGCACGGCGGAGGAAGACCCGATGACCACTGCTCGGCGCACAGCCGCGAGTCCGCAGCCCCTCGTACGAAAGGGGGTTGCGGCGTGAAGGCGATCGTCCTCGACGAGTACGGCGGGCCGGACGCCCTCCGGCTGACCGACCTCCCGGAGCCGAAGGTCGCCCCCGGCGAGGTGCTGATCCGGGTGAAGGCCGCCGGCGTCAACCCGGTGGACTGGAAGCTGGCCGCGGGCGGCCTCGACGGCCTCATGGAGACGCACTTCCCGCTGATCCCGGGCTGGGACGTGGCCGGGATCGTCGAGCGGGTCGGCTTCGACGTCGAGGAGTACGCGCCCGGCGACGAGGTGTACGGCTACATCCGCAAGGACACCGCCCAGCACGGCGCTTACGCGGAACTGGTGTCCGCGCACGTGCGCATGCTGGCCCGCAAGCCCGTCGCGCTCTCCTGGGAACAGGCCGCAGGCGTGCCCCTCGCCGGGCTGACCGCGCACCAGGCGATCGACCGGGTCGGCGTCGGCGCAGGTGACACCGTGCTGATCCACGCGGCGGCGGGCGGGGTCGGTTCGCTCGGCGTCCAGATCGCCGTGGCACGCGGCGCCCGCGTGATCGGCACCGCGAGCGAGCGCAACCACGACTTCGTGCGGCAGTTGGGCGCGGAACCGGTGACCTACGGCCCCGGGCTCGCCGACCGCGTGTCCGAACTGGCACCGGACGGCGTCGACGCGGCGCTCGACTTCTTCGGAGCGGACGCGGTCGACGCATCGCTGCAGCTGCTCGAGAAGCCGGAGCGCCTCGCCTCCATCGCCAACCCGGAGGCCGCGGCGAAGGGCGGCCACTACGTCTGGGTCCGCCCCGACTCGGCGGGCCTCGCGGAGCTCGCCGGCCTGGCCGACAGCGGCCGGCTGACCGTGCACGTGGACCAGGTGCTCCCGCTCGCCGAAGCGGCGGAGGCCTGGCGCCTGAACCAGCTCGGGCACACGCGCGGCAAGCTCGTGCTCTCCACCGAAGATCTCTGAAGCAGTGCCGAGGAGGCCCGCCGATCCGCACCCCGGCGGGCCTCCTGGCCGTTGTGCGGGCGCCGAGTGCGTTGAGCCACAGCACCGTGCGTTCGGATACCCCCGGGGGTACCGTCGGAGACATGCAGATGAAACCCGAACTGCTCGGCGATGCGCTGACGCGCCTCCGGCGCGCGCAGGGGCAGCTGGCGAGCGTCATCGAGTCGATCGAAGAGGGCGACGACTGCGCCGCGGTGCTCACCCAGCTGGCCGCCGTTTCCCGCGCTCTCGACCGCGCCGGTTTCAAGATCGTGGCCAGCGGCATGCGGTACTGCCAGCAGGCCCGGGAGGACGGCGAGGAACCGCCGATGACCGAGCAGGAGCTCGAACGCCTCTTCCTCGCCCTCGCCTGATCCCACCCGACCCGAGCACGCCACCCGTGCATCCATCGCATACCCCCCGGGGTATCGGAGGTGAATCGCCGTGACAGCACTGCCCCAGCTCAGCGGACTCCAGGTCGAGGTCGTGGAGACCTCCTCGCTGGGCGACCGCAGCTACCTCGCCACCGACGGCCGCCGCGCCGTGGTGATCGACCCGCAGCGCGACGTGGACCGCGTCCTCGCCGCCGCCGGGCGCGCAGGTGCGCGGATCGCGCTGGTCCTCGAAACGCACGTGCACAACGACTACGTCTCCGGCGGCCTGGAGCTGGCCCGGTTGACCGGGGCCGAGTACGGCATCGCCGCGGCCGACGAAGCGCCCTTCGCGCACCGCCCGCTGCGCGACGGCGACCTGCTGGAGGTCACCGACCGCCTCCGACTGCGCGCCGTGGCCACGCCGGGCCACACCTTCCACCACCTGTCGTACGTGCTGGAGGACGCCGGGGAGCCGGTCGGCGTGTTCACCGGCGGCTCGCTTCTCTACGGGACGACCGGTCGCACGGACCTGCTCGGCGAGCAGCACAGCGTGGAGCTCGCCCGCCACCAGCACCGGTCGGCGCGCAAGCTGGCCGACCTGCTGCCCGCCGGGGCGCAGATCTGGCCGACGCACGGCTTCGGCAGCTTCTGCTCGGCGACGCAGGCCAGCGGCGACTCGTCGACCATCGGCGAGCAGCGCGCGGCGAACCCCGCCCTGTCGCTGGCCGAGCAGGACTTCGTCGAGACCACGCTCGCCGGGCTCGACGCCTACCCCGCGTACTACGCGCACATGGGCGCCCGCAACATCACCGGCCCGGCACCGCTGGACCTCCGCGCACCGGCCGAGGCATCTCCCGGCGAGCTCGCCGAGCGACTGCGGCGCGGCGAGTGGGTGGTGGACCTGCGCTCCCGCAAGGCCTACGTCGAATCCCACCTGGCAGGCACGGTCAGCCTCGGCCTGGACGGCCCGATGGCGACCTGGCTGGGCTGGATGATCGAGTGGGGTTCGCCGATCACGCTGGTCGGCGAGTCCGGTGAGCAGATCGCCGACGCCCAGCGCGAGCTGGTGCGCATCGGCATCGACCAGCCCGCCGCGGCCGCGACCGGGCAGCCCGCGCAGCTGGCCGCCGACTCCGCGCAGTTGGTGAGCACGCCGACGGCCACTTTCGCCGAGCTGGCCGCCGCGCTGGACGGCGAGCTCGGCGGGCTCCCGAGCGCGGACGTCGTGCTCGACGTGCGGACGAACAACGAATGGCGCGACTCGCACGTCGACGGCGCCGTGCACATCCCGCTCTACGAGCTGGCCCAGCGGATCGACGAGGTCCCGGCCGGTTCGGTGTGGGTGCACTGCGGCAGCGGCTACCGCGCCACGGCGGCTGCCTCGCTGCTGGAATCCGCCGGCCGCACCACCGTCGTCATCGACGACGCGTTCGCCACCGCCCGATCCTCCGGCGTCACCCTGACGTCCTGAACCACGCACGGCAAGAACCGCATTCGAAGGAGAAGCATGACCGGCTCGTTAGAGTCCACAGTGGATGTCGCCGATGCCCGGGAGCTGGTGCGCTCGGCACCGCGGACCCGGCTGATCGACGTGCGCACCCCCGGTGAGTTCGCCGCGGCGCACATCCCTGGCTCCCACAACGTTCCGCTCGACGTGCTGCGCGCGCACCACACCGAGCTGACCGCCGACCACTCCGACCCGGTGGTGCTCGTGTGCGGATCGGGCGTCCGCGCCGCGGAAGCCCGCGGCCTGCTCGCCGCTGCGGGGCTCCCGAAGCTCACCGTCCTCAAGGGCGGCATCGGCGCCTGGGAGCAGCAGGGCGCTCCGGTCTCGCGCGGGCGCGGGAAGTGGGCGATGGAGCGGCAGGTCCGGCTTGCTGCGGGTTCCCTCGTGCTCGCCGGGGTCGTGGGCAGCGCGGTCGCGCCGAAGCTGAAGTGGCTGGCGGGATTCATCGGTGCCGGGCTCACCTTCTCCGCGCTGAGCAACACCTGCGGGATGGCCCGGATGCTCTCGCTGCTGCCGTACAACCGGACGCCGGAACAGGACGTGCCGTCGCTGCTCGCGGCGCTGACGTGATGCTGCTCGCCATCGTCTTCGGCGTCGTGATCGGCCTTTCCACCGGTCTGCTCGGCGCCGGAGGTTCGATCCTGGCCGTTCCGGCGCTGGTGTACGGCGTCGGGCAGCCGCTGAGCACCGCGGTTCCCACCGCGCTGGTCGTGGTGGCCGCATCGGCCATCGGCGGCCTGTGCTCCCGCAGCCGGCTGCGGCTCGTGCAGTGGCCGGTGGCGCTGATCTTCGGGATCGCCGGGATCCCCGGCACGATCGGCGGCGCAGCGCTCGGCCGGTCGTTGCCGCAGGACTGGCTGATGCTGGGCTTCGCGGCGCTGATGGTCGTCGTCGCCTCGCGGATGTTCCGCGGCAACGACCGCGCCGGTGCCCCGGACGGCGACTTGGTGCCGAAGACGGCCGCCGCCGGGGCCGGGGTCGGTGTGCTGACCGGGCTTTTCGGCGTCGGCGGCGGATTCGTCATCGTGCCCGCGCTGACCCTGCTGCTCGGGCTGACCGCGCAGCAGGCCATCGCGAACTCGATGGTGGTGATCACGATCAACTCCATCAGCGGGCTGATCGCGCACTCGGGCGCGGTGGCGCAGCTCGACCTCGCCGTGCTGGTGGCCTTCGCGGGCACCGCGATGCTGGTGTCGATCGCCGCCGCCCGGCTCGCCGGGAGGCTCCCGGCGAACACCGTCCGCCGCGCGTTCGCCTGGGCCGTGCTGGCCATCGCGGCGGGCGTGGGCATCTCGTCGGTGATCGGGCTCGCGGCGTAGGGGGGTCGTGAGTGCGTAACGGTGTTCGAACACCGTTACGCACTCACGACATCTTTCACGGGAAAACGATCCGCTTCAGCGTTTCGCGCAACTCGACGACCGCCTTCGCCGACAGCCCCTCGAAGTAGCCGCTGTGCGCCTGATCCACCAGCGCCTGCGCCTCGTCCCGCACCCGGCGCCCCTCATCGGTGGCGGCGATCAGCCGGTTCCGCCGGTCCGCCGGATCCGGGGTCCGCGCGACCAGTCCGCGGTCCTCCAGCTCGTCGATCAGCCCCACGATCTGGCTGGGATCGAGCCCCATCGTGGCCGCGACGCCGCGCTGGTTCACGCCCTGCTCGTGCTCGCAGGCCAGCACGAGCACCGAATAGGAACGCACCTTCAGACCGAGCGGGACCAGCGCTTTGTTCACCGCGCCGAGCACCATTCCCCCGGCGCGGGAGAGCAGGAATCCGATGTCGTCGGCCAGCAATTGCGGCCGGGTCTGCGCCATGCGCCCTCCTCCGTGTGCCCCACAAGCGTAGCAGGTTTCAATCATTGACATTCTCAATGATGGATGTTTACCTGTGATCCGCCTTACAGGAGGAGCATCCATGGATCTGAGCGGCAAGGTCGCCATCATCACCGGCAGCGGGCGGGGACTCGGTCTCGCGTACGGGAAGGAGCTCGCCCGCAACGGAGCGGCGGTGGTGATCAACGACATCGACCGGGCCAGTGCGGACGGGGCGGTCGCAGAGATCGTCGCGGCGGGCGGGCGAGCCGTCGCCGTCGTCACCCCGGTCGGCACGTCCGAAGCGGCCGGGGAGCTGGTGGCCACCGCGGTCGAGACCTTCGGCCGGCTGGACGTCCTGGTCACCAACGCGGGCATCCTGCGCGACAAGGTGGTCTGGAAGATGACCGACGAGGACTTCGACGCGGTGATCGACGTGCACCTGCGCGGCACCTTCACCTGCGTGCGCGAGGCCGTGCTGCGCTTCCGGGAACAGGGCGGAGGCGGCCGGATCATCTGCATCGGCTCCCCCGCCGGCCAGCGCGGCAACTTCGGCCAGACCAACTACTCGGCGGCCAAGGCCGGCATCGTCGGCATGGTCCGCACCTGGGCCATGGAGCTGCAACGCGCCGGTATCACCGTCAACGCGGTCTGCCCCGTTGCGGCCACCGCGATGACCGAGACGATCCCGTTCCTCGCGCCGCACATCGAGTCGATGAAGCGCGGCGAGCCGCTGCCGGCGATCATTCGACGCGACGTCGGCATGGGCACCCCCGAGGACGCCGCCGGGGTCATCGCCTTCCTCGCCTCCGACGCCGCCGCCGACATCACCGGGCAGGCCCTGTCGATCGGCGGCGACCGGCTGGCGCTGTGGTCGCACCCGCAACTGACCGCCACGGACTTCCACGACGGCGGCTGGTCTGCCGAGGACATCGCCGCCTGCTGGGGCCAGACCTTCGCCGGCTCGATCGAGTCGGTGGGCGAGGAGTTCCCGGAGGAGGTCATGCCGAAATGAGCTCGACCCGCTACGAATGCGGCATCGACTTCGACGCGATCGAGGCCATCGACATCCACACCCACGTGGAGATCGACGGCTGCGGGCGTCGTTCGCTGGACGACGAGTTGATGGCGGCTTCCGCGAAGTACTTCAAGTCCGGCGAGGAACGCACGCCCAGCATCGAATCCATCGCTGAGCACTACCGCGAGCGCAACATGGCGGCCGTCGTGTTCACGGTCGACGCCACCTCGGCCACCGGACACGCCCCCAACTCGGTCGAGGAGATCGCGGAGCTGGCCGCCGCCAACAACGACGTGCTGATCCCCTTCGGCTCGGTCGATCCCTGGCGCGGCAAAGCCGCGGTGGAGCGGGCCCGCACGCTGCTCGAGGGGTGCGGCGTGCGCGGCTTCAAGTTCCACCCGAGCATGCAGGGTTTCGAGCCCAACGACCGGCGGTTCTACCCGCTGTACGAGGTCATCGCGGAAGCAGGCGTGCCCGCGCTGTTCCACACCGGACAGACAGGTATCGGTGCCGGACTGCCAGGGGGGCACGGCATCAAGCTCCGCTACTCCGACCCGATGTTCCTCGACGACGTCGCCGCCGACTTCCCGGACCTGACCATCGTCATGGCCCACCCGGCGGTGCCGTGGGTCGATGCCCAGATCTCCATCGCCACGCACAAGGCCAACGTCTACCTCGACCTGTCCGGCTGGTCCCCGAAGTACTTCCCGCCCCAGCTGGTCCGGGCGGTGAACTCGGTGCTGCGCAAGAAGGCGCTCTTCGGCTCCGATTTCCCGGTGATCCAGGTCGACCGCTGGCGCAAGGACTTCGCCGCTCTCGACATCAAACCCGAAGTGGCACCGCTGATCTTCAAGGAGAACGCACTGCGCGTTCTGGGCATCAAGCGCTGAACAGCCGCACCACGCGTCGCTCACATCGCACACCGACAGGAGTCCCATGTCCACCACTCGCGTCGCGGCCCTCGCCGATCTCAAACCTCTCGAGGGCAAACCGCTGGGAACCAGCTCGTGGATCGAGGTGCCCCAGGACCGGATCAACATGTTCGCCGACGCCACCGACGACCACCAGTGGATCCACGTCGATCCCGAGCGCGCTCGGGCGGAGAGCCCGTTCGGCGAACCGATCGCGCACGGTTATCTGACGCTCTCGCTGATCATCCCGATGTGGGACGAGGTGCTCAAGGTCGACAGCGTGACCACGGCCGTGAACTACGGGCTGAACAAGGTCCGGTTCACCAACCCCGTCCCCTCCGGTGGCCGGGTGCGGTTGAACGCCACACTGAAGAAGGTCGAGGACCTGCCGAAGGGTGGCGTGCAGCTGACCGTCGACGGCCAGATCGAGCTCGAAGGCGCTGAGCGGCCCGCGGTGGTGGTGGAGGCGGTCTACCGCTTCTTCGAGTAGCCGGAAGCTGAACCGACCCGCTGCGCCGAGCACTCTCGCATCAGGAGCTAGCCAGTCGAAGTACCTCAAGGAATGTGGAGAGAAATGTGCCAGTCGAACAACCGCGAATGAGGTCAGTCTTCGCCAAGGCCGCCGTCGCGACCTCGGTGGCCGCGATGGCCTTCACCGCGACCATCAGCGCAAGCAGTGCGGAACCGAAGGAGGACTCGCCGTCGGCCAGGCCCGGACCGGCCGGAACGACGTTCTGGGACGTCCACGAGCAGCCTCCGGAGACGGCGAAGCCCGGCGACATCTACTGGGTCCAGCCGCGCTCCGATGCGCCCAGCGATGCCCGGGGGTGGAACGTCGTCTACGTCTCGGAGATCCAGCCCGGTGTCAAGAAGTACGTCTCCGGCGAGATCTACGTGCCACTGGGCAGGAGCGACACGCCGCGGGACGTGGTGCTCTGGAACCACGAGACAACCGGACTCGCCGACGCCTGCGCGCCCTCCCGCAGGAGCCTGGGCGAGGGCGATCGGTCCCGCGTGCCGGGAATCCGGGAACTGCTGGACCAAGGCCGTGTCGTCGCGATGAGCGATTACCCCGGGCAAGCACTGCCTGGTCCCTCCCACTACATGGTCGGCCAGGACAACGCGCGGGCCTCCCTGGACGTGCTGCGCGCCGTGCAGAATCTCCCCGAGCTCAACGCGTCCAACAGATTCGTCCAGTACGGCTGGTCGCAAGGCGGTCAGACGACCATGCACGTCGAATCGATCGCACGAACCTACGCCCCGGAGTTCGAGGGCTTGGGAGCCGCGCTCATCGCACCGGCTGTCCGGATCCTCGATCTGACCCACAACTCGATGCAGAGCCCGGAACTGGCCGGGTACGTGATCTCGACGCTGCCCGGCATCAAGGCCGCTTATCCGCACCTGCGCTACAGCGACTTCCTCACCGGCGAGGCCATGGAGCAACTTCCCGCGCTAGCCGATGGGTGCTTCGACATCTGGGACAGCGCTAGTACGTTGCGCGACCCTTACCAGCCGGGCGCGCTGGCCCCCGACAGCGCTTGGGAGCAGGCACTCGCCGCGGTGGACGACTTCCGCCCCGCAGGCTCGATGCCTTTCGTGATCTACCAGGGCTCGGCCGACACGACGACCCCGGTCGAGCTGACGAGCCGGGAACGCACGGCCCTGTGCCAGGCGGGGTCCTCAGTGGACTACCACCAATTCGACGGACTCGACCACGAGTCCGTCGTCCCGGAGGCCACCGAGCAGTTCCCTGCCTGGGCAGCCGACCGGTTCGCCGGCGAACCGGCACCGGGCAACTGCTCCCAGGCCTGATCCATCAGTCCATCGCACTGTTCGACGCTCGGGCTCCGGTCGGTGATCTACGACCGGAGCCCGGCCCCGGCCGTATATCACCGACTGCAGGCCTACCCGTCCGTCCGGCCCGAGACATCCCGAAGGAGGCCTACCGCATTGCGCAACGTTGGCACCGGTACCTGGCCCTACCGCCGCGCCCGCCTCTCCTCCGACAAGACCGCGATCACCTTCCGCGGGCGCGCCACGACCTACCGCGAACTCGACGAACGGGTCACCCGGCTGGCACACGCGCTGCGCTCGCTCGGTGTCGGCAGCGGAGACCGCGTCGCGCTGTTGAGCACGAACCACCCGGCCTATCTCGAAGCGCTGTTCGCCTCCGGCCTGCTCAATGCGATCTTCGTGCCGCTCAACGCCCGGCTCACCGCACCCGAAGTGGAGTACGCGATGCGCGACTCGGGCGCCGCAGTGCTCATCCACTCCGAGGCGCTCGGCGAGATCGCGCGGTCCGCTGCCGGTGCGGCGACCCGCGTGGTGCTCGACGGCGCGGACCCGGAGGCGGTCGGCTACGAGGCGCTGATCGCAGCCGCCGACTCGTCCCGCATCGACGAGCCGGTATCCCACGACGATCCGTGCTTCATCATGTACACCTCCGGCACCACCGGCCGTCCCAAAGGTGTGGTGCTCACCCACGGCAACATCGTGTTCTCCGTGATGAACGCCGTCATCGACCTCGACCTGGACAGCCACGAGACGGCGCTGGTGTGCGCACCGCTGTTCCACACCGCCGCCCTGGACTTCGTGGCCCTGCCGACGCTACTCAAAGGCGGCAACGTGGTCATCGAGGAGGGGTTCGAACCGGGCCGGATCCTGCAAGTGCTCGAACGCGAGCGGATCACCTACACCTTCGGCGTGCCGACCATGTTCGACGCGCTCAGCGCCCACCCGGCCTGGAAGGCGGCCGACCTGAGTGCGATCCGGCGGGTGGTCGTTGCCGCGGCCCCCGTCCCGCCACGCACGCTGCGCACCTACGCCGAGCGCGGGATCAAGATCTGTCAGGGCTACGGCCTGACCGAGACCGGCCCGGGCGCGCTGATACTCACCCCGGACGACGTCGAGCGCAAACTCGGCACGGCGGGTGTTCCGCACTTCTTCACCGACGTCCGGATCGTCGATGCCGACGGACGGGAGGTGGCACCCGGCGAACGCGGCGAGATCCAGATCTGCGGCCCGAACGTCATGCGGGGTTACTGGAATCGCCTGGACGCCACCGCCGATGCCTTCACCGACGAGCGATGGCTGCGCTCCGGCGACATCGGGGTCGCCGACGCCGACGGATTCGTCGCCATCGTGGACCGGCTCAAAGACCTGATCATCTCCGGGGGCGAGAACATCTACCCCGCCGAAGTCGAGGCGGCGATCCTCGAAATGCCGGGAGTCACCGGCTGCGCGGTCTTCGGCGTGCCGCACGAGAAGTGGGGCGAGGTGGGATGCGCCGCCGTCGTGCTGGACAACGGGTACGAGCTCGACCACAACCAGCTCGTCGAGTTCCTCACGCCCCGGCTGGCCAAGTACAAGATCCCCCGATCGCTTGTCGTGATCGACGAAATCCCCCGCAACGCCACCGGCAAGATCCGCAAGGACCGGCTTCGAAGCCAGTTCGCCTGATCCACCTTCCCCGGACCACTCCGGCAGATCGAAGGAGCCTCATGCCCGCTGCCGATGCGGCCGAGCACCTCTCGGCACCCGAACGCGCCAAAGAAGCGCGCCGAGTCGTGCTGTCGAGCTACCTCGGCAGCACCCTCGAGTACTACGACTTCCTGCTCTACGGCACCGCCGCGTCGCTCGTGTTCGGCCCGGTGTTCTTCTCCGACCTGCCCCCCGCGGTCGGCACGATCGCGTCGCTCGGCACGTTCGCGGCGGGCTACCTGGCACGCCCCTTCGGCGGCGTCCTCTTCGGACACTTCGGTGACCGGGCCGGGCGAAAGGCGATGCTCGTCCTCGCCATGACCGTCATGGGCACCGCATCCGTCCTCATCGGCCTCGTTCCCCCCGCCTCGATGATCGGCCCATGGGCAGCGATCATCCTCGTCACCTTGCGGGTGCTCCAGGGCATCGCCATCGGCGGCGAATGGGGCGGAGCCGCGCTCATGGCACTCGAACACGCCGAACCGCGAAAACGGGGCTACCTCGCCGCATTCACCAACGCCGGAGCCCCCACCGGCGCCGTGCTCGGCACACTCGTGATGACGCTGTTCGCCCTCCTGCCCGAAGACGAGTTCATGCGGTGGGGCTGGCGCATCCCGTTCCTGCTCTCGGCCGTCATGCTCGCCATCGGCCTCTTCGTCCGCGCCAAGGTCTCGGAAAGCCCGATCTTCCAAGCAGCTGCCGAGCAGGCCGACGCCGACCGCACCGAGAAGAAGGACGCCCCGCCGATCATCGAAGTGCTCCGGCGCCCCAAGGTCGTGATGCTGGCCGCGTTCGCGTGCCTGGCCGGCTTCGCCCTGCAGACCGCGTTCACCACCTTCGGCATCACCTACGCCGTCGAACATGGCACGCCGAGGCCAGATGCTCTGCTCGGCTACGCGATCGGCCAGTTCTTCGCGATCTTCTTCATCCTCGGCTACGCCCGGCTGTCCGACCGGCTCGGCCGGCGCCCGGTGATGCTCTTCGGCCTCGCCGCGATGATCGTCCTGGTCTATCCGATGCTCCACATGCTCACCACGGGCGACCTCGCCCTCGTCTCCCTCGCCTTCATCCTGTACACCTTCTGCCACGGCGCCACCTACGGGCCGATGGCGGCCTACATCGCCGAGCAGTTCGGCACCCGCACCCGCTACACCGGGGCGTCGCTGGGCTATCAGATCGCCACCCTGCTCGGTGGCGGGTTCACGCCGGTCATCCTGGCTTCCCTGTACGCGTCCTCGGGCAGCTCGATCATCCCGGTGGGTGGATTCATCATCGCGCTCGGCATCCTCAGCGGCATCGTCCTGCTCTGCACCCGCGAGACCAAGGACAACGACCTGACCGCCGTCTAGAACGCCGGATCCGCCGACCTGCGGTGCGCGCACGTCGGCGGACCTCGGTGCTCCACCGCTACCGGCCGCAGAGCATGGCGGCCGGATTCGTGCGGGTGAGCGCCTCGACCCGGTCGACGCCGAGCGCGCGCAGCTGCTCGGCGAAGATCGTTGGGACGTAGGCGAAACCGTTGCCGCCGTGGCGCGTCCACATCTGCTTCAGGAAGACGTCGTGGCTGAGCAGCACCTGGTCGCCGTGACCGGCCGCGACGAGCTCGGCCACGCCTGCCGCGGTCGTCGCGGTCGACGGCGAGGCGCCTTCCTTCGGGAACGTGATGTCCATGCCGATCATGTCGAACTCCAGCCACACCCCGCGCTCGGCCAGCCCGAGCTGGTACGCGGTGTCCGCCGCCGACGGGTCCATGTGCGAGAGCACGACGCGATCCGGCGCCACGCCGATCTCGCCGAGCACCACGTCCAGCACCTCGCCGCCGCGGCGCTGCCAGCCGGGCAGGTGGATCATCAGCGGGACGCCCGGGTGGTCGAGCTGGGCCAGCGCCGCAGCGCGCAGCGAGGCCCGCTCCGCCGGCGTGAAGTCCGGCGACACCCCGATCTCGCCGATGATCCCCGGCCGGGCGCGGTGCTCGCCGACACCGCCTGCCAGCTCCTCGCCGATGCTCGCCGCCTGCGCCTCGACCGCCCGGGCCGCGATGCGCTCGCCCTCGAACTTCTCCAGGTAGGCGCCGCAGCCCATCACGATGTTCAGGCCGGTGCGCCGCGCCACCTCGACCAGCTTGTCGGGGTCCCGGCCGATCGCGGCGCTGGAGGTGGCGTCGACGATGGTCCGGCCGCCCACCGCCTGGAAGGCCGCGATCTCGCCCATCACATCGGCCACCGGCTTGGCGGCCAGGTTGTCCGCGCAGCAGTACGGGTCGTGCCGCAGCGCCCACGCGGCCCCGGCGTCCACCGCGCGGTCCACGAGGAACTCGCTGAACCCGTAGCTGGGTTCGTCGCGCACCCCGGACAGGTCGTTGAAGAGGTGCTCGTGCGGCAGGACCAGTCCCAGCTCGGCCGCGGGCACCGGGCCGGTGACGGTCTGCACGGCGCCGGTCATCGCGCGGCTCCCGCTCCGTCCGCGCTGCGCGAGGGGATCATCCCGATCCCGGCGGCGATCAGCGCGAGCACCGTGCCGATCACGGTGGCCAGGTGGATCGGGTGCCCGACCGAGGGCACCACCAGGTCCAGCAGCAGCGAACCGACCAGCTGACCGGCCACCGAGCCCAGCCCGAGCAGCAGCAGCCCGAGCCCGCGCACCAGCAGCGCCATGAAGCCGATGGACAGCAGGCCCAGCACACCGCCGGTGTACATCCACCACGTCGGCGGCAGCGAGAACTGCCCGGTGCCCAGCGCCAACCGGACCAGCAGCCCGGCGAGCAGCACCACGAACCCGACCAGGAAGTTGAAGGTGATCGAGACCAGCATCGAACCGGTCTCCCGCGCCACGGCGGCGTTGCCGGCCGGCTGCCACCCGGCCAGCAGGCCCGCCACGAACGGCAGGACGGCCAGCGCGATGGCGTGCGGCACGTGGAAGTTCGGCGAGATGGTGACCGCGGTGGCCGCGACGGCCAGCAGCGCGCCGAGACCGCGGGTGACCGAGATCGGCTGCTTGACCGTGGCGGTCACGCCGATCCGGTCGCAGATCACCCCGGAGATGACCAGGCCCGCGATCAGCGTGATCTGGAAGACCGCGACGCCGAGCACGCCCACCGAGACGCCCTCGGAGAGCACCACCGCGCCGCCGCACAGCCCGGCCAGGTAGTTCCACCAGCCGATGCGCTTGCTGCGGATCAGGCGCGGGATGCTCAGCGCCTGCTTGCGCGTGCCGGGCCGCGCGAACACGATCACCAGCATCAGCACCAGGCCGCTGCCGAAGGAGATCACGGCGGCGCTGTTGCCGTCGCCGACGGTCGCGCCGAGCGCGCCGTTGACCGCGGACTGCATCGGGCTGAGCATGCCTGCCAGCACCGTCAGCAGCACCAGGACGGTCGTGGTGGCGCTCCGGGCCGCTCGGCCGGACGTGGCCGGCGGGCTCAGCTCGGGGGCGGGCGTGTTGGTCATGGCGGTGCGACTCCTTTGTCGTCCTCGCTGCACCGGTGGGTTGCTGCGGATTGCTCTGGATGAGTCCTGCCGCACGCTGCCGGCAGGGCCCGGATGGACTACCGGTCGCCGGCCAACCAGGTGACCGCCTGGTCGAACAGCCGACGGTACCCGTCCCACTCCAGGAACTCGGCCGGCGCCCAGTGCGGCGAGATGTCCGAGGCGAAAGCGAGGGTGCGGCCCGCGCCCTCGGTGCGCACCGCCAGCAACGGGCGCGAGTCGACGGTGGCGAGCACCGTCGCGTCGGGCTTGGCGGTCAGCTTCTGGTAGCCGAGCAGGACCGGCCACTGCTGGTCCAGGCCCGCGGTGACCGGGTGCTCGGTGCCGGTGAGCTCGCCGAAGACGCCTTCGGGGCTCTCCACGCGGTCGTCGTAGGGCAGGATCTCCACCGGCAGCACCTCCTCGATCGGCGTGTCGTGGAAGTTCGCCTTGCCCTGGAAGCCCTGGAAGCTGAGGTAGCCGCCGGCCATCGCCAGCCCGCCGCCACCGCGCACCCACTCGGCCAGCAGCTTGAGCCGGTTCGGGAACCGGCGCCCCTGGTTGAACACCTGCGGGTGCAGCAGCAACGAGTTCGCGCCGATGTCCGACAGGATCACCACGTCGTACTCGCCGAGCTCGTCGAGCGACGCGGGGAAGTCCGTCGCCACGAGGTGCGACGGCAGGTGGACCACGTCGTGGCCCGCTCCGCGCAACGCGGCGAGCAACGCCTCGGCGCCGATTTCGAGCTGGGCTCGGTCGATGGCGTCGAAGCCCTTGACGTCGGTGGTCCTGGCCACCCAGGACTCCCCGGCCAGCAGCACGCGGCTCAATTCCGCCTCCCCGGTTGGAACGATGTTGCGCAAACTTTGCGCTCCGTGTTGCGCAAACTAATCCGCGCCGAACCCGCCGTCAAGAGCCCACCTGCGCCGACTTGCCGATACACTGCACCCAGAGCACTCGACGGAAGGGGCGCGGATGACGTTGACGCGCGTTGCGCAACGTGCGCAAGTGTCGACCTCGACGGCGTCGCGATACCTGCGCGGCCAGCTGAAGGTGCAGCCCGAGACCGCCGCGCGGATCGACGCCGCCGTCCGGGAGCTGCACTACGAGGTGCGTCCGGCGGCCACCGCGGACGGCGCGCGCGAGCACGCGCCGGTCATCGCGCTGATCGTCCCGGAGCTGGCCAACCCGTTCTTCGCCGCGCTGGCCGAGGAGATCGCCACCGCGGCCGCCGTCAGCGGCGCCTCGCTCGTCATCGGCGTCACCGGCAGGCAGGCGCAGCGCGAGGCCAAGGTCAGCGACTTCGTCGCGGGCACCGAGGACATCGACGGGATGATCTACGTCGGGATGCACCGCGAGAACCCGCGGCTGCTCCAGGCCATCGCCGACGGGCTCCCGGTGGTCGTCCTGGACGAGGAGATCGCCAACACCACCGGCGTGGACACCATCGGCGTGGACAACTACGGCGGCGCCTACCAGGCCACCGCCTACCTGGCGCAGCTCGGCCACCGGCGCATCGCGCACATCGCCGGGCCGCGGGAGCTGTCCACCACCCGCGACCGGCTGCGCGGCTACCGCGACGCGATGGAGCACGCCGGGCTGGACGTCGACGAGGACCTGATCCTGCACGGCCCCTACACCGAGCAGTTCGGCGCGAGCACCTTCCCGTACCTGACCGGAGCCGCGCAGCCGCCCACCGCGGTGTTCATCGGCAGCGACATCGCCGCGGTCGGCGTCCTCGGCGCCGCCGAGCTGCACGGCCTGAGCATCCCCGAGGACCTCTCAGTGGTGGGCTGCGACGGCATCCGGGTCGGCGAATGGCTGCGCCCGAAGCTGACCACCCTGCAGCAGCCCGTCGCCGAACTCGCCCGCGGCGCGCTGGAGCTCGTCCACGCCCGCATCACCGATCCCGGCGGCGGCACCGTGCGGCGGAATCTCCCGCTGCAACTGGTCATCCGCGGTTCCGCGGTCCCACCCCAGCACTGATCCGGAGGACCCGTGCCCGATCCCATCGAGCTCGCCCAGCAACTGATCCGCCTCGACACCCGCGCGGCCGGTGAGAAGGCCGCCGCCGAACTGCTCGCGCCGCTGCTCACCGACGCGGGCTTCGCGGTCACCGTCGACGAGCCGCGCCCCGGCCGCGCGAACCTCGTCGCCCGCTTCGGCACCGGCACGCCGATCACCCTCACCGGGCACCTCGACACCGTTCCCGCCGACCCGGCCACGTGGTCGTTCGACCCGCACAGCGGCGAGATCGACGGCGACCGGCTGCGCGGCCGGGGCAGCAGCGACATGAAGGCCGGCGTGGCGGCGATCGTCGCGGCCGCGGTGCGGGCCGCCCGCACCGCTCCCGAGGAACTCTCCGCGCAGCTGGTGTTCACCTTCGGCGAGGAGACCGGCTGCGAAGGCGCATCCCTGCTGCCCGAGCTCATCCCGAGCCCCGCGCTGCTGGTGGCCGAACCCACGGCGAACCGGATCGTGCTGGGGCACAAGGGAGTTCTGTGGCTGCGGCTGACCGCGCACGGCCGCAGCGCGCACGGATCCCGTCCCGAGCTCGGTGAGAACGCGCTGGCCGCGCTCGCCGAAACTGCGGTGCGCATCCACCGCAACGAGGGCTGGCCGGTCAGCCCGACGCACGGCCCGGCCACGGTCAACGTCGGCTCGTTCCACTCCGGCGTGCAGCCGAACCTGGTGCCCGACCGCGCCGAGCTGGTGCTCGACATCCGCACCACGCCGGAGTTCACCGCCGACGACGCGCGCGCCGCGATCGCCGGACTGGCCCTGCCCGGCACCGAGATCACCGCCGACCTGGACCTCCCGGGCGTGGCGACCAGCGCCGAGGACCCGCTCGCCCGGGCGATCGTGACGGCGCTGCACCCGGGGAACCCCGACCAGCGACCGGAGTACGCCACCTACTTCACCGACGCCTCGGTCCTGGCCCCGGCGCTCGGCTCCCCCGCGGTGATCGTCTACGGCCCGGGCGACCCCGACCAGGCCCACGTCAGCGACGAGACCTGCTCGGTCGCGGCCACCCGCGAAACCACCGAAGCGCTCACCCGCCTCCTGACCAACTGGTCGTCCATCCGCGGCTGATCACGCCGTGAGTGCGCGAGCCGGCTCCAACCGGTTCGCGCACTCACCTGCCGAGCTCGCGCTTGAGGACCTTGCCGGTCGCGGTCATCGGCAGCGAGTCGACGAACTCGACCAGCCTCGGATACTTGTAGTTCGCCAGCTGTTCCCTGGACCACGCGATGAGCTCGGCTTCGGTGACGTGCGCGGTGTCCGCCCGGATCACGAAGGCCTTGATCTCCTCGCCCCGGCTGTCGTGCGCGACGCCGACCACCGCGGCCAGGGACACGGCCTCGTGGCTCATCAGCACCTCCTCCACCTCCCGCGGGTAGACGTTGAACCCGGAGCGGACGATCATGTCCTTCGCCCGGTCGACGATGTAGTAGAAGCCGTCGGCATCGCGACGGGCGAGATCGCCGGTGCGGAACCAGCCGTCGCGCATGACCGCGGCGGTCGCCTCCGGCCGCGCGAGGTAACCCTTCATGACGTTGTGGCCGCGGATGGCGATCTCACCGACTCCTCCGTCCACCGCGTTCCACTGCTCGTCCACCAGTTCGACCTCGATTCCCCACACCGGCAGGCCGATCGACCCCGGCCGCGGGTCTTGCCCCGGTGGGCTGAAGATGGCCAGCGGCGAGGTCTCGGACAGGCCGTAGCCCTCGTGGATCCGGACGCCGAAGCGCTCCTCGAACCGCTTGTGGATCTCCACCGGCAGCGCCGCACCACCGGAGATGGCCAGCCGCAGGTTCTCGGCGCCGGAACTCCCCTGCGCATCGAGCAAACCCCAGTACATCGTCGGCACGCCCGCGAACACGGTGACGCCCTCCAGTGCCATCGCGTCCAACGCCGCGCCTGCCTCGAAACGCGGCATCAGGACCATTCTCGCGCCGACGGAGAAAGCCGCGTTCATGTTGATGCTCTGCCCGAAGGAGTGGAACAGCGGCAGAGCGACCAGGTGCGTGTCGCGCTCGGCCGGCGTGCTGTCGAAGAGCTGGTTCGCCGTCAGGGCGTTGAGCACCATGTTCGCGTGGCTGAGCTCGGCGCCCTTCGGCTGTCCGGTGGTGCCGCTGGTGTAGAGGATCACCGCGGTATCGGTCGATTCCCGCACCACCGTTGCGAACTCCGCATGGCTGTCCAACGCCTGAGCCAAGCTCTCGGTCCCCTCGATCGGAGAAGCCGCCTCGGGATCCGAGGTGATGATGAACAGGTTCGCGCACTCCGGGGCGCGGTCCGCGGCCGCGCGACCGCACTCACCCGTCGGCATCCCCGCAGAACCTTCGAAGCAGAAGTACGCCCGGGCACCGGAATCGTTGAGGTGATAGGCGATCTCCCGTTCTTTGAGCAGCACGTTGAGCGGTACGACCACTGCCCCGGCCTTGAGGATCCCGTAGTACGCGGCGACGAACTCCGGCAGGTTCGGGCAGGTGATCGCCACCCGGTCCCCGGGCCGAATTCCCCGCGACACCAGAAGCCCCGCGACCCGGTCGGCGAGCGCGCCGACCTCCGCGTAGGTCAGCCGTCGGTCACCGCACACCAGAGCCTCGCGATGCGGATGTCTGCGGACGGAGTCGTCCAGGAACACGGCCAGGTTCAGCACTCGGATCTCCTAAATGAGGTTGCGGATCAGTTCTCGTCCATCCGGCCCAGCTCCCGGACGAACTCCTCGGCAGGCGGCCAGGGGCCGTAGCCCGCAGCCGGGTTGAGGTGCCCGACGGCACCGGCGTCCACCAACCGACCGCCCCAGTCCCGGGCCATGTCGGCCACCTGCGCCAGGCGGGCGAGCGGATCGTTCGTGCTGGCCACGACGATGCTGGGGAACGGCAGCGGTTTCCGCGGTACCGGAAGCCAGCCGTTGTCGCTCAGCTCGTCCGGTGCCGGGTAGCCGTCCGGCAGCGGCGACTCGAAGTCGGGCGGAGTCGCCAGCAGAGCACCCCGGATCGGCCGGGAGTGCCGCTGCGCCCAGTGCACGGTGATCAGCACTCCGGCGCTGTGCGCGACGAGGACGACCGGACCGACGATCTCCGACACCACGCGGTCCAGTGCCGCGACACGGGCCGCCCGGCTGAGCTTGTCGTGTTCGAGGGGAGGCACGGTGCGGGTGTTCGGCAGCGTCCCGGCGAGGTGGGTCTGCCAGTGCTCGGCGACGTGGTCGCGCAGGCCCGGGACGATCACCGTGGTCGGGATCTCGTGGTCGTTCAACTCCTGCTCCAATCCCGCGCTCCGGCAGCGCGTTGGTCGAGTGCCGCGAGTTTCCGCAGTGCGGCCGGGTAGCGGCGTCTTCCGATCAGCAGGGCCGCGATGGCTCCGAGGTAGGCCAGCGGGGCGAGCTGGAGCGCGCCGAGCAGGCCGAGTCCGTCGGCCAGCAGTCCGATCGCGAACGGGCCCGCGGCCAGTCCCAGCAGGCTGTTGGCCAGGGTGAGCGACCCGAATCCGCTGGCCCGCAACGAGGTGTGGGTCAGATTGGCGACCATCGCGGTGGCGGGACCGGACGCCCCGGCCGAGAAGAACGCGCCGCATCCGATCACCACCAGCTGGAAAGTGCTTTCCTGTAGCTGGAAACCGATTCCCATCAGAACCGCGGCCGCCGCGCCGTAGCCGATCGAGGTGGTCCACCTGCGCTCCGGGCACCGTCGGCTCACCCGATCCGTGATGGCCCCGCAGACGATCATCCCGGCACCGATGAGCAGGACCAGAACCGCAGAGACGCCACCGGCCTGATCCGGGCCCATGCCGTGGTAGCGGTTGAGGTAGCTGGGCGTCCAGGCCAGCAGCACGGCGGCGACGAACATCTGCAGCCCGCTGCCGACGTAGGCGGAGATCACGGAAGTGTTGGAGAACAAGCTGGATAGCGGTGCGCGGCCCGTCTTCGGTTCCTCGGGCTCGGGCCCGTGCTGGTAGCGGTCCAGCTTCCGCTGGGTGACGGCGAAGCGGAACAGCACGACCAGGACCAGTCCGATGGCGGCCATGAACGCCAGTGCCCAGCGCCAGCCGAACTGGACCGCGATGATGCCGCCGAGCGCGACACCGATCGTGGAACCGAACGAGCCACCGGCCATGAACGCACCGCCCAGCGTGGCGCGGACGTGTGGCGCGAACACGCTGAGCACCACCGCGATTCCGACGCTGCCGTAGGCCGCTTCTCCCACTCCGACGAGGAATCGCGCACCGAGCATCTGCCCGTAGTCGGTGGCGATCGCGCACAGCAGCGTCGCCGCGCTCCACACCACTGCCATCAGCACCAGGCTGCGGACCCGTCCCCACCGGTCGGCGAGGATCGACAGCGGGAAGGTGAGCAGGCCGACCATCATCGCCACCACGCTGGTGAGCGAGGCGAGCTGGGAGTCCGACAGCCCCCACTCGGCTTTCAAGAACGGGAACACCGCGCTGAGGACTTGCCTGGACATGTAGTCCGACAGCAGCAGCCCGAAGGTCAGGGCGAAGACGATCCACGGGTAGATCCGCGATCTGGCGGGAGCTGCCCGGCCGGGCAGCTGCGGAGCGGACGGAGCGTGCGACTTCATTGTCACTCCTCGACTGGCTCTTGCCTGCGATGTCCTCCTGGTGGAGCGCCGGGGCGCGGATCCCGGTAGGGCTCCGCGCCCCGGCTGTTACCCCCTGGCGACCGGTGGGTGACCGGTGCTAGGCGTGGTGGGTGAAACCGACCTGACCGGGCTTGCGGTTCGGGGCGAACCCGACCTTGGCGAGGGTTTCCTCGGCGTCGGCGTAGGTTTCACCGATCCGGTAGATCTCGCGGGCCTCCTTGCCGGTGGCCACCTCGCGGCCGAGCTCGCCCGCGATGCGCACCAGCTGCTCGATCTGCTGGACCGAGGTCTTCTTCTCGCCCTTGCGGCCCCAAATGGTGTCCTCGTTGCCGCACCGGACGTGCAGTCCCATCGCGATGGCCATCGCGTTGACCGGAAGCACGCTGCGCATCAGGGTTTCCAGCGTCAGCACCGCGCCGTCGGGGCAGCGCCGGACGAACTCCATCATGTTGTACGGGTTCGGGCCGTCGAACCCGCCGCCGATGCCGACCCAGGTGACCATGAACGGTCCGGTGTAGGCACCGCGCCGCATCAGCCGCTCGACGGTTTCCAGCTGCGGGATGCTGGCCAGCTGGAAGTGCGGCTGGATTCCGGCCGCGCGCAGCCGCTTCAGGTGCTCCTCGACCCAGCCCGGGCCTGCGGGCACGAACATCTCCCGGTAGGCCTCGGCCACCGCCGGGCGGGTCAGCGACGTGCCCGCGATGTCGTCGGCGGTCATCAGCTCCATGATGTTCATCTGGTTGGTGTTGATGGCGATGGTCACCTGGTCCGGAGCCGGGTCGAGCTCGGCCAGCATGTGCCGGGTGTCGTCGCTGAGCCACTTGGCCTCCGCGCCCTCGCCTTCCGGCGCGAAGGAGATCGAGCCACCGACCTGCAGGATCATGTCCGGGACGGCTTCGCGCAGCCTGCCCAGCAGCTCGTTGAACTTGGACAGTCGCTTGGATCCCTTGCCGTCGAGCTCGCGCACGTGGATGTGCAGCACCGTCGCGCCGGCGTTGTAGCAGTCGACCGCCTGCTGGACGTGCTCGTCCATCGTCAGCGGAAGGTCCTCCCGGAAGTCGTCGGGCTCCCACTCGGGCCCGTACGGCGCCGCCGTGATGACGAGCTTCTCCTGGTTCTCCGGGAACAGCGAATCGTCGTGGAAGTGCATGCGTTCTTCTCCTTGTCCGGGTGGCGCTTCGAGATCTCGGCGGAGGTCAGAACGGCCGGTCGCCCGTGATTCCGGCGCGTTCCATCTTGCGGACCGCGGGCCAGTAGTCCTGCACCGCGTAGTGCTGCGTGGAGCGGTTGTCCCAGATCGCGACGCTGTTCTCCGTCCACCGCCAGCGCACCTGGTACTCCGGGATCGCCGCCTGGGCGACCAGGTAGTTGAGCAGGTTGCTCGCACCGGGGGCGTAGTCGCTGCCGAAGCGGACGTTCTCCGGCGTGTGGTAGTTGACGAAGTGCGTGGTGAAGGCGTTGACGAACAGGATCTGCTCACCGGTCTCCGGATGGGTGCGCACCACCGGGTGCTCCGCGTCGGGGTAGCGGGCCTTCAGCTGGTGGCGCTGCTCCACCGGCAGCGCAGCGCCGAAGCTCGCCTCGATGCTGTGCCGGGCGCGCAGTCCCGCGATCTGGCTCTTGACGTGGGCGGGGAGCTTCTCGTAGGCAGCGGCCATGTCGACCCAGATGGTGTCGCCGCCGACCTCAGGTCCTTCCACGCACCGCAGCACGCAGCCCATCGGCGGCTCGGCACGCCAGGTCGCGTCGCAGTGGAAGGCGTTCTCGTAGTGCTCGGCCGGGCTGTCGAGGTCCTTGTAGATCCGCACCAGCCCCGGGTGGTCCGGATCGCTGCCGGCCACCGGGTGATCTTCGAGCGCGCCGAAGCGCTGGGCGAAGGACACGTGGTCGGCACGGCTGACGTCCTGGTCCCGCAGGAACAGGACCTTGTGCCGGAGCAGCAGTGACCGCAGCTCGGCGAACAGCTCGTCGTCGCGCGCCACCTCACCCAGGTCGACGTCGAACAGCTCGGCGCCGATGGTGCAGGTGAGCTTCTCGTGCCTGATCGTGGTCGTCCGGACCGCGCTGGACATGGCAGTACCGCCTCTCCCTGTTCCGCCTCTCCGCGATTCACAGTGGTGGTTGCGTTCGTGAGCAATCTCGCGTTGGGCGGTTTCTTGTGGCTGGGTTGCATCACGGCCCCTGAGCTGCGGTTGAGCAGGACTCGGGACCACAACTCAGGGCTGATCTGGGCTGCTCATGGCTGTTCTGCCACGGGCCGGTGGTTCAGAGCGAGAAGACCGAAGATCCGGCGCAGCGGCCCGATTCCAGGTCTCGGTGCGCCTGCACCGCGTCTTCGAGGGCGTAGCGCTGGTTGATCCCGATCCGGATCCGCCCGGTGGCGACGTGGTCGAACAGCTCTCCCGCCAGCTCGGCGCGCTCGACCGGATCGGCGATGTAGTCGGCGAGCGCGGGGCGGGTGACGAACACCGATCCCCGGACCGCGAGCTGCATCGCGTCGATGGGCGGGACGGGGCCGGATGCGGTACCGAAGCACACCAGCAGCCCTCGGCGGGCCAGCGAGTTGAGCGAGCTCTGGTAGGTGGCCGCGCCGATGCTGTCGTAGACGACCGGAACTCCCGCACCACCGGTGATCTCCCGGACCCGCTCGGCCACGTCCTCGCGCTTGTAGACCACCACGTGGTCACAACCGTGGGCACGAGCGACCGCGGCCTTCTCGTCTGTCGAGACCGTGCCGATCACGTTGATCCCCAGCAGTTTCGCCCACTGCAGGAAGATCAGTCCCAGACCGCCGGCCGCAGCGTGCAGCAGGACGGTGTCGCCCTCGCGCAGCGGGTGGATGCGGCGCAGCAGGTAAGCCGTGGTGAGCCCGCGCATGGTCATCGACGCGGCCGTGTCGAAGCCGATCTCGTCCGGCAACGGGATCAACGGCCCGGCGGGCATCACGCGCTCGGTGCTGTAGGCGCCGAGCGGGCTGCCGGTGTAGGTGACCCGATCGCCTTCCCCGATGTGCCGCACCCCGTCACCGACGGCCTCAACGACACCCGCCGCCTCCACGCCCATCCCAGCAGGCAGCGGTGCCGGGTAGAGACCGGTGCGGAAATAGGTGTCGGCGAAGTTCAGCCCCACCGCGTGGTGGCGGATGCGGACCTCGCCCGGCCCGGGATCGGCGACGTCGACCTCCTCCCACCGCATGACCTCCGGTCCACCGGTCTGGTGGAAGCGAACGGCTTTCGCCATGACCTTCTCCGTCCCGGCCGGGCACTCGGGTGCCACGGCCACGTCCTGGTGTTCTTCCGGTCAGTTCCCGGGATCGACGATGTCCCGTGGTTCCACTCCGCCACGTCCGCGCGGAGCGCCGTATCCGCCTGTCCCCCAGGTGAATTCGGTTGGCAATCGACGCCCGTCGTTGAGCGTGAGCCACAACCGGCGCGGAAGCTCCGCCGCCGCCGTACCGGAGTGCGCATGGAGCACCGAGTAGTTGTTGAACAGCTGGATGTCGCCCGGTTCGGCGTCGAACTCGAACCGGAACTCCTCCGCGAGCTCGTCGATCAGGTCGAACAGCGCCACGTCGGCGGGCTCCAGCCCGTGCGCACCCGGGAAGCGCTGTGCCGACTCGATGTCCCGGCGCGCGTAGCGGAAGCTCAGCTTTCCCTCGTACCAGCACGCCAGCGGGACCGAGCGGTACGGCGGTTCGCCGGGAAGCTGCTCACCCCACCGGTCGAACCGGAACCGCCGGTACATCCGCTCGACCAGGGCGGGATCGCGGCGGAGGATCTCGTTGTACAGCGCCGCAGAGCTGACGACGGTGCTCCACCCACCCGAACCCAGCAGTGCCACCACATCGGACCCACCGGTCCGCAGTTCCTGCTCGCACCGGACACGGGCGAGCTTGCGGCCGAAGGCGTCCTGCGAGACCGGAACGCCCAGGTGCTGGGCCATTCCCCAGAAGATCGTGTTGATCTCGGCCACGTCGTAACGGCACACCGGAAGGCCCTTGAGCACCGCGAAACCGCGCCCGAACTCCAACTCGCGTGCGATGCGCTGCAGCTCGAACCCGAGCGAGGGAAGGGGAAACCGATCGCGGGTGAGGTTCAGCAGCGAAATCCCGTACTTCCGCACCGCTCGCAGCGCGGACTCGACCTCGCCGAGGTGGACCGGGGAGAGTCCGAACTGCCACTCGGCACCGAGGTCAGCCGGTTTCCACGCCGCCCGGCACGGCTCGCGCAGCACGTCGACGGGAGCGGACTCCACCGCGACTTCGGCCATGACGTCCTCCATCCGGATCGGCTGTGATGGAAGCGACATTAGGCGTCGGTAACGGCGACGGCTTATCCTCCAGGGACGGAATGCTGATCATTTCGGGACATCGCGGAGGCCTGTCATGAAGCCGCTGGCTCGCTACGCAGCGCTGAACAGCTACGTCGACGTCAGCCGCGCCCTGGGCATCGAACCGGCACGGATGATGCGGGAGGCCGGGCTCGATCCGGCGGGCATCGCGGTCCAGGACCGGTGGATTCCCGCCGCGGCCGTCGCACTGCTCCTCGAACGTTCGGCGGCGATCTCCGGGCACCAGGACTTCGGGCTGCTGCTGGCCGAACGCCGCCGCTTCGCCAACCTCGGGCCGCTGAGCCTGGTCATCCGCGAGGAGCCGGACGTCCGCAGCGCACTGACGATCCTCCTCCGCCACGAGCACATGTACAACGAAGCGCTGCGGATGCGAATGGCCGTGCTGAACGGATTGGCGACCGTCCGCGTCGCGTTCGAGTTGGGCGATCAGACCGAGACCAGGCAGGCGGCAGAGCTCGCCCTGGGCACCTTGCACCGGCTGCTGCGCGGATTCCTCGGGCCGCTCTGGCAGCCGGTCGCCGTATGCTTCGCCCACCGAGCACCTGCGGACCCCACCACGCACCAGCGGGTATTCGGCTCGATGCTCAAGTTCGAGCAGGACTTCAACGGGATCACGTTCTACGAGCACGACCTCGACGCGCCCAACAAGATGTCGGATCCGCTCATGCGCACCTACGCCTACCAGTTCCTCGATTCCCTGGAGACACCGAAGGACACCTCCGCGCTGGAGCGGGTCCGGGAACTGATCGAGCTCCTGCTTCCCACCGGCCGGTGCTCGGTCGAGCAGGTCGCGCGCAGCCTCGGCGTGGACCGGCGGACGGTGCACCGGCAACTCGCCGACGCCGGCGAGACGTTTTCATCGCTTCTGCAGGCGACGAGGGCGGAGCTGGCCGCGAACCTGGTGGGAAACCAGCGCTACACCTTCACCGAGATCACCGACCTGCTGTCGTTCTCCTCACCGGGCAACTTCTCCCGCTGGTTCCGCGCCCACTTCGCCTGCAGCCCCAGCCAGTGGCGGTCCCGGCACCGCAACTCCGACTGACCAACCGGAGCCTCGCGCCCGAGAACGGCGAAGCGGGCCGCTCCCGGTGGGAACGGCCCGCTCGGCGGTGGTGTCAGCGTCGCGCCTTGCCGATCTCCTCGCGGAGCACGTCGGGGCGGTCGCTGATGATCCCGTCCACCCCGCGGTCGATCAGCGTCCGCATCAGCGGCGCGTCGTTGACCGTGTACGGGTTGATGCTCATCCCGTGCGCGTGGACCGCGGCGATGTACTCCGGAGTGGCCTGCGCGTGGTTCGGGTTGACCTGGTTCGAGTAGGTGGCCACCTCGGCGAGCTGGTCCACGGACGGCGCACCCAGCACGCCCACCTGCACGCCCGGCAGCAGGTCGTGGAAGTCGCGGATGAAGTCCCAGTTGAAGCTCTGCACCACCAGGTTGCGGGCCTTGTGGTCGGGGCGGACCCACGACGGCCGCGCCCGGAGCTCGTCGGCGATGCGCTCGGTGATGCCCGGGTACAGCTCCGGCGACTTCGCCTCCAGCAGCAGGCCCGACGGTCCGCGCTGCAGCACGTCGAGCACCTCGGCCAGCGTCGGGACGCGCTCACCGGCGAACTCCGGGGCCTTCCACGAACCGGCGTCCAGGGTGCGGATCTCGGCGAGGGTGAAGTCGGAGATCCGCCACGGCCCGCGGTCCGGGAACTTCTGCTCGGCGTCGGTGGTGCGCGCCAGCGTGTTGTCGTGGATGACGACCAGCTCGCCGTCCTTGGTCTGCTGGACGTCGATCTCGACCAGGTCCGCGCGCATCCGGACCCCGAGCCGCACCGCGGCGAGGGTGTTCTCCGGCGCGTACGCGGATGCCCCGCGGTGGGCGATGGTGGCCACATCGGTCTTGGCGGCGGTGGCGACGGGCGCGGCGACCACTGCGGGTGCCAGGCCGATCGAGGCCACCAGTGCGGCTGCCGCGGCAACCACGGTCCGGCGCAACATGCGAACTCCTCGTCTGCTTTGTCCGAAACGTCGATCAGATCCTGGTCGCCGCACCCATCGCCCGCGTGATCACCGCCGGACCAACGGGTGTCCCCGACGTGAACCTTCGGCCTCATGAGTACACAGTGGACCGATCCGGACACCGTGCGCGCGCGGACGATCACCGGAGGTCATCGCCCGCACGGAAGTTGTTCCAGGCCGATCGGATCGGTCCTGATCGGACGGCACCGCCCCGTGAGTGCTTTGTGTCGCTATGGCCGCACAAAACACTCACGGGCCACCACCTGCCGAAACGGAACGCGGATTCGGCGACCGTCAGCGGAGGAGGCCGTCGTGGAGGGCTCTGAGGACTGCGTTGGTCCTGTCTCTGGCCGCTAGTTTCAGGAGGATCGTGGAGACGTGGTTCTTCACCGTTCCATCCGCCAGGTTCAGGGCCGCCGCGATCTCGCGGTTGCTGTAGCCCTCGGCCATCAGGCGCAGGACCTCCAGCTCCCGGCCGGTGAGCTCCTGGATCGCCACCGGCGATTCCGCGCCCACCGGTGCCGGGCCGTCCTGGATCGCGCGCAGCAGCCGGTCGGTGATGGACGGGGCGATCAGGGTTCCACCGTCGGCCAGCGTTCGCACCGCTCGGGCCAGCTGCTCGACGGTCACGTCCTTGAGCAGGTAGCCGCGTGCTCCGGCGCGCAGGGCGTCCAGGACCAGGGTGTCGTCGTCGAACGTGGTGAGGATCAGCGCCGGGACCGGGCAGGCACGCTCGCGGAGGCGTTCCAGGGTCCAGATCCCGTCGTGGCGCGGCATCCTCAGGTCGAGGAGCACCACGTCGGGTTCCTGCTGCTCGATGACGTCGAGGGCCGCCGCGCCGTCGTCGGCCTGGCCCACCACCTCCACGCCGGCCAGTTCCAGGAGCGTCACGATGCCCTGGCGGACCAGGGTCTGGTCGTCGACGACCACCACCCGCGTCATCGGGCCGGCACCCATGCCGCCACCCGGAAGCCGTTGCTGCCGTCGAATTCGGCGTCGCCGCCTGCGTTCGCGAAGCGCTCCGCCAGGCCGCGCAGGCCGTGGCCGGGGACCACCGGCGATGCGCCGCGCCCGTCGTCGCCCGCGGTGAGCCGCACCTTCGTCCCGTCGCGTTCGACCAGCACCCACAGCTCCTTCGCACCGGCGTGCCGCAGCGCGTTCGTGACGATCTCCTGGACCGCACGCACCAGCACCGTCATCTGCTCCTCGTCCACTTCCACATCGGCGGCCACGTCGACCGCCACGTCCAGCCCCGGCACCGCGCGGCCGATCTCCGCGAGCGCGTCGGCCAGCGAACCCGCCGGGGCCGCGCGGATCTCGCCTACCGTCGCGCGCACGTCCGCGAGCAGCGCGCGGGCCACGGAGTTCGCTCGTTCGACGTGTTCGCGCCCGGCCTCGCCGTCGCGGTGGCGGGCCGCTTCCAGCTCCAGCGTCAGCACGGTGAGCTGGTGGCCGACGAGGTCGTGCAGTTCCCGGGCGATCCGCAGCCGCTCGGTCGATCGCGCCGACTCGCCGAGCAGCACCGTCGCGGCCTGGAGGTCGACGTGCGCCTCGGTCAGCTCCCGGCGCATCCGCTTCTCCCGGCCGATGGCCAGCACGCTGAGCACGGCCGAGACCTGGATCAGCAGGTAGAACCCACCGGAAATCCACAGATCCGCGGCGCCGAGGTCCCGCACCACCATGCTCGCGACGATCACCGCGGTGTTCAGCAGCACCACCGCGAAGTTGGCCCGCATGCCGAGGACTTCCGGTCCGAGCGCCGCGATCACCACCAGCAGCACCGGCATCAGCCCGGCGTCCGGCGCGGTCAGCACCGTCAGCCAGGCCAGCGCGGTGGCCGAGGCGAAGCAGCCCAACCGGACGTTGCGGCGCTCGGAGGTCAGCAGGAACCACACGGCGACGAAGATCGCCGCGAACGCCGCTGTCCACATCGGACGGGGCAGCTCCGGGTCCACCGCGCCGACGAGCACCGGAAGGCCCACGCCCGCCGACACCAGCAGCATGGCGATTCCGGACCAGCCTTCCGCACCGAGACCTCGCATCGCGCCAGCCTACGGTCGGCCGCGGGCCGCGGGCAGGTGCCGAAAGTCATGGTCCTGATCACTGACCAGCGGCACATGTGCGCACCCGCCCGCCGTTCCTAGCGTCAGCGGCATGACAGGCAACCCGGCGGTGCTCGTCGAGCACCTGCACAAGCGCTACCGCGACAGCGTCGCCGTCCAGGACATCTCGTTCTCAGTGGCGCCCGGCGAGGTGTTCGGCATCCTCGGCACCAACGGCGCGGGCAAGACGACCACGGTGGAGATGATCGCCGGTCTGCGCGCCCCGGACGGCGGGCGGGTCCGAGTGCTGGGGCTGGATCCGCAGCGCGACCGCCGCGCCGTCCGGCACCTGCTCGGCGTCCAGCTCCAGGAGGCCCGGCTGCACGACTCGCTCACCGTCGCCGAGCTCGTCGAGCTGTACCGCAGCTTCTACCCGGACCCCCGCCCGGCGGGCGAGCTCCTGGAGATGGTCGAGCTCACCGCCAAGCGCGGCACCAGGTTCGACCGCCTCTCCGGCGGGCAGCAGCAGCGGCTGTCCATCGCCCTGGCCCTGGCCGGGCGGCCGAAGGTGGTCGTGCTCGACGAGCTCACCACCGGGCTCGATCCGCGCGCCCGGCGGCGCATCTGGGCTTCCATCGCCTCGCTGCGCGAGGAAGCGGTGATCCTGGTCAGCCACGCGATGGACGAGGTGGAGGAGCTCTGCGACCGGGTCGCGCTGCTGGCAGCCGGGCGGCTGATCGCGCTCGGCACCCCGGCCGAGCTGGTCGCGAAGTCGGGGACGAGCAGTCTCGAAGAGGCGTTCGTGGCGCTGACCGGCCGCCACGTCGAGGACGGAGTCACATGACACCCCTTGTGCCAACCGAAGTCCTGCCCAACCAAACCTCAGGGGACCGTGATGCAACCCAGCCACAAGAAACCGCAGAACGCGAGATACATCCCGAACGCAACCACCGCTGAAAATCGCGGAGAGGCGGAACTGCGCATGACCGCGCACCGGGTCGGGCCGCGGGCCTGGGCGCTGCTGATCCGCAGCGAGCTGAAGATGGTCGTCCGGGACACCGCCGGGCTGATCGTGCCGCTCGGCATGCCGATCCTGATCCTGATCATGAACGCCGCCGGCGCCGGCGGTGAGGAGGTCGGGGCCGGGCTCACCGCGCTCGAAGCGTTCGTGCTGCCGCTCGTGCTCACCATCGTCATCGCGATGCTCGGCCTCATCAACATGCCGAGCTCCCTGGCGACCTACCGCAAGACCGGCGTCCTGCGCAGGCTCGCCGTCACCCCGGCGTCGCCGCTGATGGTGCTCGTCGCGCAGGTCGTCGTCAGCCTCGCCCAGGTGCTGCTCGGCACCGCTGCGGCCCTCGGCATCGCCGTGCTGGCCTTCGGCGCGCAGCCACCGCGCGACCTGGGCATCGCGCTCGGCGTGCTCGCGCTGTCCGTCGCGGCGATGTATGCGCTGGGCATGGTGGTCGCCTCGGTCGCGCCGACGCCGAACTCCTCCGTCGCGATCGGTCTCGTCCTGTTCTTCGCGCTCGGGGCGCTCGGCGGCCTGTTCGGCGGAACGGGCGGGCTCGGCGACACCGTGGCGCAGATCGGCCAGGTGCTGCCCTTCGGCGCGAGCGTCCAGGCCCTCGCCGCGGCGTGGGCCGGTCAGGCGGTCGCGACGGCGAGCCTGGTGAGCCTCGCGGTGACCGCAGTGCTCGGCACCACCGCCTCCGCGCTGCTGTTCCGGTGGGACCGCTGACCGCGCTGGGTGCCGCGGCGTGCGTCGGTTTCCTGGTCGTGTTCGGCATCGACGGCTGGACGCGACCGGGCTACCGGCCCCGGCGGCACCCGGTGAGCGCGCTGGCCCTCGGCCCGCGCGGTTGGCTGCAGACGGCGAACTTCCTGATCAGCGGGCTCTGCATCACCGTCGGAGCACTCGGGGTCTGGAGTGCCGCGCCGATGCTGGCGCTGGGGATCGCGGTGCTCGGCATCGCTCTCGTCGCGTCGGGAATCTGGACCAGATGCGCGGCTACCCGCCCGGCACGCCGGACACCACTCCGGAGGCGTATTCCAAGGGCCATGCGCGGCACGAGCAGGCCGGTGCCGTGGTGTTCGGCGGGATGCCGGTGGTGGCGCTCACCGCGACGCTGAGCGATCTCGCCGCGCCGGTGCGCATCGTGTCGGCGATCGGGCTGGTCGTCGCGGTGTTCGCGACTATTAGATTCGCTACCGCCTGGGAGCGCGACGACCCGCTCACCGGCCGCTGGCAGCGCATCGCGCTGATCGCGGGACTGGGCCAGCTCGCCGTGGTCTTCGCCCCGATCTGAGCTGGTGGTCCTGTTACCGCTCGCGGCCAGCTGCTCACCGGCTTCACCCTGACCGCGAGCTCCGGCCAGCACATTCGTCCACAAGGGACTGATCACGACCAACCGGACAAATCGGCGATGATCCGGTAGCCTGCGGCCATCGTGCGGTCGACGAGCGGGGCGCGAGGTCCGTGCTTACGCTGATCGCCGACAGATCGACAACACCCGAACGCCAGCGGAGGGGCCGTGCTCGAAATCACCGCGCTGACCTGGGTGCTCACCGTCGCACTGATCATCGCGCTGCTGGCCGTCGACCTGGTCATGGCGTGGCTGCGCCCGCACCGGGTGGGCTTCGCCGAGGCGACCGCGTGGTCGGTGGGCTACGTGCTGGTGGCGATCCTCTTCGGCATCTGGTTCTCGATGGAGTACGGCGGGCAGTTCGGCACCGAGTACTTCGCCGGCTACCTCGTCGAGAAGAGCCTCTCGGTCGACAACCTGTTCGTCTTCGTGATCATCATGACCACCTTCGCGGTGCCGGAGGAGCACCAGCACAAGGTGCTGACCTTCGGCATCGTGCTCGCGCTGATCATGCGCGCGATCTTCATCGCGATCGGTGCGACGCTGCTGTCGCTGTTCTCCGTGATGTTCCTGGTCTTCGGCCTGTTGCTGATCTACACCGCGGTGCAGCTGTTCCGGCACCGCGACGAGGACCCCGACGTCGAGAACAACGCCGTGGTCAACGCCGCGCGCCGGGTCCTGCCGGTGTCCGGCGAGTACGTCGGCGGCAAGCTGACCACCCGCGTCGACGGGCGGCGGATGGTCACCCCGATGTTCATCGTGCTGATCGCGATCGGCAGCGTGGACCTGCTGTTCGCGCTGGACTCGATCCCGGCGGTGTTCGGCGTGACCTCCGAGGCCTACATCGTCTTCACCGCCAACGCCTTCGCCCTGCTCGGCCTGCGCGCGCTGTTCTTCCTCGTCAAGGGCCTGCTGGAGCGCCTGGTCTACCTCTCGACCGGGCTGGCGCTGATCCTGGTGTTCATCGGCGTCAAGCTGATCCTGCACTGGGCGCACGTGGACATCGACGAGCGCGTCCCGGAGATCCCGACGTCGATCAGCCTGCTCGTGATCATCGCGGTGCTGGCGGTCGTGACCGTGGCGAGCCTGATCAAGACCCACCGCGACCCGACCGCTAAGGCCCACCCGGGCTCGCTGCGGGCGCACCCCTCCCCGGTGGACTCACCGGAGAGCACTGACGAGCGGTGATCACCCGGCCAGCTTCTTCACGAACCAGCTCACCGCGCGGTCGACGGCCTCGCGGGCTTCGGGATCGGCGCCGTGGTCCTCGAAACCGTGCTCGGCGTGCGGGATCTCGATGACTTCCAGATCGGCACCGGCGTTGCGGGCCTCCTGCACGAACGCGTCCTGGCTGGGCACGAAGAACTCGAAGTCCTTGCCGACCCGCACCAGCAGCTTCGGCAGCTCGGGGTGCTCGGAGACCGCCTCGACGGTGTTGAAGCGCGGCTTGTCCCCCGGCCAGTCCGGCGGCGGGGCGAGCACCGGGTAGGTGAACCCGACCGCGCGGAGCCAGGACGGCGCGGCGCGCAGCCATGCCGCGCCGATCGGGCCGCCGCCGGAGAAGAACCACAGCGCGATGCGGTCGCTGTCGACCGCCTCCAGCTCCCGGACCCGCTCGACCACCGCGGCCACGTCGTCGGAGGCCTCCGGGTAGAGCTCGTCGGAGTGCAGGCGGTGGTTGAAGGTGATCCCGACCAGCCCGGACGCCGCGACCAGGGCGCCGTAGCGGATGAAGCCCTCCCAGTCGCGCGGACGGGGTTCCATGTCCTCCGGCACCGGTCCGCCGTGCACGAAGATCACCGCCGGACGGGGCCCGGCGTGCGAATCGTCGGGGTAGTGGACGTCCATCACTTCGTCGCGGACGCGCCGGACCGGCTCGACGTCGTGGAAGAACGGAACCTCAGTCATATCCGCATGAGATCAGATCCGGTCCGGCGGTGTCAGGTCTTTTCACGGAACGAGGACGATCTTGCCCGCCGCGTGCCCGCGCTCGACCTCGGCGAGCGCCGCACCGGCTTCGTCGAGCGGCCGGACCTGCTTGACCAACGGGTCCAGCTCGCCCGCGAGGACCAGTCTCGCCAGCTCGGCGAGGACGGCGGTGCTGCGGTCCCGCACGACCGTCCGGCCACCGAGCTCGGCGGCCAGCGGCTTGTCGGCCACCGACAGCAGCTTCGTCCGGTCCTCGACCAGCTCGGCGACGGTGCGCAGCGCCGCCCCGCCGGCCAGGTCGAAGACGGCGTCGACGCCGTCCGGCGCGGCGGCGCGCACCCGCTCCAGGACACCGTCGCCGTAGGCCACCGGAGTCGCGCCGAACCCGGCGAGGAGCTCGTGCTTGGCCGGGCTCGCCACTCCCACCACCGAGATCCCCCGGGCGCGCGCGAGCTGCACGACCGGAATCCCCACTCCGCCACCGGCACCGTTGACCAGCAAGGTCGCCCCGGCAGGCAGGCCGAGGTCGTTCAGCGCGTCGTGCGCGGTCCCCGCCGCGACCGGCAGCACCGCGGCGGCCTCCGGCGCCACTCCGGCGGGCCGGTGCGCGGTGAAGGACGCGGTGACCACGGCCTGCTCCGCCCAGCCGCCGACCATGCCCGGACAACCGCCGAACACCTCGTCACCGACCGAGAACCCCGTCACGCCGTCTCCGAGCGCGATGACCGTTCCGGCCACCTCGCGCCCGAGGACCGCAGGCCCGGCAACGCCGTAGGTGCCCTCGCGGAGCCGCCAGTCCCCCGGGTTCACGCCCGCTGCGCGCACCCGCACCAGCAGCTCGCCCGGACCGGGCTCGGGCACCGGCAGGTCGAAGAAGCACTCCCGCTCCGGACCGCCCACTTCGGAGAAACCGTAAGCCCGCACACCAACTCCTCGTCACCCAAGGCCGACTTCGGAGTCGACCCTACCCGCAAGGGCGAATCCCGGGCCCGGCCGGGAAAAGCGACGGCCGCCGCACCTGACCATCCACAGAGGACTGCAGGGCGCGGCGGCCGCGGCGGGGAGTCAGCTCACCGGGACGGATTGCTGGATCGGGGCACCGGTCTTCTCCCGGACTTCCTCCTCGGTGACGCCGGGCGCGAGCGCGGCCAGCCGGAGGCCCTCCGGGGTCACGTCGAGGACCGCCAGGTCCGTGACGATCCGGTTGACCACGCCCGCGCCGGTCAGCGGCAGCGTGCACTTCTCGACGATCTTCGGCGAGCCGTCCTTGGCGACGTGGTCGGTGAGCACCACGATCCGGCGGGCGCCGACGACCAGGTCCATCGCGCCGCCCATGCCCTTGACCAGCGCACCGGGGATCGTCCAGTTCGCCAGGTCACCGTTCTCGGCGACCTGCAGCGCACCCAGGATGGCGATGTCGATGTGCCCGCCGCGCATCATCGCGAAGGAGGCCGCCGAGTCGAAGTAGCTGGCCCCGGGGTTGATCGTGACCGTCTGCTTGCCCGCGTTGATGAGGTCGGGATCCTCCTCCCCCTCGTAGGGGAACGGGCCGAGGCCCAGGATTCCGTTCTCGCTCTGCAGCGTCACCCGCACCCCTTCCGGGATGTGGTTGGCGACCAGCGTGGGGATGCCGATGCCGAGGTTGACGTAGTCGCCGTCGCGGAGTTCGGCGGCGGCGATGGCCGCCATCTCTTCACGAGTCCAGGTCATGGTTGCTCCCAGGGAGGATGTGCGGAGTGGGGACTAGTCGGCCGCGGGAACGCGGGGCCGCACGGTGCGCTTCTCGATGGCCTTGACGCGCGGGACGGCCTGGACCAGCCGGTGGACGTAGATCCCCGGGGTCACCACCACCTCCGGGTCCAGGTACTCCTCGCTGAGGTGCTCGGCCTCGACCACCGTCACCTTCCCGCAGGTCGCCACGACCGGGTTGAAGTTCCGCGCGCTCGACCGGTAGACGAGGTTGCCCGCCGGGTCGGCGGTGTGGGCGTGCACGAGCGCCACATCGGCCACGATCGCCCGTTCCTGCACGTAGGTGTGCCCGTCGAACTCCGCGTGCGGCTTGCCCTCGGCGACCGGGGTCCCGACGCCCGCGCGGGTGTAGAACGCGGCGATTCCCGCGCCACCGGCGCGCATCCGCTCCGACAGCGTGCCCTGCGGCGCGAACTCCACGGTCAGCGTCCCGTCCAGGTACTGCTCGGCGAACAGCTTGTTCTCCCCCACGTAGGAGGCGATCACCTTGGCGACCTGCTGGTTCTCCAGCAGCAGCCCGAGCCCCTTGCCGTCCACGCCCATGTTGTTGGAGACCACCGTCAGCCCGGTGACCCCGCTGTCCCGGACGACCTCGATGAGATCGTTCGGGTTGCCGCACAGGCCGAACCCGCCGACGGCGATCGTCATCCCGTCTTCGAGCACCCCGGCCAGCGCCTCGGCCGCACTCGAGCGCAGCTTGGACACCTGATCACCTCTCCATCGGTCCGCTGGACGAACAGCAGCAGTAAAGAATCGTACCCCCGTTCACCGCAACAAACCGGGATCGATCACCGCTGAATCGTTCGACCGGCGACCGGGCTCAGCACGAAGCGTTCACTGAGTGGACGCTACGGTTGATGGCCATGAGCAGCTCCCGCGCCAGCCCCAGCCCTGCCCAACCGCACCTCAGGGGACCGTGACGCGAACCAGCCACGAGAAACCCCCGAACGCAAGATCACTGCCAAACGCAACCACCACTGCAAATCGCGGAGAGGCGGAACCGCATGAGCAGCAGCAGCCCGAACGCGCACCTGATCGGCCGGGTCGGCGCCGTGCTCCGGGCGCTGTCGGCGGCCAACGAGACCGGTGCCGCCACGGTCGACCTGGCCAGGGCGACCGATCTCCCCCGGCCGACCGTGCACCGCCTGCTCAGCTCACTGGCCGAGGAGGGCTTCGTCGACCGCGACCGGCGCACCGGCCGCTGGTTCCTCGGCCCGGAGCTGTACCTGCTGGGGCAGACGGCGGGCCACCGCTACGACGTGACGCACCACGCCCGCGCGAGCGTGCACCGGCTGGCCGCCAAGACCGGTGAGAGCGCGTTCTTCTCGGCGCTGCGAGGTGCCGAGACGGTGTGCCTGCTGCGCGAGGACGGCGACTTCCCGATCCGCTCGTTCGTGCTCTACGAAGGCGCTCGGTTCCCGCTCGGCGTGGTCTCCGCGGGCCTGGTGATCCTCTCGTTCCTCGACGACGCGGAGGTCGACGCCTACCTGGAGCACACCGACCTGACCGCCCGCTGGGGCCGGGCGCACTCCCCCGAGGCGATCCGCGCCCGCATCGCCCGCACCCGCCAGCACGGTTACGCGGTCAACCCCGGCCTGGTGGTGGAGGGCAGCTGGGGCATGGCGGCAGCGGTGTTCGACCGCGACGGCCAGCCGGCGTGGGCCCTGACGCTGACGGGCATCGAGACCCGCTTCCGCCCGGACCGCCAACCGGAACTGGGCGCCCTGCTCCTCCACGAGGCCCACACCCTCACCCGAACCCTCGACACCCCCGGCTTCCGCTGAACCCACGATTCGGGAGGGTGCACCATGTCCACCTCCGGGCAGAGCGATCAGGTAGAGCAACTGCGCCAGAGCATTTCCCACCTCGTCGGGCTGGATGGTCAGCAAGGCGGAGCGGAGCTCGCGCCGCTGGCCGCACGGTTGTTCCGCTCGGCATCGGCCCGGCTCGCGGCGCGCAGCTACGAACCGTCCACCGAACGCGATCTCACCGCGGTCACCGCGGAGCTCGGCGAAGTGGCCGGTTGGCTCGCGTTCGACTCGATGCACTTCGACGCTGCTCGAACCCTGAACTTCGAAGCGCTGCGCCTGGCGCGCTCGGCCGGAGACCGCAACATGGAGTTGTTCATCCTCGGGAACATCGCGATGCAGGCTCAAGAGGTGAAGCAACCGCGTGCGGCTCTTCGCACGGTGCAACTGATGGAAACGTTCAAGCTCACTCCGCGGCTGCGCGTGATGACCGACCTCCGTCGAGCACGCGCCGCCGCCGACCTCGGTGACGCACGTTCATTCGCGGTGCTGAGACGCGCCCAGTCGAATCTTTCCAACGGCGTGCACCGCACGGACCCGGAATGGTCCTGGTGGGTCACTGATCTGGAGCTCAAGGTCCACGAAGGCGGTATGTGGCAAGCGTTCGGCCAGCCGGCCAGTGCGGTGGAGTGCTACGCCACGGTGGTGGAATCCACCGTCGAACGCTACCGGTGGGCCCGCTTCATCGGCGGAGCGAACCTGATAAGAGCACTGGTCGAGGTATCGGACTGGCGAGAAGTGGAGAACACCGCAGCCCGGCTGCACGAGCTCGCCGGTAAAGTCTCATCGGCCAGAGCGGGCCAACGGATCCGCATAGCAGCAAGAACAGCCCGCCGCAACAAAGTCCCGTCCTCCCTGGACGACATGCTCACGAGTCTGGCGCATCGCAGCATGACCAGACCGATGAACCGACCAGCGTCAGGAATCAAGCGCTAGCGGTGCTCGGACGACTTCGAGCGCGTCGCTCCATCGCCGAACGACAGGAACCTGGCGGTGCTTGCGGAGTTCGTCGTCGAGATCCCGGGCGACGGTGAGCAGAGACGGGAGGCACTTGCGCGGGTCGCCGAGCGCGCTGAGCCCGTGTGCCACCGCTTCGTCCAGTTCGCCGTTGCGCGCGGCTAGGGCACCCAGGCTCATCATCGCTTCGCTGCGGCGCATCGGAGCGCGGATCGAGCCGTCCGGACGCTCGCAGTAGTCGATCACCCGGTGCGCGTACTCCGCCGCGGCCTGGCGCATGTCCAGCATCCGGTACACGTCCACGGCGTAGAAGTCCGCCTTCGCCGGGTCGATCACGAAGTGGTGGTCTGGATCGACCGGCGCCGGCAGGTGTGCGAGCCTCGCCTGCCCTCTGGCCATGGCCGCTTCGGCACCGGCGCGATCTCCCATCAGCGCGAGGGCTCGCGCGCTTTGTGCGGCGAGCTGCACGCTGACGCAAGACGTTCCGTCGATCTCCTCACCTGCTGCCGCGTAGTCGGCGGCATCGGACGGACGACCGGACGTCAGTGCCATCCAGGCTGCGATCTCGAAGGCCCAGCCGATCAGTTCCGCATGACCGGTCTCACGGCCAAGCTGTTCGGTTGCCTCACGCCAGGTTTCAGCACCCACGACATCACCGGTGTCGTAAGTGAGGCAGGAGACGAGGGCCGAGAGCCATCCGGCTTGCACCAAGGTTTCCCGGTGCTGCGCCAGGGTAAGGCGGCGCTCCGCCATCGCCAGAGTTCGATCCAGCCAACGCCGCGCCTCGACCAGCAGATCGTCCGCCCGACGGACCGGGTAGTCGCGGCAAAGCCGATCCACGCGCCGCGCGAGCAGCGAGAGCGTCGCATCCGACGCATCGGAGTGGGTCAGCCGGGCAACCAGCTCGAACGCGTCGAACCCGTCCGATCCGCGCACTGGAGAACTGTCTCCCGGAGCGAACCCGTTCACGACGGCCAAACCCGGGGCTGGTGCGGGAAAACCCAAATCGTCCGGCGTGCAGTCGAACACCGCGGCCAAAACTCGCTGAGCCGGAAGCGACGGAGTTTCGCCACCTTCCCATCGGCTGATCGTGCGCTCGGTGACGCTCAAAGTCTCGTTCAGCACTCGCCGGGACAGCACCTCGACCTGATCGGCGAGGTCGCGCTGACGCCAGCGGCGCTCATTGCGGAACTGACGGAGCCGATTTCCCACACTCCCAGTGTCTCCCCGCGCGCCCTGCGTGTCATCACGCCGACGACGGACATCAACCGGACATCTACCTGACAACAGCGGACAACCGGAATGTGACCTTGGGTAGTCGATCGATCACGGACGATCGTTCGATCATGACCGGAAACCTGACGCCAACGCTCGCCTCCGCTGTCCACCGGACCAAGCCGTACGACGCACGACGGCAGGCCACCCGGCACAAGGCCCCTCCCGCTGAACGCGACACGCACCCCCTCCCCCTGCGTGGCGCGAGGCGGGAGCACGGGGTCGGTCCCCACCGCGCCGGGGACCGACCCCACCCCACGCCTCCGGGAGCAGGTTCAGGAGTGGACCTTCGGGTTGGCGCGGATGAGGCCTATCCGCGCTGGCTTCCCGGGATCACACTCCGGGACTTGGAAACCCACCTGGCCATCGAACGCGGGTACCCGCTCGGCGCGTGCGGCGCACCGGTGATGTGGGCAGAGCTCGGCCACCCGACGACCACGCGCCCGCGATGCCCCGAATGCCTCGTCAAAGCCACCGAAAGCATCCCTCGACCTCGCTGCCGCTGAACGCCCTCCCAGGACAGCGGCGGTGCAGGAGCGGCCTGCCGGTGCGGCCCCCGTAACGCACCGGCAGGCCGACCAAGACGCCGACGTCGAGAACGCATGCCCGACAAGGAGTTTGACCGTGGTCGAATCGGATCAAGGGCACTGGCGAGGTGTTCACTGGCACACCTACATCGCCTTCACCAACAACACGATGCTGATGCCCCCGCCGCGATCCCTCAGGCTGGTTCGGATCCCCGACCGGGTTCTGCGCACACCGGAGGAAGCCTGCGCGTGGGTCACCACGATGATGAGCAGGCACGCCCACCGGACACCCGTCCACTTCATCGGCCCCAGCGGCGGCCGGGGCCACGTCGCCGACCGCGATCACATCGCCCGCAACGCAGCCGACAACCTCGCCGTCCTCCGCGGAGGCCACAGCATCTACCAGGACTTCGCCCGAGAGTACGACCGGATGCACCTGTGGCTCGAAGCAAGCGACACCACGAACTGCCGAGCCGAGCACGTCGCAGCACCCTGCATCTCGTGAGTGCCGATGGCCGCACTGACAAGTGCTCACGAGGGTCGGTGCGAGTGCGTGGCAAGTCTCGCGGCGTGTCCGGGGATGTGCTCGGTGGCGCGGAGTTCGACCAGGTCGCTCCAGGGCAGGCACTGCTCCGGGAGGGAGCGGCCCTCGCGATCGACCAGTCGGAGGAGCACCGGTGTCGCGGCGGCGCGGGCGGGGATCGCCCTGATCGCGGAGGCGAGGTCGGCGGCGTTGCGGCGCACCATGTCGACCCGCTGGTCGTGGCTGGTCGAGGCGATCAGCGCGGTGATGGTGGCGTCGTCCATGGCGCTGCGGTTGTCGACGACCGGGGGCACGCCCGCCAGGACGTCTCGAGCCGTGCCAGCGAGGATGCGGTCGCTGAGCGCGATGTGGCTGAGCGTCCAGTCGACGAGCGATCGCTCGTTCGGGGCTGCGATGGATTCGGCGATGCTGAGCAGGTTTCGGTACGCGGCGTCGATTTCTGCGGTGTCCACGAGGATCTCCAGGAACGCTGTCAGTTGGTCGGCATGGTGGGAGTGCGGCGCAGTGCGAACAGCACGATCAGGCACAGCACGGCGACGGCCACGGCGAAGTCCCGCACGGCGGGAACGAGACCTATGCCGGTGGCGAGGAAGCCGACGCCGATGACGGGCAGGCCGACGCCGCTGTAGACGATCACGTAGAAGCTGGACAGGACCTCGGTGCGGCGGTCGGCCGGTGCGGCGTGGTTGATCGCGGTGAGACCGCCGAGGAACACCAAGCCCTGGCCGACGCCGGCGAGCGCGGTCGCGATCAGCAGCAGGACCAGCGATGACAGGCTGCCCGCGAGGGCGAGCAGGCCCAGACCGACGGCCAGCACCGGCAGACCAGCGCGCTGCAGGGCGTGCGGCGGCTTGCCGTGGCTAACGAGCTGGACGATTGCCGAGCAGGCCAGCATCAGCGCCACCGCCCCGCCGCCGAGCAGCAGGTTCGTGCTTTTCGCGAGGGCAGCGACGTAGGTGGGGACGAGGGCGAGGAACAGCCCGATCACGGCGAACGCGAGGAAGTTGGCCGTGCCGCTGGTCGCGAACGCAGACCGCATCGCGGCCGGGATCTCGGGTCGGCGCGGCCGCCACCGGGCCGTCGCTCGCGCATCGGGAAGCGCGCGGATGGCGGCTGCGGCGAGGAGCAGCAGCACGATCTCCACGACGAACGGCAGCACGCGCGGCGCGGGGGCGTACTGGGCGAGCAGACCTGCCAGCACCGGACCTATCCCCAGGCCTCCCACGGACACGACAGTGGACACCAGGGCCGCCTTGCGGTGGTCGCCGCTGGGTTCGAGTTCGGTCAGGGCCGCGGTCAACGGCCCCGCCGCGAGGCCGACGGCCAGGCCTTGCAGGACTCGGGCCGCGAACAACCACCCGGTGCCCGACGCGAGCGCGAACCCCAGCGATCCCAGCGCCGCCGCCACCACGGCGGGCAGCAGCACTCGACGCCGGCCGATCGCGTCGGACAGCGGCCCTGCCACCAGCAAGGACGGGATCAGCACAGCCACGTACGCGGCAAAGATCAGCGTGACCACCAGCGGCGAGAACCCGAAGCGCTGCTCGTAGTCCCGGTACAGCGGCGTCGGCAGGTTCGTACCGGTCAACAGGACCAGCAGCGCGTACGCCGCGCCCCAGAACCGCCACGCTTTCGCCCGCTCCCCCGGTGCCCCGGGTTCACCGGCGGACGGACTCGCCGGGACAGGACTGCTCCGTCGTTCGATCCGCATCGCCCGCACCCTCCTATGTTCGGATTTGGCGAACATAACACATGTTCGGATATTGCGAACATGTTTGATAGGGTGGCGACATGGCAAGCCGCACCGCGACCGAGCTCGTGCACCCCGCTCGGGCCCAGCTGGAGTTCACGGCCGTGCTGAACGCGCTGAGCGATCCCGTCCGGTTGGCCATCGTCGCGCGGCTGGCCGATGTCGAGCCCGACGGCGAACTGGCCTGCACGACCTTCGCGCTGCCGGTCAGCAAGTCCACGCAGAGCGGCCACTTCAAGGTCCTGCGCGAAGCAGGGGTGATCTACCAGCGCGACGAGGGCACCCGGCGACTGAACCGGCTCCGCCGCGACGACCTCGACGCGCGCTTCCCGGGCCTCCTCGACCTCGCCGTCCCCCAGGGACATGCCGCGATCGCCGGCTGGTCCGGCTGATCGCAACGGCCCGTGAGCGCTGCTGGGCGGACACGCCCGGACAACCAGCCCCGAAACAACGCCGGCGCTCGTGTTCGCCCTGAAGCGCGCGGGTTCATCCGGTCAGGACTGGAGGTCCACGACGACCTTCACGTCGTCGGGTCCCGTGTCGAAGACGTCGGTCCAGTTGCGCAGCGGGATCCGGCGGCTGATCAGGGATTCCAGCCAGCTGCGATCGGCTCCGGCCAGCGCGCGCACTGCCTGGTCGTAGTGGCGGAGGTTGGCGTTGACGCTGCTCACGATGACGTCGTTGTCCAGCATCAACTCGGCGCCGATCGCCATCTCGGCGGGGAACGGCACGGTGCGGTGGTGGCCCGCGAGACCGGTCAGCACCGTGATCGCGTTGCGCGCGGTGTGCTGCAGGACCTCGAACACCAGTCTGCCGGATCCGGTCGTCTCGATCACGATCTCCGGCTCGCGGCGCAGATCGTCCAGCGAGGTGTGGTAGGTGGCGCCAAGTGCGCGGACCAGATCGGGTCTGGGCCCCTCCACGACCTGGTCGAGCACGTGCACCTCCAAGCCGCGCTGGATGCCCAGCAGCGCGGCGAGCAGGCCGATCGGCCCAGCACGGGTCACCAGCGCGCGATGGGGGGCGAAGTAAGCGCGTCGACCGATCATGTCGACCTGCTCCCAGGCCTTGGCCACCACCGAGGCGGGCTCGGTCAGCACCGCCAGGTCGCCGAGCGCGGGACCGCATCTGATCGCGAACCGCGGCTCGACGGTCCACAGCTGAGCACCGAAGCCGTCCAGTCCCCGGATGCCGCACTCGGTGTACCGGTCGTTGAGGCAGAAGTCCCACTGCCCGGCAGCGCAGGCCTCGCACGGCTGCGGGTCCGGACGCCGGACGACACCGACCACGTGGTCCCCTTCGTGGAACCCGCTGATGGCCGGAGCGTGGATCACCTGGCCGACGGATTCGTGGAAGAGCACCATGCGGTCCTGCCCCGGCGGCAAGGCACCGAACCCTCGTTCGGTGACATCGCGATCGATGCGGCAGAACCCCGCCAGCAGTCCCCGCACGAGCAGTTCGCCGGGCTGCGGAAGGGGATCGGGAAGCTCGGAGACCGCCGACATCTCCGGCCTACCCGGCACCACGGTGGCTGCCTTCACCCGCGAGCTCCCTCCTGCGAAGTCGAGCGGGCACGGGCGGAACCGAAGGTTCGCTCGCCCCGCCCTGCACTCGATGGCACTGCCGCCAGACGCAGCTGTCAATGGCGGGCGGATGATTCGCCAGGACGTGCCGCGGTGTCGCGCCGATGGCGTGCAGGTGTCGCAGCACCTCTGCGTAGGAGCGGAACAACCCGCACTCCCAGTACGACGACTCCACGGCTGGTGCAGAACTGGCGGACGAGCTGCTGGGCGTGCCGCAGGTCCGGCTTAACGGCGACAACACCAGCAACACCAATAGCCACCACGTGCACGGAGAGCAGTGCGGTTTCCAGGCGCCACGTCCGCACCTCCCGTCGCAGCACGGCCGGTGCACCTGGTGCTCGGACGCAGAATCATGCCTTCCCCGGGCTCGTACCTGAAAGGCACTCCCGCTTCCACACCGGGACCTGCTCGCACCCCGTTCGCAACCCCGGCCCGGCCGCCTCGCCCGTTCGCCCCGGCCCGCCCGTGGTGTGCGAGGCGGTCCGGCTCCTGGGAGAAGATCGCAGGTATCGTCTTCCTGGTGGAATTGCGGCAGCTGGAGCACTTTCTGGCCGTGGCGCGTCACGGGAGCTTCACCGGCGCCGCCCGGGAAGTGCACGTCGTCCAGTCGGCGCTGAGCTCGTCGGTCCGCAAGCTCGAAGCCGAGTTGGGCGCGCAGCTGTTCGAGCGCACCACGCGGCGGGTGCTGCTGACCGAGGCCGGGCGGGCGCTGGTTCCGATGGCGCACCGGATCGCCGCCGATGTCATCGCCGCGCGCGGTGAGGTCTCCGCGGTCGCGGGGTTGTCGCGCGGGCACGTGGCGATCGGCACCATCCAGGCGCTCACCGACGTCGATCTGCCCGGTGCGCTCGGTGCGTTCCAGCGTCGCTACCCCGGCGTGCGCATCCGCGTGCGGCAGGGCCTCGTCCCCGATCTGATGTCCTCGGTGGACAGCGGCGAGCTCGACCTCGCCTACGTCGCCTTCGACGGGCCGCTCGCCGACGGACTGGTCGGCTTCGCCGAGTGGCGTCAGGAACTCGTGCTGCTCTGCCACCCCGAGCACCGGTTGTCCGGGCGGCGGCGGGTCCGGCTGGCGGAGCTGGACGGCGAGGCGTTCGTGGAGTTCAGCGGCAGCGGGCTGCAGGAGCTGGTGGCCCGGCGGTTCGCCGACGCCGGGATCCGGCGGGACCCGGTGTGCGAGGCCACCAACATGCCGCTGCTGATCGAGCTGGTGGCGGCCGGGCTCGGGGTGAGCATCGTGCCCGCGCAGGTCGCCGAGCGCACCGGGCTCCCGCACGCCCGGATCGAGCAGCCGGGCCTGGCCAGGTCGATCTACCTGGCGGGCAGGCAGCCGGAACCGGTCAACCCGGCGGCTCGCGCCCTGCTCCAGCACCTCGTGGGCTGATCCCGGCACCGAGCAGGAGCCCGGTTCCGGCCAGCAGTGCGATCAGCCCCAGCAGCGTCGCGCCGGTGACCGACAGGACGAGCCCGACGACCAGCAGCCGCATGGCCAGCGCGCGCAGCAGGCCGGGCCAAGGCGCGTTCACCGGGCCAGAACTCACCATGACATCAGTGTTGGCCGGGCGATCCCCCGCGGGCCAACACCCGTTTTCGCTGAGTCCCATCTCCGGAATCGATTGATCGCCGGGCACGCGCCGGCCGGAGGTCACGACGTGTTGGCAGGTCGCGGCCATCCCGAACCGGTTCCGCCGCCGGCGAAGGCGAGGCGACCCGACCGGAGCGCGGTCGCTTCCCTCGCCGCTCTGCGGTTCTGGTCACGTTGTGCGGGGAGATGCCCGGATTCGATGCTTGCCGCATGCTGGAGTTCACCGCTCTGTTGGCGGTCGGTGTCGCGGCGGGAGCGTTGAACGCTGTCGGCGGCGGAGGCACCTTCGTGACACTGCCCGCGCTGGTCGCTGCGGGGCTGCCTGCCGTCACCGCGAACGCGGCGTCGACCGTGGCACTGCTGCCCGGCGCCGTCGCCAGCGCGTGGGCCTACCGCAAGGACGTGGTCCAGGTCGGCACCACGTCGCGGACCGCGCTGACCGCGACCAGCCTGCTCGGCAGCGCGGTCGGCGCCGGGCTGCTGCTGGCGCTGCCCTCGGAGTCGTTCCGCGTCGCGGTGCCCTGGCTGCTCGCGTTCGCGACCGTGGTCCTGGCGTTCGGGCGCAGCATCTCGCGACTGCTCTCGACCGCGATCGGGCGCCCGGTCGACCTGAGCGCCCGGAGCGTCCTGATCGGACAGTTCGTGCTGGCCGCTTACGGCGGTTATTTCGGTGGTGCGGTCGGGATTCTCACGCTGGCGTTCTGGAGTGTCGGGCTCGGGCTCGACCCGGCCAAGGGCAATCCCACCCGGATCGTACAGCTGGCCGCGATCTACGGCACGGCCGCGGTGCTCTTCCTCGTCGCTTCCGACGTCCCGACCCATCCCGTGCCGGTCCTCGCCGTGCTGCTCGGCGCGATCGGTGGCGGGTTCGCCGGTGCCCGCCTGGCCCGGCGGATGCCCGCCCGCGTGGTTCGCGGGATCGTGCTGACCACTGCGGTGACGATGACCGTCCTGTACTTCCTCCGCGGTTGATCAGCTGCGCGGCCGGAAGGCGATCGCGCGCGTTCTCGCCGCGACCTCCGGCCAGCGGGAGTCGGCCGGGTCCGCCGGGAAACCCAGCAGTGGTGCCAAGCGCTTCCACGCGCTCGGGTGAGCCCGGCTGTAGGCCAGCAGCACTCGCTGCACCTCAGCGGCATCGAGGTACCGGTGCTCCGGTCGCGGCCACCGGTGGCGGCTCAGGCGCACCTCGATGGCCGGTGCGGCCTGGATGTTGCGGTACCAGTCAGGATTCTTCCCCCAGGCCGCCACCACGACCACTTCGGGGATTTCCGGGTCGTAGCCCACCACTTCGACGACCACCTCCCGCCGCGCTCCGGTTCGCCGCCCGCGGTGGGCGAGGTAGACGAACCGGTGCCCGGCCAGGAAGCCGAGCCCTGCGCGGTAGAGGTAGATCGGCGCGCGCAGCAGGACGCGCAGCAATCCACGAGGTTTCCGGTCGGTCACCGACATGCGCCCTCTCCCCTGTGATCTCGTGCTTCCCGGTCGGATCCGCGCCGTTCACCCGGCACCGCCCGGAGTTTCGACCAGCCGGGCGAGGACCGGGAGCACGGCATCGGCGGTGAGCCCGGGGTGCAGCGCGCGCTGCATCATCAGGCCGTCGATCGCCGAACCCACCACTGCCGCGGTCGTGCCCGCCTCCGCCACCCCGTGATCGGCGAGCCAGCCGCCCAGCCGTGCGCTGAACTCCGCCAGCACCTCGGCGACCTGGCCGCGCAGCTCCGGATCGCGCGTGGCCGCGAGGTAGGTCTCGGCGAACAGCACCGAGACGGCGTCGTCGCCGGTGTAGCGGTCCAGCGAGGTCAGCAGGAGTTCCAGCGCCTCGGCGGGCGTGTCCGCCCGTTCCAGCAGCGGTTCGAGCGACGCGCCCACCTCGCGCATCACGCCGACGGCCGCTGCCGACAGCAGCACCTGCACCGATGCGAAGTGGTAGTGCACCAACCCCGCCCCCACGTCGGCACGCTCGGCCACCATCCGGGTGCTGACCGCACCCCAGCCACGCTCGGCGATCAGCTCCGCCGCGGCTTCCAGCAGCCGTTGCCGCACTTCACGGCCACGATCAGCAGACTTCGGTCCCATCGCGAACCCCTCTTCTTGGGCAGTCGCCCAGGGCGTCTGCCCAAACAGTAGCACCGACGCCAACGGCGTCCCGACGCGCGGCGGTCGGCGCCTCCTGCGGAGCCGGGACGACACGCGGGACCGATCCCCGACAGTCCACATCGGACACAAGCTCGGAGTTGCCGAATGTCCCGCGCCTGCAAGGTGATTACCTCGATGTAAGTACTTGCGCCACCGGGATGACAGCACAATGCTGAGGGCGGCTGGCGGATGCATCGTGATCTCCGCACCGAAGCGCCGTGCCACTGCCAGGTCGGCGCACCACAGGAGGATGAAGCACATGGTCAACACCGGATCCACCCCGGTGACAGTCATCGGCCTCGGCGCCATGGGCCAGGCCCTCGCCACTGCGTTCCTGGACGCCGGCCACCCGACGACGGTGTGGAACCGCACTGCGGCCAAGGCGGATCCGCTGGTGACCAAGGGTGCGGTGCGGGCGGAGACGGTAGCCGAAGCAGTGGCGGCCTCACCGCTGATCGTCGTCTGCGTGCTGGACTACGCGGCCGTGCACGGACTGCTCGGCCCGGCGGCCGAAGAGCTGTCCGGCCGAGCGCTGGTGAACCTCACCAACGGCACGGCGCAGGAAGCCCGCACCTCCGCGCAATGGGCCGCCGAACTGGGCGCCGAATACGTCGACGGCGGCATCATGGCCATCCCGCCCACCATCGGCACCCCGGACTCGGTCATCCTCTACAGCGGTTCGCAGCAGGCGTTCAACACCCACTCGACGGCGCTGGATCTGCTCGGCGCCAGCAAGTTCCTGGGCACCGACGCAGGCCTGGCCTCGCTGCACGACCTGGCACTGCTCGGCGCGATGTACGGCATGTTCGCCGGCGCCTACAACGCGATCGCGATGGTGGGCACCGAGAAGGTCGCGGCCGCCGAATTCACCGACGAGCTGCTGGTGCCGTGGCTGAGATCGATGGTGGCGGTGCTGCCGATGCTCGCCGAGGAGGTCGACTCCGCAGCGGCGGTCTCCGAGGAGCGCAAGCTGGTCGAGCGGGTCGCGCTGACCAACATCATCGACACCGCGAAGGCCCAGGGCGTGGCGGCGAACTTCGTGAACCCGCTCCAGGCGATCAAGGACAACACCTGATCCCGCGGACTACCCTTGCGTCGGGTTGTTCGGGCACGAGGTGATTGGGCGGTGCGAAGCATGAGCGTGCGCGCGAGGCCGCATTTCTGCAGCCTGAACGCCGCGGTGGACATCCTGAGCGGAAAGTGGAAGATCCTCCTCCTGTGGGAGTTGCTGGAACAGCCGCGCCGCTTCGGCGAACTTCGCCGCCTGGTCCCGGGAATCCGCGAGAAGGTCCTCATCCAGCAGCTGCGCGAGCTGGAGGCCGACGGCGTGGTCGCGCGGAAGGCCTTCGACGGCACGCAACTGCGGGTCGAGTATTCCCTCACCGAGGCAGGGGTGGCGCTCACCAGAGCACTGGAACCGCTGACGCAGTGGAGCCTCGAGCACGTCGTGCGCAGATGAGTCGAGGCCGAGTCCGAAGCAGTGCGCGTCAAACGCCCTTCAGAACGCGATCCAGTGCCGCCCGGCCCGCGGGTCCCCAGTGCGGCTTGCCGCCGGGGAGGCCGCGGTCTCCGTTCTGGCCCATGAGCATCAGGAAGAGGCTCTTCATGGCCGCCAGCCCGCGGGCGCGCCGGATCGTCGCCTCGTCCGCTCGCGCGTACGTGTCGAAGAACCGCGAGGCCGTGCCCGCGGGCAGCAGCACCCACGCGGCAGCGAGATCCCACGCCGGATCGCCGGCGAACATGTCACCGAAGTCGACGATGCCCGAGAGCGTTCCGTCCGAGACGACGACGTTCGCGGGGTGGAGGTCGCCGTGCACCCACACCGGCGGGCCCTCCCACGCGCTGGCCGCAACGGCGTCGTCCCAGACGGCCCGGACATCGGCAGCGATGTCGTCGAGAGCAACGGCCCGGAGGAAGCCCTCGAAACCGTCCGTGCAGTCCCCGGGATGGGCTCCGCGGTCTGCGGCGACCGGTGCCTCGGCGGGTGCCGCCACGTGGAGCGCCTGGAGGAAACCCGCCAGCGCGTCGGCCGCGTGGGCGCTGCGGCTGATCGTGCCGTGGTCCAGCGGCTCACCGTGAACCCACGTCATCACGGTCCAGTGCTTGGGGAAGCGCTCGGATGGTTCGCCGAACCGCACCGGGTTCGGCACCGGGAGTGGCAGGCGCGGGGCCAGCACGGGCAGCCACCGCCGCTCCTTGAGCTGGAGCTCCGGGGTCGGGTCCATGCGCTGCATGCGCACGGCCAACTCGTCCCCGAGGCGCCACATCCGGTTGCCCCAGCCGCCCGCCACCTCGCGGATGGTCAGCCCTGCGAGGTCTGGATGCTGCTCCTGAAGCAGGTCGCGGACCAGGTCTGCGGTGATCTCGATCTCGGTCATCGCGAGGTCAGTGTAGTGAGGCGGCAAGCCCCGGCCCCGCTGACGCTCCGACCGCGAAGCGGGCGCTGCCGGAAGTCCCGGCAGCGCCCGCCGCAGCTCAGCGGATGGTCGTGCGGGACAACGACAGCGACTTCGTCTCGGCGACCAGGAAGATCACCGCGAGCAGGCTGACGACCGCGACTCCCATCAGGTAGAACGCCGGAGCGCTCGAGTTGCCGGAGGTTCCCACCAGCCAGGTCGCGACGAGCGGCGCGGTGCCGCCGAACAGGACGTAGGCGGCGGTGTAGCCCATCGCCGAGCCGCTGGCCCGCAGGTGCGCCGGGAACATCTCGACCATCGCCGGGACGTTGCTGGTGCCGATCGTCGCCACCAGCACGGCCAGCACCGAACTGCCCACCACCGCACCGGCCAGGCTGATCTCCATGAGCAGGAACGAGGGCATGGTGAGCACCGCGAACCCGGCGCAGGCGGCCAGCAGCATCGGGCGCCTGCCGAATCGATCGCTGGCCATCGCCATCAGCGGGCACGCCGCGGTGTAGGCCAGCATCGAGATCAGGTTGGTGAGCAGTGCCTCGGTCTTGCTGTAGCCGAGCGACGCCGACATGTAGGAGATCATGTAGCTGCTCATGAAGTAGTAGCCCACCGCGTTGGTGATGCTGTAGGCGAACAGCGCGAAGATCTGCTTGCGCGACACCTTGAGCGCGTCCCGCAGCGGTGTCCGGGTCTTGTTCTCCGCGTTCTCGAGCGAGCGGAACACCGGGGTGTCCGCGAGCCGGGACCGCAGGTAGAGACCGATCGCGCCCAGCGGCCCGGCGATCAGGAACGGAATCCGCCAGCCCCAGGACTGCAGCGCGTCCTCGGACAGCAAGCCGGTGAGCACCACGCCCACCGCGGATCCGGCCACCGCCGCCACGCCGACGGTCATCGGCACGACGCTGGCGTAGCGCGCCCGCCTGCCGTCCGGCGCGTACTCCATGATGAACGAGGAGGCACCGGTGTACTCACCGCCGGTGGAGAACCCCTGCACCATGCGCATCACCAGCAACAGCAGCGGCGCCGCCAGCCCGATGGCGGAGTACGTCGGCAGCAGCCCGATGAGCAGCGTCGAAGCGCTCATGCACAGCACGCTCAGCGCCAGCGCGCGGTTGCGCCCGATCCGGTCGCCGTAGCGGCCGAAGAACAGGGCCCCGAGCGGCCGGGCGACGAAACCGGCGCCGAAGATCGCCCAGGTGGCGAGCAGCGCGGCGGCCGGGTCGAAGCGCGGGAAGAACAGCATCGCGATGGTGGCCGACATGACGGCGTAGGCGCCGGAGTCGAACCACTCGACGAAGTTGCCGATGGCCGTGGCGATGGTGACCCGCCGCCGCGTCCTGGAGGCGTCCTGGTCCGTCGGCGCGGCGGTGGCGAGCTGGTCCGGTGGCATATCCGAACTCCTGTCCATTGTGTCCGGTACTGCGCCCGGCATCTGTCGTAGCAGGGAAACCGATGGGGTTCTGGGGCCGCCACCCGGGGTGGGGCCACTGCGGTGGGGCACCGCGAACCGGGTGCCCCACCACCGCTCGCTCAGCTCAGATCGCGCCGCCGGAGCTCGGCACGCTGGATCTTCCCGGTGGCCGATCGCGGTAGCCGCGCGGCGAACTCGACCAGCCGCGGGCAGGCGAACCGGGAGTGGTTGGCCTTCGCGAACGACATGATCTGCTCGCCCAGCTCCGGACTCGGCGAGTAGCCGTCGGCCAGCTCGATCCAGGCCTTGACCAGCTGGCCCCGGACCGGATCCGGCACGCCCACGACACCGGCGTCGGCGACCGCCGGGTGCTCGCGCAGCACCGCCTCGACCTCGTACGGGCCCACCCGGTAGCCGGAGGTCTTGATGACGTCGTCGGTGCGCCCGAGGAACCAGTAGTAGCCGTCGGAGTCCACGACCGCCTGGTCCTTGGTGTGGTACCAGTCGCCGCCGAAGTCCTTCGCCGACGCTTCGGGACGCCGCCAGTAGCCCAGCGGGAACTGCGGGTTGCTGCCCGCGCGCAGGCAGATCTCGCCCGGCTGCCCCGGTTCGACCGGCCGTTCCCGCTCATCCAGCAGCGCCACGTCCCAGCCGGGCAGCGGGCGTCCCATCGAGCCCGGTTTGACCGGAACACCCGGGAAGTTGCCGACCAGCGGGTAGGACTCGGTGGAGCCGTAGTAGTCCAGCAGGGTCACGCCGAACTGCTCGTCGAACCACTCGATCAGATCGGGCGTGAGCGGCTCGTTGGCGCAGCACACCACGCGCAGCGACTGCGGGTAGCGGGTTCCCGCATCGGGGACGTCGGCGCGCATCTTGCGCACGAAGGTCGGGTTCACCAGCGCCGTGGTGACCCGGTTGCGCGCCATGGCGGCCAGCAGGCCTTCCGGGTCGAACCCGGCCGCGGGCCGGTAGACCAGGTGCGTCGCGCCCGCCCGCAGCGGTCCCATGAGCTTGGCCATCGACCACGCCCAGTCGCCCGCGCCGTGGAAGACGTCCCCGGGCCGCAGGTCGTGGCAGTACTGGAACTCGTTGTGCCCCAGCAGGGTCCGGTGCGCGTGCACGATGCCCTTCGCCTCACCGGTCGTGCCCGAGGTGTAGAAGATCAGCGCCGGGTCGTCGGCCGCGGTGTCGGCGGTGGCGAACTCCGCGGGGTGCTGCGCGATCTCCGGGTCGTCCACGCTCACCAGGCGGGCCCCGGCCTCCTCGGCGAGCGGCCGGGCCCGGTCGAGCTCCGCGTGCTCGGTGACCAGGACGGTGCTGTCGGAGTCGGCGAGCCGGTAGGCGATCGGCTCGTCGGCCCACAGCAGCGACATGGTCACCAGGACGGCCCCGGTGCGCAGCACGCCCAGGTAGGTCGCCGGGGTGTCCGGCCGCTGCGGCAGCAGCACCGCCACCCGGTCGCCCTTGCGGACTCCCAGCGCGTGCAGGTGCGCGGCCACCCGCAGGGACCGCTCGCGGACCTCCGCCCAGCTCACCTCCTGGTGCCTGCCGGTGTGGTCCTCGAAGATCAGCGCGGTCCGGTCGCCCGGGTGGTGGTCGGCGACGTCGGCGGCCATGTTGTAGCGCTCGGGCACGTGCCAGCGCTGACCGGCGATCATCTCCCGGTAAACGCGCTCGCCCGCGGCGAGGTCACCGGGCGGCACGACCGGGCGTTCGGATTCGATGGTGCTCATGCGGATCGGTGCACTCCTGTTTCGTGGCGGTCAGCGGCGCTTGCTCAGGAAGCGGTCCATCTCGCGCTGCGGTTCACCGCTGGCGTAGGCGGCGGCGTGCACCTTCTTCGCCGCTTCGACGGCATCGGTGAGCGCCGCGTCGTCGATCTCGCGCAGCCGCGCCTTGGTCAGCTGCACCGCGCCGGGCGGGAGTTCGGCGAGCTTCGCGGCGAGCGCGATCGCCCCGTCGAGCACGGCGTCCTCGTCGACGAGCTGGGTCAGCAGCCCGAGCCGCTGGGCCTCCACCCCGTCCACCAGTTCCGCGGTGAGCGTGAACTCGATCGTCTTGGCCTTGCCGAGGATGTCCCACATCGCCCAGATCCCGGTGATGCTCGGAATCCCGGAACGCACTTCGGGCTGGCCCATGCGCACCCCGGCGTGCCCCACCCGGAGGTCGGTCAGCAGCGCGAACTGGAAACCGGAACCGGCGGCCACCCCGTTGATCGCGGCGATGGTGGGCTTGTCGATGTCGCGCACCGCCCGGTACAGCACGTCGAAACCGTCGATCCAGGCCTCCGCCGCGGCGTGGTCGGACTGATCGATGGCGGCCGTCTCGGAGAGGTCCTGACCTGCGCAGAAGGCCCGGCCGGCACCGGTGATCACCACCGCCCGGCAGTCCTCGTCGGCACCGAGCTCGGCGAAGACCTCCACCAGCCGGGTGCGCATGTCGTGCGTCCAGGCGTTCAGCTTGGCCGGCCGGTTGAGGGTGACCACGCCGACGGTGCCGCCCGGAATCGCCTCCCGCCGCAGCAGGACGGTCTCCGTGCTCGAAGCGGTGGCAGCTGAAGCGTTCATGCGAATACCTCCGAGAGATCGCGAAAGCGACCCAGATTCGGTGAATGAGCGTGATGATCCGGCGAAACCGGCCGGGCGTTCCGGAACCGGTGCATGGAATGCAAGCAAGCGGAGCGGGACCGCGTCCAACACCATTCCGCTCCCGCGGTGATATCAAAGCGGTATGGAACTCCGCCACCTGCGCTACTTCACCGTGCTGGCCGAGGAGCTGCACTTCGGCCGCGCGGCCGCCCGGCTGCACATGGCGCAGCCACCGCTGTCGCAGCGCATCCGCGACCTGGAGCGGGAGCTCGGGGTGCAGCTCTTCGACCGCAACCGCCGCCAGGTCACGCTCACCGAAGCCGGCGCGCTGCTGCTGGAGCACTCGCGCCGGGTGCTGGAGAGCGCCGAGTCGGCGCAGGAGGCGATGCGCAGGCTGCGTCCCGGCGAGAACGGCGTCGTGCACGTCGGCATCCCGCCGGACACGATGCCCGTCACCCTGCGCACGCTGCTGCACGAATTCGCCGAACGGGCCCCCGACGTGCTGGTCGACCTGCACGAGCTCACCACCGACGAGCAGCTGGCGGCGCTGCGGGAAGGCGTCCTGGACGCCGCGGTGGTCCGGCATCCCTGCGACATCTCGGGCCTGGATTCCGGCCCGGTCGCGCGCCGCGCGCTCGGCGTGCTGCTCCCGGTCGAGCATCCGCTGGCCGGTTCGGAGCAGGTGCGGCTGCGCGACCTCAACGGGCAACCGCTGGTGATCTTCCCGCGGGCGATGGCGCCGATGCTCTACGACCACGTCCTGTCGATCTGCCGCGCGGAGGGTTTCCGCCCGGGAGCGATCCGGCACGCGCGCAACCCGCACTTCGTGCACGGCCTCGTCCTGGCCGGACGCGGAGTGCACTTCAACGAACCGCCACCGGGCGAGCCGCGCAAGGGCCTGGTCTGGCGGCCGCTGGAGGATTCCCCGCTGTCCTGGCGGACTTCCGTGGTGTGGGTACCGCGCCGCAGGCACGCCGCCATCGACGCCTTCGCCGCGGTCGCCACCATCGGTCTGGCCGCAGCCGGGCACCACACCGAGGAAGACCACGAGGCGGCCGCACCGTGAGCATCGGAACAGGTGCGGTTGCCCGACCTCGACGGGCAACCACTGGTGATCTTCCCAGCGAGCGCTGGACGCTCCAGCAGCGCTACCTGGATCCGCTCGCCGCAGCGTTGATCAGCTTCCGGAAGGTGGCGCCTTCACGTGCCCCACCCAAGGATCTTGGTAATACGGATCTTGCCGTCCACCACCTCGATCAGACCATTGTTGCGGAGCTTCGCGAGATACGCGGAGTACGTGCCGCTAGTGGCCTTGAGGCCAGCTTCTCGAGCAAGCTCATCGCGAGTCAGCCCCACTGAACCGACATCGATCAAGGCTTCGAGAATGCGCCTTGCGCCACCACGAAGAACAGCGAGCCACTCACGACGAACCTCCCCTTCCGGCATGGGCTTGACCGAACGAACACCTGCACTGCGACAGCCTCTCCCGGTGAGAGATACGTAGCCACCATCAATACTGATCAATTCCCGACTGCGCAACCTGGACAGATAGCTGGAGAAGGTTCCGCTGGTTGCCTTGAGGAGACTCAGGGTGGCCAGCTGGGTCCGAGTCAGCTTGGGATGGCGTGAAAGAACTCTGATCATGCGCTTCTCACCATCACGGAGGTCACGAGTGTCATCACTCGCTACCGCATCCTCTTCTGCAAGACTCTCTTCTGCAGGACTCTCCTCTGCAGAGCTCTCCTCCACGGAGCTCTCATCTGCGGACGTACCCTCTCCGACATCCTCGGGTTTGATCGCTCGTGGACCCACGAGACGACCAGCCAAAGACTGGATCTCCTGAATCACCTCTGCCAGCAGCTCTCGACTGCGCCTTTCCACCTCCTTCAATTCCTCCATCAAATGGAACAACCGATCAAACTCACCTTCAACACTAGACCCGCTGATCACGGCGAACCTCCTCCTGTTGGAGGATGACAGCAACTCCAAGCTCAGAGCCACCTACGCGACGCCCGTTTCCAGAGTAGTACACCACATCCCACCGAAATAGCTTCAAAATTGAAGTGCGGATCAGTGAAACCCCACTCCACTCCCGGGAGCATCTCCAGGAGCACCCGCCCCAAAAACTAAGTCCACCCGGTGCAAGATTTGATCAACAACTGTCGAGCAAATTATCAAACCTGCTGGTACGGCCGCACTGTGAATCTGCTACCTCCACAGTCGATCAAGGCTGAGCCGTTTCCGGCACTTCAGCAGTGGCTCCAATCGCATCACCGGCTAACCGATCGCCCCATGCAGCTCAGCCCAGCCTGATCGAAGGCTCGTAGCGAGAGTTCCGCTGCTATCTCACGACCTGAGCGTGATCACCGTGGGGAAGCCCTGCCGCTCGCGGCGGTTGACCGAAAAGACGATCACACCCCGAAGAGAACCGGGGTGTGATCGTCACATGTGCACCGTCAGGCCAGGCCGATCACCTTGGGGACGAACAGGATCGCCACGTAGTAGGCCATGAACTGGACTCCCGCGTTCATCCCGAACAGGCGATTCGTCACGCCCGCGAACGCCGCGATCAGCAGCGTTGCCGCCACGCCGAACGCGCCGCCCTCGTACCAGGAGATCACCACGATCAGGCCCGCGAAGGCGCCGATCAGCGCTTCGTGGCTGACCTTGCGCATCACCCACAGGCTCGCCGAGCGGGCGAAGTTCATGCTCAGCGGGTAGGCGACGATCGCGGCCAGCGCCACGCCGACCAGCCCGAACACCAGGAACTGCCAGGTCGACATCATGGTGTGCAGGTTGTTCACCTGCCCCGTCGCCTCGTCCACGCCGTACACCGGCGGGGCGTTGAACAGCGGTGCCGCCGGGCCGGCCGCGACCGGGCTCAGCGGCAGCCCGAACGCCACCAGCGGGATCAGCGTCTCGGCGAGGTAGGTCGACTCCGTGGTGCCGTTCTTGACCGCCATCACCGAGGTCAGCCGCTCGTAGACGTGCTTGATCCGGGAGCCGACGAGCTCACCGGCCAGCACCGTCGTGGCGACCGGGCTGAACACGAAGGTCGTCGAGCTCACCCCGGCGGCTGCCGAGGTCAGCGCGATCTGCCGCGGGCTGAGCACCTTCGCCGGGTTGGGCAGGTAGCCGCTCCAGTCCTTGACCTCCGGCGCCAGCCAGAACACCTTGCGCCCGCTGCGCGGCATAGCGGCGCGACCGGTGCGGGAGCCGAGCTGGAGCAGGTCGGCGATCAGCGGCCCGACGGCGATGCCGAGGAAGAAGCTGATGCTCAGCGTCTCCCCGATCGCGTTCTTCGACAGCGCGTTGACCGCCGTCACCAGCAGCACGAACGGCACGATGCAGGCGATGCTGGTCCAGCGGCCCGGGGAGAAGTACCCGATCAGCACCGCGGCGATGACGAAGACGTACGGCGCGGCGGCGGTGATGTGGGTGCCCAGCGGGGCGAGCACCGCGGCCAGGCCGACGGCGACCGGCACCGCGATGAACGCGGAGAGGATCGCCCCGGAGATCGCCTTGCGCAGCGCGATGTGCGGGATTCCCAGCCGCCGGAGCATGTTCGCCTCCGGCAGCAGCGGCACCGCGGTGGTGTCGCCGGGTATGCCCAGCAGCGTGGTCGGGATGGCATGGGTCATGTGCTTGGACACCGCGGCGGCGATGAAGAACGTGAACACCCCGACCGGTGGGACGCCGAGCATCACCACCAGCAGCGTCAGCGGTGCCAGCGTCGCAGTCTCGTCGGTGCCGGAGACCATCCCGATCGCGGAGAACACCACCGCGCCGATCAGGCCCATGCTCAGCGCGATCAGGATGTCGTTGAGGATCACGGCTTGACCTCCGGATCCCGCTGCTGCGCCTGGGCGAACGCGTCGTGGAGGCCGACCGAGCGCAGTTCCCGCGCCGCGTGCGGCGACAGCTCACCGGTCGACGCCCGGCCGTTGTCGGCCAGGATCTCTCGGATCGCGGCCTGGTGCTCGTCCGGCGAGAGCGCGTGCTCGTGCACGATCCGCTTGGGCGGGAACAACTTCGCGCACACCACCGCCGCGATCAGGCAGCCGAGCAGGCCCGCCAGCAGTGCGTACCCGTCCTGCAGTTCGGCGCTGACCGCGGTGTTCCGCAGCGCCGCCCCGGCCAGCAGGAGCGCGCCCAAACCCGTTGCGGCACCGAGCAGAACCGACAGCCACAGGTGCTTCGGGTTGACCGCGTCGCCCCACACCTGGACGTACTGCTGCGAATCCGGTTCGGCGCCGCTCATCGCCCTGCCTCCGCGCGCAGCTCGGCCAGGACCTTCTCCGCGTGGTCGCCGCGGACCGCCTTGTCGGCGACCAGCCGTGCGACGACCGCGGCCAGCTCCGCCTCCGTCGCACCGGCGGCGACCGCGACGTTGCGCGCGTGCAGCGACATGTGGCCGCGCTGGATGCCCTCGGTCGCCAGCGCCCGCACCGCGGCGAAGTTCTGCGCCAGCCCGACCGCGGTGATGATCTCGCCCAGCGCGGCGGCGGTCGACACGCCGAGGACCTGCACCGCCCGCTGCGCCACCGGGTGCACCTTGGTGGCGCCGCCGACCAGGCCCACGGCCATCGGGAGTTCGAGGGTGCCGACCAGGTTGCCGTCGGCGTCCTGCTCGAACCGGGACAACGAGGTGTAGCGACCCTGGTCGTTGACCGCGTGCGAGTGCGCCCCGGCTTCCACTGCGCGCGTGTCGTTGCCGGTCGCGAGCACCACCGCGGTGATGCCGTTCATGATGCCCTTGTTGTGCGTCGCCGCCCGGTACGGATCGGCGTCGGCCAGCGCGGCGGCGTGCACGATGTCGGTGACCACCTCGGCGCCGCCGACCGATTCGGCGTCGAAGACCGCGCGCGCCCGGGACAGCCGCAGATCGGCCTTGTTGGTCAGGATCCGCAGCAGCGTCCTGCCGCCCGCGATCTGACCGGCGCGGTCGGCGATCGCCTCGGCCATCGTGTTGACCGCGTTCGCGCCCATCGCATCGCGCACGTCCACCACCAGGTGCGCGACGACGTAGCGCTGCTCGCGCGCCTCCACCAGCCGCACCACCAGGTCGCGCACGCCACCGCCGAACTCGACCAGCCGCGGGTCCTGCTCGTTGGCCAGCGCGATCAGCTCGTGCCGCGCCTCCAGCAGCCGCAGCCGGGCCGCCTCCGGGTCGGCGGTGTCGACGATCTGCACCTGCGCCTGCATGATCGGATCGGTCGACGAGGTGGTGAAGCCGCCGTGCACCCGGGCGATCCGGGCGGCGTTGCTGGCCGCCGCGACGACCGACGGCTCCTCGGTGGCCATCGGTACCAGCACGTCGCGCCCGTTGACGGTGAAGTTGGTGGCCACGCCCAGCGGGATGCCCAGCACGCCCACCACGTTCTCGATCATGTGGTCGGCCTGCTCCAGCCCCAGCCCGGCGCGGGGGTCGAACACGGCCAGCGCGTCCTTGTCCACACCCGCGTGGGCGGCGACCAAGGCCCGCCGCTGAGCGATGGAGCGGTCCTTGAAGCCTGCAAGTCGACTGGTCGACACCGTTCCTCCTGTGCGTTGCGAGCGGCGGCCGACCTCACGGCCGCGTCGCCGTTACCCGTATGCCGAGGAACTGTAGGCAGCGCTCCGCCGCCAGAACATGGAGCAACGCTCCAGCCGGGCCGCCGGGGAATGGGACGATCGCACATCCCGGTCGCCGTCGGCGAGGGTGCGCGCACGCAGCGCTACGGATCGGGCTGGAACCGGCGCCGCAGCCCTTCCAGCCGCACCGCAACCGAGAGCCGGAAGAACGGCTCCGGATCGCGCCACGAGTCGCCGAGCAGGCTCGTGACCCGGTCGATCCGCTGCAGCACGGTGTTGGTGTGCACGTCCATGCTCCTGGCCGTGCGCACCGGGCTCGCGTTGCAGTCGACGAACTGGCGCAGGGTGCTCAGCAGCTCGGTGCCGCGGTCAGCGTCCCAGCGCAGGACCGGGCCGATCAGGCGGTCGATGAACTGCTGCGCGCCGGCCGGTTCGCCGGCGAACATCGAGGTGTAGGGCGCGTACTCGTCGGCGTCGACGGCAGCGGATTCGACGCCCAGCGCGGCGAGGACCCGGCTGCAGTCGCGCACCGCGGCGAAGCGGGCGGAGAGCTCGCCGAGGACATCGGCGGGGCGCGCGGCCACCGCCAGGACTTCGTCCACGCCCGTTCCCGCGCGCACCCGGTCCCGCACGAGCGCCGCGGCCTCACGCGGATCGGCCTCCGGCAGGACCAGCGTGACGACGCCCTCGACCTCGCCGAACAGACCCGATGCCGAGGCGAGCACGTGCGCAGCGCGCAGCGCCGCCCGGCGGTGTTCCGGACCGACCACGGCGACGACGACGGTGCGCAGGTCCTGCGGGCGCACCCGGCGCGCGCGGAGCCTGGCCGCGAGGTCGGAATGCCTGCGCACATCGGGGCTGAGCACGTCGTTGAGCAGCTCGCCGCGAACCCGGTCCTCCGCGTAGCGGACGGCGTCCTGCTTCAAGGTGAGCAGCGCGGTGATCTGCGCGGCGCGCTCGATGGTGCGCTGCTCGACGGCGCCGAGTTCCACCGCACCGTCACCGATGAGCAGCCCGCCGAGCACCATGTCCCCGGCCAGCACGGCGACCGCCGCGCGGAAGTCGTCCTGCCGCGGTTCGAGCAGCGTGCAGCGCCCCGATCGCCGGCTGTCGGCGAGAGCGGCCCGCACCGGAGCGGAATCGATCACCGCCGCCGCTGCGCCGTCCGACGAAGCCAGCACCGCGTTGTTCTCGTCGACGATGACCACGGGACGCTCCAGCGCATCGCTCAGCGTCCGGGCGACGTCGGCTGCGCCGCCACCGCGCAGCACGGCCGCGGTCAGCTCCTCGTGCACCTGCCCGGCCCGTTCCATGGCCTCGACGTGCTGGGCCAGCTCGGCGTAAGCGCGTTGCGTCTCCTCCGCGGCATCCCGCGCCTGCGAGAGGAGCCTGGTCGTCTGCAGCACGACCGCGACGTTGTCCGCGAAGGCCGACAGCAGCGCGACTTCCTCCGGGGAGAAGGCGTGCTCGTTGCGGTTGGCGGCGAACAGCACGCCCAGCACGTGTTCCCCGGCGATCAGCGGCACGCCGAGGATGGAGACCAGCCCTTCGGCGCGCACCGCGACGTCGATGCTGTCGGCGTGCGGCACGTCCCGCAGGTGCGCGTAATGCGAAGTCCACTGTGGAGCGCGAGATTCGACGACCTTGCCCGCGAGCCCGGTGTGCGGCGGCACCCGCAGCCGCTGGAAGGCCGACGCGACGGTGCCGGCGGTGGACCGCACCCGCAGTTCGCTGGTCGCCTCGTCGAACTCGGACAGGTAGGTGACATCGGTGCCCGCGAGGTCGTGGGCGCGCCGGACCAGCCCGGCGACCAGCTCGTCCACGTCGTGCAGCGCGGCGAGCTCCCGCGCGCAGGAGAACAGCGCGGACAGCTCCCGCCCGCGCCGGTGCAACCGCGCGACAGCGCCCTGCAGCTCGCGCACCCGCTGCCCGACCTGCGTCACCGCCGCCGGGTCGAGCCGCTCGGCGGCCAGCAGCTCCGCCACGGCGTCGTGCTCGTCGGGCACGCCCTTCGCCGCCAGGTCGAGCAGCGCCAGCACGGCACCGACCGAAATACCCCGCTGCCCGGCACCGCTCATCCCCACCACCTGCGCGAATCGTCCGTTCCGGCGAGCCTCTTCATCTTGTTCGGCATCCGCAGCCGCGACGCCCGACCGGTCGCGTCTCGGGAGATGTCGCATGCGCCGCAGGCGCACAACCCACCCTCGCAGCTCGCACCGCCGCGGGTTCTCAGGCGTCGTCTGGCGAGGACAGCCCGTTCGCCGTGTATTGGACCTACATCAGAACGGGCTCCCGCAGTCCAGGCGGCGTCTGAGGTTCCGCCACCCGCACCGCTGAGCAGAACAAGTCTGGAAAGCATCGTACGAGCCGGTGGGGACCGGCGGCGGTGCGCTCGGGGGATGGACGCACCGCCGCCGGAGTCAATCACGCGCCGATGGTGGCGGTGTCGATCACGAAGCGGTAGCGGACGTCGCTGTTCTCCACCCGCTCGTAGGCCTCGTTGACCTTGTCGGCGGAGATGAGCTCGATCTCCGCGCCGATGCCGTGCTCAGCGCAGAAGTCCAGCATCTCCTGCGTCTCGGCGATGCCGCCGATCATCGAACCGGCCAGCACCTTGTTGCCGCCCAGCAGCGAGAACGCGCTGTAGGACAGCGGCTCACCGGGCGCGCCGACGTTGACCATCGCACCGCCCACCCGCAGCAGGCCGAGGTAGGCGTCGATCGGCAACTTCGCCGAGACCGTGTTGAGGATCAGGTCGAAGCGGCCCTTCAGCAACTCGAAGGTCGACTCGTCGCCGGTCGCGTAGTAGTCCTTCGCGCCGAGCTTGAGGCCGTCCTCCTGCTTCTTCAGGCTCTGGCTGAGCACCGTCACCTCGGCGCCCATCGCGGCGGCGATCTTGACCGCCATGTGCCCCAGCCCGCCGAGCCCGACCACGGCGACCTTCTTGCCCGGGCCCGCGCCCCACTGCCGCAGCGGCGAGTAGGTGGTGATGCCCGCGCACAGCAGCGGTGCGGCGACGTCGAGCTCGATGCCCTCCGGGATGCCGCACACGAAGGCGTCCTTCAGCACCACCTGGCGGCTGTAACCGCCGTAGGTGTTCTCGCCGTCGAAGCCGACGGCGTTGTAGGTCTGGACGTTGCCCTTGACGCAGAACTGCTCGGAACCGGCCAGGCAGTACTCGCACTCCCCGCACGAGTCGACCATGCAGCCGACGCCGACGCGGTCGCCGACCTGGTACTTCGTCACGGCCGAACCCACGGCGGCGACGACACCGGCGATCTCGTGCCCGGGGACCATCGGGAAGATCGCGGTGCCCCAGTCCTCCTTGGCCTGGTGGATGTCGCTGTGGCAGATGCCGGCGTAGGCGATGTCGATCAGCACGTCATCGGGCCGAAGGTCACGTCGCTCGATCGTCGTCGGCGCCAGGGGTGCCCCCGGAGCCGGTGCGGCGATAGCGTGCGTGATCGTGCTCATGAATCCTCCAAGGAACAACTGCGTGAGAGTGCTCTTACATTGGAGACGTAAGAGGCCTCTTACATATTCCGGCCGGAAGGTGTGATCCACGTCATGGGCGGCAAGTACCACCACGGCGACCTCCGCGCTGAGCTCGTGCGGGTCACCCTCGACCTGATCGCCGAACGCGGCCCGGCCGGCTTCTCGGTGGCGGAGGTGGCGCGGCGGGCCAAGGTCAGCCCGGGAGCGCCCTACCGCCACTTCCCGGAGCGCGAGAGCCTCCTGGCCGCCGCGGCGGCGACCGTCGCGTACCAGCTCACAGAGCGCGTGCGCAGCGCAGTCGAGGAGCACGACGACCCGGCGGACGCGCTCGCCGCGGCAGCGGGCGCGTACACCGGCTACCTCCTCGAACGCCGAGCGGGCATGGACGTCATCTACGCGGAGGGGCTGCAAGGCCCCAAGCACGCCGACCTGCACGAGCAGACCCGGCTGATGTCGGACCAGTTCCTGACGCTGTGCCTAGCGGTCTCGGCAACCCCGCAGGGAGCCCTGGAACTGATGGAGCAGCTGTTCACCCAAGCCCACGGCTACGGCATGTTCTGGCTCGACGGAGTCTTCACCCGCCACGGCTACACCCCGGACCAAGTCATCCAGAAGTCCACGGAGGCAGCCCGAATAGTCATCGACGGCCACCGGAACGCCTGACCCGCGGTCAGCGGCCTTCGGCGCGGGCGAGTTCTGCCTTCCACTCGCGGAAGCCCTCTTCGGTGCGGCCGCGGCGCCAGTAGCCCGAGATCGACACCTGGTCTCGGGCCAGGCCGCGCTCGCGGAACAGGTACGGGCGGATGCGGCGCATCACCTCGTGCGCTTCGCCGTGCACGAAGGCGTGCACCCGGCCCGGCAGCCAGTCCAGCTCGCGCACCGCCGCTTCGAGGACGCCCTCCGCGCCGACCTCGTCGCGGTGCAGGAAGGTCACCTCGCCGCTTGCCGGGATGTCCAGCTTCGGCTCGTGCGCCGCGGAATCGACCAGCACGATGGTCCGGACCACGGCGTCCGGGTCCAGGTCGGCCAGCGCCGCCGTGATCGCCGGGAGCGCGGTCTCGTCGCCCACCAGCAGGTGCCAGTCGGCCGCCCGGTCGGGCCGGTAGGCGCCGCCGGGGCCGTTGACCATCAGCCGGTCGCCCGGTGCGGCCTTCGCCGCCCAGCGGCCCGCGACGCCTTCGTCGCCGTGCAGCACGAAGTCGATCGCCATCGTGCCGTCGGCCACGTCCGGGAACAGGGCGGTGAAGGTGCGCACGTCCGGCAGCTGCTCGTCGGGCAGCACGCCGCGGAGCGCTCGGACGTCGATCGGGTCCGGGTAGCTCACGCCCGGCTTCGGGAAGATCAGCTTGACGTACCTGTCGGTGTGGTCGCTGCCGGCGAACGCCGACAGGTCGTCGCTGCGGAACCACACCCGCCGCAGGCAGGGCGTCACCAGTTCCGCGCTGGTCACGGTCAGGTAAGTCGTCATCGGACTCCTCAACTCGCCGGGGATCCACCACTTCGTTAGGCAAGGCTAACTTGCCCGGCGTCCCGGTGGCCAGCACGGGGTGGACGCCCGCCCCGGATGCGCGTGCGGGATCACGGAATCCGGTAGCACAGCACCTCCACAGTGGATCGTCGGGCCGGAGATCGACGCCGGGCGGGCACCCCTATGATCATCAGAGTCGGGATCCATCGGTCCCGCCGTCTCATCCGGCGCAGCGAACATCTCGCGCCGACGCCGAAATCCGCCAGCCAGGCATGGGAAAAGCGCATGTCCACCTCTGTCGCGACCGCCACCGAGCAGACGCTGCCGATCAGCCGCGTGGAGCCGCCCCAGGCACCGACGCTGCGATGGCGGGTGCTGGCGATCGCGGCGATCGTGGTGGCCGCGTTCAACGCCCGGACGGCGGTGACGGCGGTCGGCGCGGCGCTGCCCGAGCTCCGCGCCGCGCTGGGGCTGGGCACGGTGGCGGTGGCGGTGCTCACCGCGCTGCCCTGCCTCTGCATCGCCGCGACGACGTTCCTGGTGCCGTTCCTCCGCCGCCGCATGGGCACGCTGACCAGCGTCGTGGTGTTCCTCGGCGCGCTGATGGCCGGCCAGGCGGTCCGCATCGCCCACGGCCAGTGGCAGCTGCTCGCGGGCACCGTCCTGGCCTGCTGCGCGATCGGCGGCCTGCAGGTCCTGCTGCCCGCCGTCTGCCAGCAGGTCGGCGGACCGCACGCCGCGGCGCTCACCACCTTGTCGGCCAGCGTGATCGGCGCCGGGGCCGCCACCGCGACGGCGACCACGCCGTGGCTGACCGAGATCGGCGGCTGGCGCACCGGGCTGGGCTTCTGGATCCTGCCGGTGGTGGCCGCGCTCCTGCTGTGGTCGCCGCTCTCGCAGTCCTCCGCAGCCCGCACCCCGGCCCCGGCGATCTCCCGCGGCCGCCGTTCCCTGCTGCGCAGCGCCCGGGCCTGGTACCTGACGATGTTCATGGGCCTGCAGTCCCTGCAGGCCCTGTCCCTGCTGTCCTGGCAGCCGGTCCTGCTCCGGACCACCGGAATCGGCCCGGGTCATGCCGCCGCGCTCAGCGCGGGCACGCTGGTGGTCAGCATCGTCTCCTCGGCGATCATCACCGCGTCCTGCTACCGCAACGCCCGGTACATCGGCACCTGGATGGTCCTGACCACCGGAAGCGGCGGGATCGGCCTGCTCGGACTCCTCGTCGCCCCGAACTTCGAACCGGTGCTGTGGGCGGGCCTGCTGGGCGTGGGCATGTCGGCGCTGGCCCCGGCCATGGCGGCGATCCCGGCGCACACCACCGACAGCGGCGAGACGACCCGGCTGTCGGCGATGACCCAGGGCTACGGCTACCTGCTCGCGGCACTCGGCCCGGCGCTGATGGGCGCCCTCACCGACGTCGCGACGACCACGGACTGGGCGCTGACGGCGCTGCTGTTCTTCAGCCTCGTGCAGTTCCTCTTCGCGTCGCTCGCCGCCCGCCGCCCGCACGACCTGCACGCCGCAGACCTCGAGTGGTCGACGATGCGGTGAGAATCTCCGTCCGTTGTGGACGGTCAGCGGCCGCGGCGGAGCTTTCGGCGTTCCCAGCCGTTGGGGTGGCGGATCACCACGCCTGCCGCTCCGCCCGAGCCGCTGAGGCGGACCAGGGGCGCTCCGGGGTGGCGGTCGGGCGTGGTCTTGTCCTTGAGACCGCCCAGGCCCGGTTCCAGGTCGTCGGTCTCCGCCGACCAGCCCTCGGGGATGATGATGGTGACCCCGGCCATCTGGCCGTGCGCTTCGAGTTCGATCAGCGGCAGCCGGCAGTCGGCCTGGGTGAAGTCGAGCTTCACGCCGCCCATCCCGCCGTGCGCGGTGATCTGCGCGGGCACCTGCCAGCGGCCGGTCCGCGACGCGCCGTGCAGGCCGCCCTTGAGGAACAGCGGTTTGCCCGGATCCGCGGTGCGCCCGGACGGCAGGTCGGCGGTGAGCGGTTCCAGGTCGGCGTAGGTCTTGGCCGCCAGCGCCAGGTCCACCCGCTCGGTCAGCTCGGTGAGGTCGATGCGCCCTTCGCCCGCGGCTTCCTGGAGGCGCTGCACGACCGCATCGCGGTCGGCGTTGGAGGCGCGCATTTCCCTGTGGGCGGACTCGGGCACTTCGGACGTCATGCGCTAGATCCTAACCAATGCGGAATCCGGCAACCGACGGTTTCGGCGTCCTCATGGCTCGCCGCCCGGGGTGACCAGGCCGGTTTCGTAGGCGAGCACGACGAGTTGCGAGCGGTCGCGGGCACCGAGCTTGGCGAGCAGCCGGCTGACGTGGGTTCGCGCCGTCGTCGGGCTGATGAACAGCTGCTCGGCGATCTCGGCGTTGGCCAGCCCCGCGCCGACCTTGGCGAGGAACTCCCGCTCCCGGTCGGTAAGCGCATCGAGCAGATCGCTGCGGCCGGCCGGTTTGCCCAGCGACGCCGGGACGTCGTGGAACACGTTGGGGTAGATGATGATCGTCTCGGCGAGGATCCCGCCGAAGGCGACCACCGCGATCCAGAGGTAGGCCGTCGAGACGATGAATCCGGCTCTGCTGTTGTCCATCCGAACTCCGGGAGAGGTCCGGGGCAGGACCCCGGACAGCTGAACTTCCTGACTCCCGGAACGCTACGGAGCGGAGTCGTCGAAATCGTCCGCGCAGCGACGCTCACCGACCATGACTTCGGACGTACGCCCGCAGCCGAGTCGTACGTCCGAAGTCGACAACGGCCGCCGATGACGCGCGCGGCTTCGAGCCGACGAGGCCTCGGTCAGATCGCCGCGATGGTGCTGGGCGCGCGTTCGGCGCGGCTCAGCGCGCGCAGCACCGCGGTCTGCCCGTGGCGGACGACGGCGAGCTTGGCGAGCAGCGCGAGCACCGGGTCGAGGACTTCCTCCGGGAGTTCCGGCGTCTCGATGCCCGCGCTGTGCGCGAGATCGTCGGAGTGCACCGCGATCTCCATCATGCGCGTCAGCAGGAAGTCCGCCAGCCGCACCGGTCGGCCGCCGAAGGACACCACCCGGTCACCATCTTCCGCGGACAGCGCGGTGCGCTGCTCGTCGACCGCCGAGGCCAGCTCGGCGGCCAGCGCCTCGATCCCGCGGGCGGCGAATTCCTCGCCGAAATCGCGGATCCGGACGTTGACGTCGGAATCGGTGCCGGTGTGGAACGCCTCAGCCGCGGCGTAGAACTCGGTGAGCGACAACGGCCGCTCGGCGGTCGGTTCCTTGGCCAGCACCCGGGAGACGTTCAGGACCTGGGAGCCCAGGTGCCCGGCCAGCCCGCGGACGCTGAACTCCGGCAGCGCGCTGGGCCGGTCCCACACCGCGGACACCGCGGGATCCCGGAGCAGTTCCACCGCCGCCTGCGCCGCCTGCAGGTAAGCCCGGCTCATGGTGGTCATCGTCGTCCCTAAGGTTGATGTTGTTCGGGGTTGGATGCCCTGGATGCCCAGGGCGACGGGGTGTGGCTGATCGTTGTCTGCCGCGCGGTGGCTCGGAAGGAATGGCCGCCCTGTCGTTCTGGACGCCCTGGCCACTGATTCAGATCTGATGCGGACTGTCGCTGTTTAGGGACCTGTTGGCGGGGTTGTCCACGGGGTTGACCTGCGATAACAGGAGATCTTGCGTGAAGGTTCGGCCAGTGATCTGGGTCGGGATCGACGCGGGCAAGACCATCCATCACGCGTGTGCGATGGATAGCGAAGGCAAGGTCGTCTTCTCGCAGAAGGTGACCAACGACCAGACCGCGATCGAGCAGCTCATCGCCCGCGCGAACAAGACCGCCACCGAGGTGCGGTGGGCGGTCGATCTGACCAGCAACGCCGCCGCGCTGCTGTTGGCCGTACTGGTCACCGCCGGCCAACGAGTGGCATACGTGCCCGGCCGGGTGGTCAATCGCATGACCGGCGTGTTCCGCGGTGAGGCCAAATCCGACGCCAAAGACGCCCGGATCATCGCCGAAACCGCCCGCATGCGCTCGGACCTCACCGAACTGTCCACACCAGACGAATTGGTGGTCGAACTGACCCGGCTGACCGCCCACCGGGAGGACTTGATGGCCGACTGGGTGCGGGGCGTCAACCGCCTGCGTGACCTGCTGACCAGCATCTTCCCCGCACTGGAACGCGCCTTCGACTACTCCACACGCAGCGCGTTGATCCTGGTAGCGGGCTACCAGACCCCTGATGCCGTCCGAGCAGCCGGCGAGCACGGTCTGACGCGACATCTGCTCGACCACAGCGCGTGGGCCAAGGGGACACCGTCCATGGTGGACAAAACCTTGGCAGCTGCGGCATCCCAGACCGTGCGGCTGCCCGGTGAGACCACCACCGCTGTGCTTATCGCCCGCCTGGCCCGGCAACTGCTCGACCTGGACCGGGAAATCAAAGACACCGACAAGCTGATCAAGGACCGCTTCCGCGCCCACCCGCAGGCCGAGATCATCGAATCGCTGCCCGGGCTGGGACCGATCTTGGGTGCGGAGTTCATCGTGGCCACCGGCGGCGACCTGGCCGCCTTCGCCAACTCCGGGCGCCTGGCCTCTTACGCAGGCCTGGTACCCGTCCCGCAGGACTCCGGGCGTGTCACCGGTAACCTCCGCCGCCCCAAGCGCTACAACCGCAAGCTGCGCCGGGTGTTCTACATGGCCGCCCTCTCCAGCATCCGAGCAAACGGCCCCTCGCGGACGTTCTACGACAAAAAACGCGGTGAGCGACTGATCCACACCCAGGCCCTGCTCGCCCTGGCCCGACGCCTGGTCGACGTGCTCTGGGCCTTGCTGCGCGACGGCCGGACCTTCACACCAACCGCGCCACCACCCGCTACCACTGCGGCTTGACACGATCATTCAGATTCCTTCCAGTCACACCGATCAACGCCGGTTCAAGTATGGCGCACCGCGCGCCGGTTCTCACCTGATTTCGGCGCTACTTCTCCGACACGTCGTTGCCGTGCTCGTCGGCGAGGACGACGCGGATGTCCTTGGCGCGGAAGGGCTTCAGGTCCGATTCGTCCGCTGTCGCATCCGTGACCAATGTCCACTTCGGAGGGAGCGGGGCCCAGGCGTGGAACGGGCGGCGGCCGATCTTGGCCGCGTGGACCAGGACGTACACGTGGTCGCCGCGACGCGCCATCAGTTCCTTGAGGCGCGTCTGGCGGATGTCGGCCTCGCAGATGCCGTCCTCGGCCGTGACGCCGTCGGCGCCCAGGAAGACCCGGTCGAAGGTGCGGCGCTCCAGCGCCGCTTCGGCCAGCGGGCCGATGAAACCCTGGCTCTTCGGGCGCAGGACCCCGCCGAGGCACTCCACGGTGACCTCCTCGGAGGCGGAGAGCTCCTGCAGCGCCGTCATGCCGGTGGTCACCACGGTCAGCGCCGGGCCGCCGCGCAGTTCGTGGGCCAGCGCGCCGGTGGTCGAACCCGCGTCGAGGAGCACCGTTTCGCCCGCGCTGAGCTGCCGGGCCGCCCAGCGGGCGATGGACCGCTTCGCCTCGAACTCCTCGCCGACGCGCTGGCGCAGGCTCGCCTCGGGGTGCGCGACGATCGCCATCGCACCGCCGTAGGTGCGGGCCAGCGCGCCCGCCCGCTCCAGCTGGGCGAGGTCGCGCCGGATCGTCGACGCGGTGACGCCGAAGTGGGCGGACAACTCGTCCACACCGGTCAGCCCGGTGGTGGTGGCCAGCTGGACGATGGCCTCCCGGCGGAGCTTGGAATCGCGGGGCACTCGACGTCCCTTTCAGCTGACGGAAACCGGCGCCAGGTCCGCGGCCTGGCGCAGCGCCTCGATCATGCTACCGACGTCGGCCGCGCCGGTTCCGGCGATGTCGAAGGCCGTGCCGTGGTCCACCGACGTGCGGATCACCGGCAGGCCCACGGTGATGTTGACACCCGCCTCGATGCCCAGCACCTTGACCGGCGCGTGGCCCTGGTCGTGGTACATCGCGACGATCAGGTCGTAGTCACCGCGGCCGGCGAGGAAGAACGCGGTGTCGGCGGGCAGCGGGCCGCGCGCGTCGATGCCCTCGGCGCGCAGCTGCTCCAGCGCGGGCACGATCTTCTCCTCCTCCTCGCCCGCACCGAACAGCCCGTTCTCCCCGGCGTGCGGGTTGATGCCGCACACGCCGATGACCGGCGCTTCGACGCCCGAAGCGCGGATCGCCTCGTGCCCGCGGCGAACCGTGCGCGCCACCAGCCTGGGCTCGATCCGGGCGATGGCGTCGATCAGACCGATGTGCGTGGTCACGTGGATGACCTTGATCTTCGGCGTGGACAGCATCATCGACACCTCCTCGGTGCCGGTCAGCGCGGCGAGCAGCTCGGTGTGCCCCGGGAACATGTGCCCCGCGGCGTGCAGCGCCTCCTTGTTGAGCGGGGCGGTGCAGATCGCCTGCACCTCGCCGGCGACCGCGAGTTCCGCGGCGACGCGCACGTACTGATAGGCCGCCTCACCGGCCACCGCGCTCAGCTCGCCCCACGGCAGATCCTCCGGCAGCAGACCGAGATCGACCACATCGATGCGGCCGGGCCCGAAGCGGGCCTCGGCCACGGAGCCGACCGCGACGATGTCGACCGCCGCACCGCGCAGCCGGGCCGCTTCCCGCAGCCGGCGGGCGTCACCGATGACCAGCGGGCGGCACAGCTCGTGCACGGCGGCGTCGGCGAGCGCGCCGACCACGACTTCGGGGCCGATGCCTGCCCCGTCTCCCATGGTGACGGCTATGACGGGCGAGGAACTCACTGTGCCTCCTGGAGGTCGCGTCGGCTGGCCGCGAAAGGGTCGAACCGGGTTTCCCGTTTTTGCGCGAAACGCGCACTCAAGATCGTGAACGTCCCCGGCTCGGCGGCTCCCCCACGGCACCGGGACGCCAGGAACCTGCGGAACATCCCGCCGGAATCCGGCACTCCCATGCACGCCACCTCGCAGCTCATTCTGCGCAATTCACGCTATCCATATTGCGCATTGCGCGCAACTATGCCAGCGTTCCGAACCACCAGGCACCGGCGCGCGACCCGGAGACCAGGAGGACATCCCGTGAACGCACTCGAGTTCGCCCGCCACGTCCGCGGCCGCCGGCAGGCCATCGGCTACTGGGTCGTGCTCGACGACCCGATCGCCACCGAGCGCCTGGCCCGCCTCGGCTACGACTACGTGGTGGTCGACGCCCAGCACGGCATGCTCGGTTCCACCGGCATCCGCAACGCGATGCTCGCCATCGACGCGGGCGCGACGTCGGCCGCCGTGGTGCGCGTCGAGCAGAACGATCCGTTCGCCATCGGCCGGGTGCTCGACGCGGGCGCGACCGGCATCATCGTGCCGCTGGTCGACACCGCCGAGGACGCCACAGCGGCGGTGCGCGCCACGCGCTACCCGCCGGAAGGCCGCCGCTCCTACGGCCCGATGCGCAGCGAGCTGCGGGTGGGACCCGATCCCGCCGAGGCGAACGAATCGGCGCTGGTGCTGGCGATGATCGAGACCCCGGAGGGCCTGGCGAACGTCACCGAGATCTGCGCGACACCGGGCCTCGACGGCATCTACGTCGGCCCGGCCGACCTGCGGCTGGCAGTGGGCGGCGCGACCGCGTCCGACCCCGCCGTGGACGACGCCTTCGAAGCGGCGCTGACGAAGATCGCCGAGGCCGCCGCGAACGCCGGAATCGCGGCGGGCATCCACACCCCGAGCGGCGAAGTCGCCGCGCACCGCCTCGCGCAGGGCTACACCTACGCCACCGTGTCCTGCGACCTCGTGCACCTGGAGCAAGCGGCGAAGGCACACCTGTCGGCCGCCCGCGGCGAGCGGTGAGACCTGCCCGGAGGCCGCTGCGCTACAAGCCCTGCGGTTCGGACATGTTCCAGCCGGACCACGGGAGCGTGGCTCGACCGCCGGTTCCGGTCAGGAGTCCCGCCGAGGGCTGTGCCACTCGCTGTTCATGAAGCACGACATGATCCAGATAGCTTCGTTCACGTCCAGGATGATGTCTCCGATCAACGGCGTGTTGCGGAGCGTCTCGTGAGGCATACGTCGCCTGTGCTCGTCCGTGCCGGGCAGGAGCAAGTCCTCCCTGGTGATCTCGATCGGCTGCCAATCGAGATCGACGTGGAGAAGCAGTGAGCGCTCCGCTTCCCACCGCTGGATGAAGACCATCTGCTCTCCGTGGATGTTCGGCGCGTAGGCGACGTAGTCCCTCGGCCCGACGCGTACTCCGCAGAGCTCTTCGACAGCACGGTCGATGCCCCTCGATCCGTCGATGTAGCCGCGCATCTCGCCGACGAACTCGGGCAGGGTCTCCTCGTCGAGACGCGCATCGCCGGGAATGCGGAGCGAGGACAGGCCGGTCATCGTGAGCTTCGCATGGTGGAGCTCACGGCTGGCGTTCGTCCAGAAGAGCCCGTCCACGTCGGGGTCGTGCACGACGCAGGCGACCGGAATGTTGGTTTCCGCCCAGTTGTCGCCGTGCTTGCCGACACGGACGCAGTACCCGTACTTCCGCCGGTGGGAACGACCGCCCTTGACCTGGATCGCGACCGTGTACGGGGTCCTCTTGTTCTTCGCCCCGAACGTCACCCGCAGGTCCTCACCGAAATCACTGGTCCCGGAGACCTCTTCGACGATGTGCCCGGCATCTTCCAGGAGCAGGCGCACGCGGTTCACCGCCTGCCGGGACGTGAGGTGCGAATCAGGGATGTGCGGGGGCATGTTCCGACATTCCTCTCGTCAAGCCGTGCGCGCTCACGGTCATGCCCAGTCATACCGGTGGCGTCCGACATCCCCGCGGATCGGGACACTTCGGCTCCCGCGAAGCACTGGCTGAGCCAGTTGACCATTCGGGTCTTGACTTCGGGGGTCTGATCGCTGAAAGTGGCCTGGCCAATCAGCCACTGTGCCACGCACCACATCCGGGTGCCGGCGCCCCGCTCGGCAAGGAGGCAATGGTGCCGCCCGAGTTGATCTCGATCCTGGTGCTGGTCGCCGCGTTCGTCATCACCACGACGCTGTCGGTCAGCATGGGCCTGCTGGCCTTCGCCGCGGCGTTCCTGGTCGGCACCCTGGTCGGCGGGATGTCCGAGGACGACATCTTCGCCGGGTTCCCCGGTGACCTGTTCGTCGTCCTGGTCGGCGTCACGTTCCTGTTCGCCATCGCGCGGGCCAACGGCACCACGGACTGGCTGGTGCGGCAGGCCGTGCGGCTGGTCGGCGGGCGGATCGCGCTGATCCCGTGGGTGATGTTCGGCATCGGCGCGGTGCTGACCGCCATCGGGGCCGTCAGCCCGGCGGCGGCCGCCATCGTCGCGCCGATCGCGCTGAACCTCGCGGCGCAGTACCGGATCAACCCGCTGCTCATGGGCGCGATGGTGGTGCACGGCACGCAGGCGGGCAGCTTCTCCCCGATCAGCATCTACGGCACCATCGTCAACGGCGTCGTGGAGCGCAGCGGGCTGCCGGGTGATCCGGTCGTGCTGTTCCTGGGCAGCCTCGTGGTCAACGCGGCGATCGCCGCCGTCGTGTTCGTGGTGTTCGGCGGATTGCGGCTGCGTGCCGCGGAGAAGCAGCTGGTCACCGTCGGCGCGGGAGCCGGCGACGCCGGTGCGGAGCCCGTCGAGGAGCTCCGCCTGAACCGCGACCGGGTGCTCACGCTGACCGGACTGGTCGTCCTGGTGGTCACCACGCTCGGGTTCGGCCTGGACGTGGGGCTCGTGGCGATGACCATCGCCGTCGTCCTGAGCGTGCTCTCCCCCGAGATGTGCAAGCAGGCGCCCAGCGAGGTCGCGTGGCCGACCGTGCTGCTGATCTGCGGAGTGCTCACCTACGTCGGCGTGCTGCAGGAGATGGGCACGATCGACTACGTGGGCAACTCCGTGGCGGGCATCGGCGTCCCGCTGCTCGCCGCGCTCCTGCTCTGCTACATCGGCGCGATCGTCTCGGCCTTCGCCTCGTCGGTGGGCCTCATGGGCGCTCTCATCCCGCTGGCCGTGCCGTTCCTGCAGACCGGCAGCATCGGCGCGATCGGCATGATCACCGCGCTGGCGATCGCCGCCACCGTGGTCGACGTCAGCCCGTTCTCCACCAACGGCGCGATCGTGCTCGCCAACGCCAAGGGAGTCGACCGCGACGCGTTCTTCCGGCAGCTCATGGTCTACGGCGCGGTCATCGTCGCCGTCGTCCCGGCCGCGCTGTGGCTGGTGCTCGTGCTGCCCGGGCTGGGGTGACGATCAGTGGCGTAGCATCGGGATCACCGCTGCCGCAGACCGGTGACCACGCCGATCAGCGCCACCGCGCCGGTCACGACCAGGACCGTCGCGTAGGCCGGGTGCATCGCGGCGACCGGCTCCCACGCGCCGACGCCGATCGCGGCCACCACGGCCAGGACGATCGCCGACAACCCGGCCCGGAACCAACGACGCGTCACCACGCCGCAGACCCTACGCACCACCGGACGAGACCCGCGCCCCATGCCACTCCGCCGCTGGATCACGCGTTCGCTGGCCGTGCTGGCCGCAGCCATCGCGTGCGCGGTCCTGCTCTACACCTGTCCCCTGGCCGCCACGCCCACCGCGCGGGAGGAGATGCGCAGTGACGCGGCGGTCACCGTCGTGGACCGCGCCACCGAGATCGAGCTGATCCCCAGCGGGCAGCACCGCGGCACCGGGCTGGTGTTCTACCCGGGAGCCCGCGTCGATTCCCGCGCCTACCTGCCGCTGCTGCGCCCGGTGGCCGAAGCCGGGTACCCCGTGGTCGTGCTCAAACCACCGCTGGGCATGGCGATCCTGCACTCCGGCCAGGGCGAACAGGCCTTCGGCCGCGCACAGCGCTGGGTGGCGGGCGGGCATTCGCTCGGCGGTCCCGCCGCGGCGCGGCTGGCCAACAGCCGCCCCGACCAGGTGCGGGGCCTGCTGCTGTGGGCGTCCTACCCCGATGTCGAGGTCCGCGACCTCGACGTCACCTCGATCTACGGCACCCGCGACGGGCTGTCCGATCCCGCTGCGGTCCGGCAGGCGCCGCTGCCGGCGGACACCGAGTTCGTCGCCGTCCCCGGCGCCGTCCACGCGCACTTCGGCGACTACGGCCCGCAATCCGGCGACGGGCAGCCCACCACCAGCCGAGCCGATGCCCAGCGCCAGATCGTCGCCGCGACGCTCGACGGCCTCGCCCGCGTCGAGGCCCAGCCCTGACCTGCTGCTCGCCCGGCGGCAGGAACACCGCGAAACCGAGGAGGTCCACATCATGATCACGAGCGTGCTCGGCACGGGGATCATGGGCGCCGCGATGGCCCGCAATCTCGCTCGCGCCGGTCACCCCGTGCGCGCCTGGAACCGCACGCGGGCGAAGGCCGAACCGCTGGCCGCCGACGGCGTGCACGTCGCAGGCACCCCGGCAGAGGCCGTCGAAGGCGCCGACGTCGTCGTCACGATGCTGCACGACGGCGCGGCTGTGCTCGACGTCATGCGGGAAGCGGGGACCAGCCCCGGCACCGCGTGGGTGCAGTCGACCACCGTCGGGATCGGGTCGATCGGAGAGCTGGCCGCGCTGGCCCGCGAGCAGCAGCTCGTCTTCTTCGACGCTCCCGTCCTCGGCACCCGCCAGCCCGCGGAGGAGGGCACGCTCGTCGTGCTGGCCGCCGGGCCGAGCGAGAGCAGGCACGCGGTGACGCCGGTGTTCGACGCCATCGGCTCCCGCACGGTGTGGACCGGCGAGGACGGTGCCGCGGCGAGCTCCACGAAGCTCAAGCTCGTGGCCAACAGCTGGGTGCTGGCCGTCACCAACGCCGCTGGTGAGGCGCTCGCGCTGGCCAAGGGCCTGGACGTGGACCCGCAGGGGTTCTTCGACATCATCAGCGGCGGCGCGCTGGACATGGGCTACCTGCACTCGAAGGGCCGGGCGATCCTCGAGGACCGGCTGAGCCCGCCGAGCTTCGCCGTGACCACCGCCGCGAAGGACGCCGAGCTGATCGTCCAGGCGGGCCGGGAGCACGGTGTGCGGCTCGACGTCGCCGAGGCCGCGGCGCAGCGCTTCAACCGCGCCGCCGAGCTGGGGCACGGCGGCGAGGACATGGCAGCGGCCTACTTCGCCAGCTTCGACCGCTGACGGCTACGAGCGGCGGCGCGGCTTCCCGCGCTTGCCGCCACGCGGGTTGCCCGCGCGCGGGCGGGCGGCCGGCTTCTTGGCCTCGGCCGGGCGCTTGCGCTTCTCCTGCGGGGGCGTCGGCGGGCGGCCGCGGGTGCTGTTGACCGTCCGGCCGCGCACGATCCCGATGAACTGCTCCATCAGGTCGGTGGTCTCCTCCTCCGGCCAGGACAGCGCGACGCGCGACTGCGGCGCGTCGGTGAGCGGGCGGTAGGTGAGGTCCTTGCGGTGGTGCAGGCGGGCCAGCGACTGCGGGACCACGAGCAGCCCCACCCCGGCCGCCACCAGCTCGATGGCGTCCCCGGTGGTGGCCGGGCGCTCGATCGCCGGCCGGCCCGGCGGGCGCTCCCAGTCGAGGGTGTCGTCGAGCGGGTGCAGCACGACGTCGTCGGCGAGGTCCTCGCCGGAGACCTCGTCGACCGCGGCCACCACGTGGTCCTTCGGGACCACCACCACGGTCGTCTCGGTGTAGAGCGGGATCGCGTGCAGCCCCTCGCGGTCGGCCGGGAACCGGAGCAGCACCATGTCGGCGTCGCCGTCCCGCACCGCGGCGGTGGCGTCGGCAGCGGGCACCTGGACCAGTTCCAGCGGCACCTCGGGCATCCGCTCCGCCCACTTGCGCGCCCACTTGCCGGGCGTCACACCCGCCACGTAGGCGAGCGTGAACGAGGGCTGCTCGTCCGATCCAGTCACGCGGCCCAGGTTACCGGGCGTCTGCGCAGGTGGTGCGCATGCGGTCGATACCCTGGAGGGCATGAAGTCGCGCCCGACCTCCCAGACGATGAAGCCCGCAACCGCGGCGAAGAAGCTGAACGTGTACCTCGGAGCCACCCCCGCGGAGTTCCAGGAGGGTGTCGTCTCGCGCGACGAGCTCAACGCGCTGCAGACCGATCCGCCCGAGTGGCTCCGCGAGCTGCGCCGCAACGGTCCGCACCCCCGCCAGGTCGTCGCGGCGAGGCTGCGCATCTCCATCGGCGGCCTGACCCGCGCGGGCATCACCGATCCGCTCACCACCGAGCAGATCAACGAGCTCAAGGAGCGGGACCCGGAGTGGCTCCAGCAGGAGCGCGCCACCCAGGCCGAGGTCAAGCGGGAAGCCGCGCGGATCAAGGACAAGGCCGAGCAGAAGGCGGAAGCAGCGCGCCTCCGCGAGCAGCGCAAGTGAGTCGTGAGTGCGTAACAGTGTTCGAACACTGTTACGCACTCACGACCGAGCTCAGGTGATCGGGGGGAAGCGGGTCTCGTTTCGGTCGATCTTGGCGTTGGCGGCTTCAACGAGGTCGATGCCTGCTACGTCGGCCAGCCGGATCAGGTAGAGCAGGACGTCCGCCGCTTCGTCGGCCAGCCGCTCCTTGAGCGGACCCTCCACCGCTCCCGGGGCGCCGTCGAGCCACTGCAGCTCGGCGACCAGCTCGCCGGCCTCGCCGCTGAGGGCCATCGCGAGGTTCTTCGGCGTGTGGTACTGCTCCCAGTCCCGCGCCGCCGCGAAATCCCGCAACCTGTCCCGAATCCCGTCCACGCTGTCCATGCCGGACACCGTAGCCGCCCGCTCAGGCGCGGACTTCGTGCCGGGCGACCGTCCAGGAGCGGGCCTGGTCGCTGATCGTCACCCCGAGGCCCGGGCGCGGTGACACGTGCATCCGGCCGCTCTCGATCCGGAGGTGCTCGTCGAAGAGCGGGTCGAGCCATTCGAAGTGCTCCACCCACGGTTCCCGGGCGTAGGCCGCCGCGAGGTGGATGTGGATCTCCATCGCGAAGTGCGGGGCCAGCTGGAGGTTCCGGTCGTCGGCCAGGGACATCACCTTCAGGAACTGGGTGATGCCGCCGACCCGCGGGGCGTCGGGCTGGACGACGTCGGCTCCGCCCGCCCGGATCAGCTCGCGGTGCTCGGCCGCGCTGGTCAGCATCTCCCCCGTCGCGATCGGGGTGTCGAAGTTCGACGCGAGCACGGCGTGGCCCTCGAAGTCGTAGGCGTCCAGGGGTTCTTCGATCCACACCAGGTTCAGCGGTTCCAGCGCTCGGCACATGCGCCGCGCGGTGGGGCGGTCCCACTGCTGGTTGGCGTCGACCATCAGCGCCACGCCGTCGCCGATCTCCTCCCGGACCGCGGTCACCCGGGCCAGGTCGACGGCGTTGTCCGGGTGGCCGACCTTGATCTTGATGCCGCCGATGCCGCCTGCCACCGACTCCGCCGCGCGCTCCACCACCTCCTCGATCGGCGCGTGCAGGAAACCGCCGGAGGTGTTGTAGCAGCGCACCGAATCGCGGTGCGCGCCGAGGAGTTTCGCCAGCGGCAGGCCCGCCCGCTTGGCCTTGAGGTCCCACAGCGCGACGTCGAAGGCGGCGATCGCCTGCACCGCCAACCCGCTGCGGCCGACGGAGGCCCCGGCCCAGACGAGCTTGTCCCAGATCTTGGCGATGTCGCTGGGATCTTCGCCGATCAGCACCGGGGCGATCTCCCGCGCGTGCGCGTACTGCCCGGGGCCGCCCGCGCGCTTGGAGTAGCTGAACCCGATGCCCTCCAGGCCCCCGGCCGTGGTGATCTCGGCGAACAGCACCGCCACCTCGGTCATCGGCTTCTGCCGCCCGGTGAGCACCTTGGCGTCGCTGATCGCGGTGGGCAGCGGCAGCGTCACCGACGAGATCTCCACGCGGGTGATCCGGTCCAGCGTTGCCGATTCGGTCATGAGCTCCCTCTCCCGTTAGTCCATTGTGGACTTCATCGCGGTTCGTCCAGCCGGATGCGCTTGATCGTGCCCATCACGGCCAGCCCGACCAGCGCCAGCGCCCCGTGCGCGGCGACGAACCACAGCGCCACGTCGAAGGAACCGGTGGCCTGCACGGTGTAGCCGATGACGATCGGCGTCACGATGCCCGCGATGTTGCCGAACGCGTTCATCGTCGAGCCGACGAAGCTGGTGGCCTGCGGCGGCGCGAGATCCGTGGTGATCGCCCAGCCCAGCGAGCCGATTCCCTTGCCGAAGAAGGCCAGCGTCATGATCGCCACGATCAGCGCGCTGCTGTCGGTGATGCTGCACAGCGCGATGCTGGTCGCGAGCGTCATGCCGACGACCGACGGCAGCTTGCGGGCGAAGGTGAGCGAGTGACCGCGGCGCAGCAGGGCGTCGGAGGCGAAACCGCCCGCCAGACCACCGGCGAACCCGCACAGCGCGGGCAGCGCCGCGACGAAACCCACCTCCAGCAGGGACAATCCGCGGCCCTCGACCAGGTAGACCGGGAACCACGTGATGAAGAAGTAGGTCAGCGCGTTCACCGCGCACTGCGAGAGGTAGAGGCCCAGAGCGGGCGGGTGGAGAAGGCCGGAGCGCGAAGATGATCGCCACCGACACCAGCACCGGTGTGGTGATCAGCCCGACCAGGCTGATCGCGGCGGTGACCACCGTCCACAGCGCGAGGCTCAGGGCGTAGACGCGGCGGGCGCCGAAGCGGTCGAGCAGGATTCCGCCGGGCAGCTGCCCCACCACGTAGGCCCAGCTGAACGCGGAGAAGATGTAGCCGAGCTGCACGCTGTCGAAGCCGAGATCGGCCTGCAGGCTGGTTCCGGTGATCGACAGGCTGCTGCGGTCGGCGTAGTTGAGGGCCGTGATGATGAAGATCAGCGACAGGACCAAGTAGCGGGTCGGGATGCGGCGGCTGGTCGGCGCACCTGCCCGCCCGACGGTGGAAGCTGTTGCGGTGTCAGACATCGGTGTCCTCCCGGTCGCTGCGGAGCGGTCCGCAGTGACCAGGACATTAAGTGGGCGCAGCGATTCCGGTCCAACACCGAATGAACATCGATCAATACCCTGCCCGCATCGAAAACACGCCCACCGCCGAACGGAGCGTCAATTCGGCGAGAAATCGACGTGCACCCGGGTGACGGTCGATCTCGCGCGGAATTGACACCACCCCGGGTGACGCGCGGGTTTCGGGCGGCGATGCGCGGACGGTATCACTCGATACCCAATCGACCTTGGACACGCATCGGACGCGAACTTAGGCTGCCGAGCGTTCGACATCGTGACCGCGCTCACAGCGGAACGGTGGGCCGCCTCGGACCGAAGGAGCCCCGAATGACGTCGAAATCGCCTGCACGCCGAAGAGTTCTGCCGCCCGTGCTCGCCGCGGTGCTGTCCCTGCCGCTCGCCGCGTGCGGGGGAAACCTGTCCAGCGGCGGCGCGGAGTTCCCCAGCGGCCCGGTGACGATGCTCGTCGGCCAGGCTCCCGGCGGGAGCACCGATCTCATCGGTCGTGCCCTGGCCGACGGCGCCGCCAACGACCTCGGCGTCGCGATGCCGGTGGTCAACACGCCCGGCGCCAACGGGGCGCTGGCCGCGAACGAACTCGCCGGCGCGCAGCCCGACGGCCAGCACGTCCTGGTGCTCAACGCGTCGCTGACCTCGATCACGCCACTGGCGGTCGCGCCGGAGGAAGCCGTCGACATCAACGACTTCGAGGTGATCACCGGGGTTTCGCAGGACGACTACGTCCTCGTCGCCAACACCGCCTCCGGCCTGCGCTCGGTGCCGGACCTGACCCGGGCGGGCCGCGACCTCAAGTTCGCCACGACGGGCGTCGGCACCGGCAGCCAGCTGGCCCAGGAGCTGCTGTTCGAGCAGGCCGGGATCGCAGGCACCGCGGTGCCCTTCGACGGCGGATCACCGGCGATGACCGCGGTCCTCGGCGACCAGGTCGACGTCGCCGCCATCCAGCTCGGCGAGGCGATCGGCCAGATCGAGGCCGGCCGGCTGACTCCGATCGCCACCTTCGCCGCGCAGCGCAGCCGGTACCTGCCGGACACCCCGACTGCCGTGGAACAGGGCTACGACGTGCGGGTTTCGCAGTTCCGCGCGATCGTCGCGCCGAAGGGCACCCCGCCGGAGCGCGTGGAGCGGCTGCGCAAGGCGTTCCAGGCCACCTTCGCCGCCGAGCGCTACCGGAAGTTCAACGAGGACAACCTGCTCACGCCGCACGAGGTCGACGGCGCGCAGGTGGCGCAGGAGTGGACGAGCTCGCTGGAGCGCTACCGCGCCATGACCCAGCAGTACGGGATCGACCTCGGCGGGCCGAAGTGAGCGACGCCGAGCCGGAGCACCGGCGTCCGGCCGGGATGGCCGCGAACGTGGTCGTCGCGCTCGCCGTGGTCGTCGTCGGGATCTGCGGCGCGGTCGGGTCCTGGTCGCTGGGGCTGGGCAGCGCCGCGGAACCGGCGGCGGGGACCTGGCCGTTCCTGGTCAGCGTTGTGCTCGCGGTGCTCGGCGTCGTGCTCGGCCTGCTGGCGCGGCGGACGAACGACGCGGAGCGGATGTCACCGGCGAGCTGGACGGTCCTGGCCGGGATCGCCACCATGGCCGGTTTCGCCGCCGCGATCACCGTCATCGGGTTCGAGATCCCGGCCGCACTGCTGGCGTTCGCGTGGCTGCGGTTCCTCGGCCGGGAGTCGTGGTCGATGTCGGTGTTCGGCGGCCTCGGCATCGTGGTGGCGTTCTACGTGGTGTTCGTCGGCCTGCTGAAGGTGCCCGTCCCGCACCTGTTCTAGCCCGAACCCAGCGCCCGGAACCGGCAGCACCGCGCTGGAAAAGCCCTGCCGTTCCGGGAAATTCCTCAGGTCGCTCTGCCCACCAACACTGTCGTTAGGAGCGGCGATGGATCTGGCCCCGGTGATCGAGGGGTTCGGCGTCGTTCTCGAACCCGCCAACCTGCTCCACTGCCTGCTCGGCGTGGTGATCGGGATGCTGGTCGGCGTGCTGCCCGGGCTCGGCCCGGCCGCCACGATCGCGATCCTGCTGCCGCTGACCTTCAACGTCGAACCGGTCACGGCGATCATCATGCTCGCAGGCATCTTCTACGGCGCGCAGTACGGCGGCACCATCACCTCGGTGCTGCTGCGGCTGCCCGGCGAGGCGTCGTCGGTGGTGACGGTCTTCGACGGCCACGCGCTCGCCCGCCAGGGCCGGGCCGGGACGGCGCTGGGCATCGCGGCGATCGGGTCGTTCGTCGGCGGCACCGCCTCGATCGTGGCGCTGTCGGTGCTCGCGCCGCTGATCGCCGGGTTCGCGCTCGACTTCGGCCCGCCCGAGTACACCGCCCTCGCCCTGCTCGGCATCCTGCTGGTCGCCACCGTCAGCAACGGCGGCCGGGTGAAGGCCCTCATCGCCGCGTGCGCGGGCCTGCTGCTGGCCACGGTCGGCCGGGACGCCTTCACCGGCACCGAGCGGTTCACCTTCGACCTGCTGCCGCTCTCCGACGGGCTCGACTTCGTGCCGATCGCGATGGGCCTGTTCGGGCTGGGCGAGATCCTCCACAACCTCGAACAGCGGCAGCGGGGCGCGACGACCGCCGCCCGGGTCGCCAACGCCTGGCCGTCGCGCGGAGACCTCCGGCAGTCGGCCGGGGCGATCGGCCGGGGTTCGGTGCTCGGGTTCGCGCTCGGCGTGCTGCCCGGCGGTGGCGCGACGCTCTCCTCGCTCGCGGCCTACGCGGTGGAGAAGCGCCGGTCGAAGAGCCCGGAGCGGTTCGGCCACGGCGCCGTCGAGGGCGTGGCCGCACCCGAGACGGCGAACAACGCCGCGGCGACGTCGTCGTTCATCCCGCTGCTCACGCTCGGCATCCCGGCGAACGCCACGATGGCGATGATCTTCGGCGCGCTGCTGGTGCAGGGCGTGACGCCGGGACCGCAGCTGGTCGACGAGGACCCGGAGCTGTTCTGGGGCGTGGTGAACTCCATGTACCTCGGCAACGTCCTGCTGCTGATCATGAGCGTCCCGCTGGTCGGGCTGTTCGTGAAGATCCTGCGGGTGCGCCCGACGGTGCTCGCGCCCATCACGGTGCTGATCACGCTGCTGGGCGTCTACACCGTCCGCAACAGCGTCTTCGACATCGCGCTGGTGATCGTGTTCGGCGTGCTCGGCTACCTGATGAAGAAGTACGGCTTCGAACCCGGCCCGCTGGTGCTGGCGTTCGTCCTCGGTTCGCTGCTGGAGACCTCGCTGCGGCGGTCGCTGCTGCTGTTCGGCGGCGACCCGGCCGGCTTCTTCACCAGACCGATCTCCGGCACCCTGCTGGTGCTCCTGGCCGTGGTCGCCCTGTTCCCGCTGGTGCAGCGGCTCGTCCGGGCGAGGAGCCGCTGAGTGCCCGCGGGTCAGAGCAGGTCGAGCAGCGCGTGCAGGGCCGGGTTGTCGTTCGCGCGGCGCCAGACCAGGTGCAGTTCCACCGGATCCGGTTCGGGCAGCCGCAGCGGGCGGAAGCTCACACCCTCGAAGTGCAGCCGTGCCGCGGTCGCGGGCACCAGCGCGCTGCCGAGCCCGACCTGCACCAGCGCCAGGGCGGTGTGGATCTGGCTGACGTGCTGCACGTACGTCGGCTGCACCCCGGCCCGGCCGAAGGCCGTGACGAGCAGTTCGTGGAAGTACCGCGCTTCGGTCGGCGAGTACATCACCACGTCGGTGCCGTGGAACTCGCCCAGCTCCAGCGGTTCGGAGCTCCCGGCGAGCGGATGCCCGTCCGGCAGCGCGGCCAGCAGCGGCTCCGAGCGGAACAGCCGCGACGCCAGTTCGGGGCGCGCGGCCGGCGGGCGGGCCAGCCCGAGGTCCAGGGAACCGCCCGACAGCCGTTCGGCCTGGTCGCGGGTCACCAGCTCGTGCAGCACCACGTCCACGTGCGGCAGGTGCTCGCGAACGGTGGCCAGCAGGCCGCCGAGCACGCCGTAGGCCGAGGTCGCGGTGAAGCCGATGCGGACGATGCCCGCCTGGCCCAGGGTCACGCGCCGCACCGAGAGCGCGGCGTTCTCCGCCTCGTGCAGCAGGCGTCGTGCGTCCTGCAGGAACGCGCGGCCCGCCGGGGTCAGCCGCACGGTGCGGCTGGTGCGGTCGAACAGCTGGACCTTGAGCTCCTTCTCCAGCTGCTGGATCTGCCGCGTCAGCGGGGGCTGGGTCATGCGCAGCCGCTGCGCGGCCCGGCCGAAGTGCTGCTCCTCGGCCACTGCGACGAAACCGGTGAGTTGGTTGAGCGTGAACATCGATGCTGTCCCGGTATCAGTAGATGCATTGTTTGAGTTGGACCGGCATTGATGCGTCACCTTACTGTCGATCGCAGACCGGTCCCGCACCATCCGAAGAAGTCGCTCCTGCTCGTCAGCGGACGCACCGCCCAGCCGCCGGGCCGCGCGGAAAGCAACGACGTCGCCAGGAATCGCCCACGGAGGAGATCTTTGATGTCCGCGTACTCGCCCACCGACATGGCCCGGCAGCTCGCCAGCGGATTGCTGTCCTTCCCGGTGACCCACTTCCGGCCCGACCTCGGCTTCGACGAGGCCGCCTACCGCGAGAACATCGGCTGGCTGAGCGGTTTCGGCGCGGCCGGGCTGTTCGCGGCCGGCGGCACCGGCGAGTTCTTCTCGCTCACCCCGGCCGAGGTGGAGCAGGTGGTGACCGCCGCCGTCGGGGAAGCCCCGGCGGGCCTGCCGGTGATCGCGCCCGCCGGGTACGGCACCGCGACGGCGGTGGAGATGGCCCGCGCCGCCGAGCGCGCCGGAGCCGCCGGACTGCTGCTGCTCCCGCCCTACCTCACCGAAGCCGACCAGGCCGGGCTCGCCGCGCACGTCCGGGCCGTCTGCGCCGCCACCGAGCTCGGCGTGGTCCTCTACAGCCGGGCCAACGCGGTCTTCGAGGACACCACCGTCGCGGAGCTGGCCGAGGACTGCCCGAACCTGGTCGGGTTCAAGGACGGCGTGGGCAACGTGGAGAAGATGACCCGCCTGTACTCCCGGCTCGGCGACCGGCTCACCTACGTCGGCGGACTGCCGACCGCGGAGACCTTCGCGCTGCCGCTGCTGGAGCTGGGCGTGACCACCTACTCGTCGGCGATGTTCAACTTCGTGCCGGAGTTCGCGCTGCGCTTCTACCGCGCGGTCGCCGAACGGGACCGCACCGCGGTGTACCGGTACCTGAACGAGTTCGTGCTGCCGTACTGCGACATCCGCAACCGGCGCGCCGGGTACGCGGTGAGCATCGTGAAGGCGGGCATGCGGGTCATCGGGCGCCCGGCCGGGCCGGTGCGGCCGCCGCTGGTCGATCTGGACGACGCCGAACTCGCCGCGCTGGCCGACCTGGTCGAGCGCCTGCCGGAGGACTGATGATGACGCGACCCCCGCCTGACCGGAGAACGCGCTCGCACCACCGGCCAGCTGCGGCTGTTCGCCGAGGTCGTGCGCGCGGGCAGCTGGGCCCGCGCGCGCATCGATCCGCCCGAACGGAAGCTGCCCGTGCTGGAGCTGAAGGCCGGGCGGATCCTGTTCAACGGCTGGCCGACCGGGGTCGAGGTCGGGCACGCGATGGTCCACGGTGGACCGTTCCCGGCCACTTCGGACTCCCGCACGACGTCCGTCGGCACGCTCGCGATCGAACGGTTCCTGCGCCCCGTGGCCTACCAGGACGTTCCCGCGGCGCTGCTGCCGAGCGCGATCGCGGACGACACCTGACGCGGGGCGGCCCCCGATTCTCAACCCTGCGCGGAGGAACGCATGACTCAGAAGCAGCCCGTGGTCACCGCGATGCGGGTGGTCCCGGTCGCCGGGCACGACAGCATGCTGCTCAACCTCAGCGGGGCGCACGCCCCGCACTTCACCCGCAACCTGGTGATCCTCACCGACTCCGAGGGCCGGACCGGGGTCGGTGAGGTGCCCGGCGGCGAGCCGATCCGCCGGACGCTCGAAGACGCCGCGGATCTCGTCGTCGGTCGGCCGGTCGCCCGGGTGCGCTCGGTCCTCAACGAGGTGCGCGGCCGGTTCGCCGACCGCGACGCCGGCGGTCGCGGTGCGCAGACCTTCGACCTGCGCGTCACCGTCCACGCCGTCACCGCGATCGAGTCGGCGATGCTCGACCTGCTCGGCAAGCACCTGGAGGTGCCGGTGGCCGAACTGCTCGGCGACGGGCAGCAGCGCGAGCGGGTTCCGGTGCTGGGCTACCTGTTCTTCGTCGGTGACAGGAGCAGGACCGATCTCCCCTACCTGAGCCCGGTGGACGAGCCCGACGACGACTGGTTGCGCCTGCGCCACGAGGAAGCCCTGACGCCGCAAGCGGTCGTGCGCATGGCGGAGGCGGCGCAGCGGCGCTACGGGTTCCGCGACTTCAAGCTCAAGGGCGGTGTCCTGCCGGGCCCGGCCGAAGCCGAAGTGGTCACCGCGCTGGCGCAGCGGTTCCCCGAAGCGCGGATCACCCTCGATCCCAACGGCGCGTGGTCGCTGGCCGAAGCGATCGGCATCGGCCGCGCACTGCGCGACGTCCTGGCCTACGCCGAGGACCCGTGCGGCGCCGAAGGCGGCTACTCGGGCCGCGAGACGATGGCGGAGTTCCGCCGCGCGACAGGATTGCCCACGGCCACCAACATGATCGCCACCGACTGGCGGCAGCTGCACCACGCCATCCGCGCCGCCGCGGTGGACATCCCGCTGGCCGACCCGCACTTCTGGACCATGAGCGGCTCGGTGCGGGTGGCGCAGCTCTGCCACGAGTGGGGGCTGACCTGGGGTTCGCACTCCAACAACCACTTCGACGTGTCCCTGGCGATGTTCACCCACGTCGCGGCGGCGGCGCCCGGCGAGATCACCGCGATCGACACGCACTGGATCTGGCAGGACGGCCAGCACCTCACCCGCAAGCCGCTGCGCATCTCCGAAGGCCGCATCGACGTCCCCGTCGGCCCCGGTCTGGGCGTCGACCTGGACCTGGACCGCGTGGCGGAAGCCCACGAGCTCTACCTGCGACAAGGACTCGGATCCCGCGACGACGCGGCGGCGATGCAGTACCTGCTCCCGGGCTGGACCTTCGATCCCAAGCGCCCGGCGCTCGACCGGGCATAGCCGTCCGCGGGTCGTGAGTGCGTAACAGTGTTCGAACACTGTTACGCACTCACGACCTCGTTCGGGTCAGACGCGGCGGAGGACGGAGACGACGACGCCCAGGATGACCGCGTTGTCGCCGTCGATGACCTCGTAGGCCGGGTTGCGGGGTTCGAGGTGGACGTGGCCGTTGCGGCGGCGGTACACCTTCACCGTCGCCTCGTCGTCGATCATCGCCGCCACGATCTGGCCCGAGTGAGCCTCCTGCTGCTGGCGGACCACCACGATGTCGCCGTCGCAGATCGCCGCGTCGACCATCGAGTCGCCGCGCACCCGCAGGCCGAACACGTTGCCCCGGCCGGTCAGCTCGCGGGGCAGGCTCATCACGTCGTCGAGGTGCTCGTCCGCGGTGATCGGGGCGCCCGCCGCGATGTCGCCGACCACGGGCACCGGCACCGAGGTCTCGTCGCGCGTCGCCGCGGGCCGGAGGAAGGCGCGGACGTCGATCGGGCGGGACACCGTGGCGCTGCGCCGCAGGAATCCCTTGTCCTCCAACGCGTTCAGGTGCTTGGACACCGAGGAGGACGAGCGCAGGCCGACCGCTTCGCCGATCTGGCGGGTGCTCGGCGAGTACCCGTGCCGGTTCACCCAGTCCTGGATCGTGGCCAGGATCTGCTGCTGGCGCTGCGGCAGGGCCGAGGCGTCCAAGTGCTCGAAGGCGTCGAAGTCGTAGGCGGCCACCCCCGAATGGTAGAGGTCAACACCGCCGCCCGGAGCACTGGCCCGGCTCCGGGCGTGATCTCCGGCCACCGCCCTTGACACCCGCCCCGGCCGGTGCCAACGCCGCCGCTGGAGTCCATGCGACGGCGCGCAGGAAGCCGGTGCGAATCCGGCACTGTGAGTGGGCAGCTGTGCGCCACTGCCGCTGCCGCGCCGGAAGGCGTGCGGTCAAGCGCCGATCCACCATGATCAACCGGCGGGCGTTGTTCAGAGGAGCGCGCCGAGCTGCCCGCGCACGCCCACCCGGTGAGCACGGACTTCTTCATCCTGGGCACCGCGCCGGGAGAGCGGCCCGGGCCCACGGCTGGGTAGGCTCACCGATCGTGGACAGCGAGGTCTTCGGCCGGCCTGCCCCGACACCCAGGAGGTTCTCGTGCCCGAATGGCGTCCCCGGTCGCTGCGCAAGCCCCGGCAGGCCGCGCCCCCAGCGCCCGAGCACTCGATGGACCCGCGTTCCGAAGACGAGCGCCCGCTGGCCGACCGACCGCTGATCGACACCGCGATCTACCGCGACGGCGTGCGCGTCGCCACTCCGATGAGCCTCGCCGAGACCTACCGCCACCTGCGCCGCGAGCCCGGCACGATGGCCTGGATCGGGCTCTACCGGCCGGCCGAGGAAGAGCTGCTGGCCGCCGCCGATGAGTTCGACCTGCACAAGCTCGCCGTCGAGGACGCGATCGTCGCGCACCAGCGGCCGAAGATCGAGCGCTACGGCGACACGCTGTTCGTGGTGCTGCGCGCCGCGACCTACGTCGACGAGGCCGAGGAGGTCAGCTTCGGCGAGCTGCACCTGTTCATCGGCCCGAACTTCGTGCTCACCGTCCGGCACGGCCAGTCCCCCGACATGTCGGCGGTCCGACGGCGCATGGAGGAGGATCCCGACCTGCTGCGCCGCGGGCCCGAAGCGGTGCTCTACGCGGTGCTGGACAACGTGGTGGACGGCTACGCCCCGGTGATCGCCGGGCTGCAGAACGACATCGACGAGATCGAGACCGAGGTCTTCGAGGCCGAACCGCACGTGTCGCGGCGCATCTACGAGCTGACCCGCGAGGTCATCGAGTTCCAGCGGGCGACGCAGCCGCTGCTGACCATCCTCCGAAACCTGGAGGCGGGCTTCGACAAGTACGGCATCGACGAGGAGCTGCAGCGCTACCTGCGCGACGTGGCCGACCACGCCACCACGGTGGGCGAGCGCGTGGACGGCTTCCGGCAGCTCCTGGACAAGATCCTCACCGTCAACGCCACCATGGTCACCCAGGCGCAGAACGCGGAGATGCAGAAGATGACCGAGGCCAGCCTCGCCCAGAACGAGGAGGTCAAGAAGATCTCGGCGTGGGCGGCGATCCTCTTCGCCCCGACCCTGATCGGCACGGTCTACGGCATGAACTTCGACCTGATGCCGGAACTGCACTGGGACCTCGGCTACCCGTTCGCGGTGATCCTGATGGCCGCGGTCTGCCTGACCCTCTACACGATCTTCAAACGCCGCAACTGGCTCTGACTGTGCCGCCTCTCCGCGATTCACAGTGGTGGTCACGTTCTGCACTGATCTCGCGTTGTGCGGTTTCCGTGGCTGGGTTGCATCACGTTCCCCTTAGGTGCGGTTGGGCACGGGGTTGGCGCAGATCGCGGTGGGCGCGTTCGTGCCCAGGAACGCTCGACGGTGGCCCAGACGAGCGGTAATGCCCTTCCGGTGGATTGCGCGTGGCGCGGGGTTGCCGCAGGCTTCCGGAGGATCGCCTTTGCTGCACGGCAGCAGGCGGGATGCCGCGGTGACCGGGAGGCCGGATGGTGCGACCGATGCAGAGCACTCGCCCCACGCTGCTCGGCGCCCGGATACCCCGGATCGAGGACGACCGCCTGCTGACCGGCCGCGCCCGCTACGTCGCCGACGTGGTGCTGCCGGGCATGGTCGAGGCCGCGTTCGTCCGCAGCGAGCTGCCGCACGCCGAGATCCACCGCGTCGACGTCTCCGCGGCGCTGGAGGCGGGCGCGCACGCCGCGTACGGCGGCCCGGACCTGCCCGTCGGCCCGGTGCCGGACCTCGTCCCGTGGGTGCGGCCGGTCCAGCACTTCCCGCTGGCGCGCGACCGGGTCCGCTACGTCGGGTGCCCGCTGGCGGTGGTGGTCGCCGATGACCGGTACCTGGCCGAGGACGCCGCCGAGCTCGTCGAGGTCGACCTCCGGCCGCTGCCCGTCGTCGAGACCGCCGAAGCGGCGCTGGCCGACGACGCACCGCTGCTCTACCCGGAGTGGGGCGACAACCGGCTGCTGTCGATCACACCGGAGAACGCCGCCGTCGACGCCGCGTTCGACCGCTTCCGCACGATCAGCGGCACCTACACGACGCACCGCTACGCGGCCGCCCCGCTGGAACCGCGCGGTGTCGTGGCCGAGTACCGCGACGACCGGCTGACGGTGTGGACCTCCACCCAGGCCGCCCACCTGGTGCGCACGATGCTGGCCGACGTGCTCGGGCTGGCCGAGCGCGACGTCCGGGTGATCACGCCGGACGTCGGCGGCGGCTTCGGCCAGAAGAACGTGATCTACCCCGAGGAGTACCTGGTGCCGTGGCTGGCGATGCGGTTGCGCCGCCCGGTCCGCTGGATCGAGGACCGCCACGAGCACCTGTTCACCTCCAGCCACGCCCGGGACATGAGCATCGAGCTGTCCGCAGCGGTCCGCGACGACGGCACCATCGCGGCGCTGCGCGGACGGGTCCGCGCCGACCTGGGCTCCGGGGAGACGTTCCCAGGCGGCTACGGCCCGGCCGTGGTGGCCGTCAGCTCGCTGTGCGGGCCGTACCGGATCCCGCACCTGTGCGTGGCGGTCGAAGGCGTGGTCACCAACAAGACCCCGACCAACGGGTACCGCGGCTACGGCATGCCGGAGGGCACCTTCGCGATCGAGCGGCTGGTGGACAAGATCGGCCGCGAGCTGGGCATCGATCCGCTCGACCTGCGCCGCCGGATGATCATCGGCCCGGAAGACCTGCCCTACGAGACCGCCGCGGGCGCGCGGCTGGATTCCGGCAGCCATCGCGAGGCTTTCGAGCGCGCCGTCGAGCTGGGTGAGCAGATGCTCGCCGAGGAGCGCGAGCGCGCCGAACCCGGCGCGCACCTGGGCGTCGGATACGCCACCTACATCGAAGGGGTGGCCGCCAGCGCCTTCCCCGTCACCGCCATCCGCAGCGGCCAGGACTCGGCGGACGTGCGCTTCGACACCGACGGCGGGGTCACCGTCGCGGTGGGCATCTCGGCGATGGGCCAGGGCGCGCACACCGCGGTGGCGACGCTGGCCGCCGAGGCGCTGGCCATCCCGATCGACCAGGTGCGGGTGGTGATGGGCGATACCGACACCGCCCCGTTCGGCCTGGGCAGCTTCGCCAGCCGCAGCGTGCTCGTGGCCGGCGGAGCCGTCGCGGAG